>NZ_JAPJDY010000006.1:0-297506 GCF_030731985.1 Rheinheimera baltica
TTCGCTATGCGAGAGTAGTTCACCGCCAGGCTCCTAATACTAAGCCCCGCTCATCGAGCGGGGTTTTTTTATGCCTACAATTTGGTGATTATATGTTCAACGGGGTTCTTATATCGCTTAAAAACCTTTATAAAGCACCTTAGGATGAGTCCTTGAATACAAAAAAGCCCGCATTGCGGGCTTATTCTTTAATGTTAAGTTATTAATTACGATGCAAGTTGCCGTGTATAAGGCTTCAATATCAAATCCCGCTATAGTCAAACTTATTATAGACTTTGAACATAAAGATATAGTGATTTTAGAATATTCATTTTTTGCTCGTCGTTTGCATGATCGTGCGCTAAGTTTTCCAGCGCAAGACTAAATTCTTCCATCGTTAGGTTGGGTTTATCCAGTCCATGCATCAGCTTATCAGTGCGGTAGCGTTGCCACTTTTGCTGCTCGTTGTCGTTGAGGCTGTGCGGGTAGTTACGGGCACGGTACAAAAACAGCAGGCTGTTTAAGCGCTCGTCACTAAATACCGGGGCATTTACGGCCAGCAGCTCCGGCGTGAGCAGATGCAGTTGTTGCATTCTTTGTTTATCACCGTCATTGATAAAGCCATTATACAGCTGATAATCCGGGTTTGTCTCGGCCGGAAATTCATTCAACTGCTGATAAAGGTCTATGGCTTTAGCTTGCGTATCACGGTGATGCCGCAAAAACTCAAGGTGCTTAAGGCATTGTGTACGGTCTATACCAAATTCTGCCGCCCGCTCTTCGCTCAATGTTTTTGCCGGTGCCAGCACCGGGCATTTATTTAAATGGATCAGCTTTAAACCCAAGCGCTGTTCTCCATCGGCTAAATCGGCGGTTTTGGTGTACAGCTTTTGCTGTAACGTGCCGATATCGTTTTGCAGCAGTGGCGTCGGATCAGCTTGTAAGTTATAGCAAATTATCGAATTTTTATTGGTAGGGTGAAATGCCAGCGGCACTATCCAGCTAACGCAGCCCTGCGTAGCAGGAAACTTTGACGACACATGCACCAGCGGTGTCATACCAGCAACGTCAATCAGCTCAGCCACTTTGGCTTTTTTACGCAGTTCAAACAAGTAACTAAACAGCTTAGGTTGCTTTTCTTTAATTAGTTTTGCCATGGCAATGGTGGCGTAGACATCAGATAAGGCATCGTGGGCGTTTTCATGCGCCAGGCCATTAGCCTTGGTAAGTTCTTCCAGTTTAAATATCGGGCTGCCATCTTCACGCAGTGGCCAGTTGATGCCTTCAGGACGCAAGGCATAGCAGGCGCGCACCATGTCAATTAAGTCCCAGCGGCTGTTACCGTTTTGCCATTCGCGGCCATAAGGTTCATAAAAATTGCGGTACAAGCTATAGCGGGTAACTTCATCGTCAAAGCGCAGGTTGTTGTAGCCCAGCACACAGCTGTTGGGCGTGCTGAATTGCTGCAAAATTCGCTGCATAAAGTCAGTTTCGCTCAGGCCTTTTTTGTTGCACAGCTGTGGTGTTAAACCGGTGATCAGTGCTGCTTGCGGGTGCGGCAGATAATCATTGGCTAACTGGCAATACCAGACATCCGGCTCGCCGATAATATTAAGGTCAAAGTCGGTACGAATACCGGCAAATTGCGCTGGGCGGTCGCGTTTGGGATCTGCGCCCCAGGTTTCATAGTCGTGGAAATAAAAACTGCTTTGTGTTGTTGTCACAATAGCTTATCCAGTCTTAATTAATTGAAAATATATTCTAAGTCTAGCATTTAGCGTGATACTGATACATGAATTTTACCAAACTAGTGTTGCCTGCTACTGGCATATTGGCAGTACTGCCTCAGCATTGTCAGTGGTTCTGAATGGGTATTTTTCGGGTAAGCGAGTCCAATAGTACGCTCTAGTTTTAGTTCATTAATGGGTCTAATCAGAATGTCATTTCGCTGTCTCATGTTGTCAAAATCGGGTACCACTGCACAACCAACGCCAGCTGATACAAGTCCTAAAGCATATTCAATGGTTTGTATGTTTGCGCGCAAATCAGGTTTGATGCCGCGCCGTACTAGCTCAGGGTATAACGTGTTCCAGGCATCACATGGCGAGCGTTGTATAAGTGGCAAATTTTCAAAATCAGTTAAAGCGATATTGTCCTGCAATATCAACGCAGAACCCGGGGGCAGGGCAAGCAAGTAGTTGTCCTGCCAGATAGGCTGAAAAGCCTCCCCTGCTTTTAATAACTGTCTTGTAATAATTCGCGCCTCACATATCTCATCCGGCTCAACCAAATGCAGCTCCAGCCCAGGTACACTGGTGCTGAATTCTCTTAATAAATGACTCATGCGTTCTACACCTAGTGCTTTTATCAAACCCAGGCGGAATCGTATTCTGGCGACAGGTTCGTTGAATGATGCTTTTAATGATTGTAACTGATTCAGTATACGGCCAGCGTGGCCGTATAACTTTTCACCATCCTCAGTGGGCGTAACACCTTTTGGTAGTCGGATAAATAGCGTGACCTCAAGCTCTTGTTCTAACTGTCGTAGTGCAGAAGACAGAGACGGTTGCGCTACGCAACACTGTCTGGCAGCTGAACTAATGCTGCCATGTTCATACACGGCAACAAAGTATGTTAACTGACGAATGTCCATAGGTTAAAACTATACCTGATACAGAATTATTATATTTTAACTCTACATTAAAGCAGGCTAATCTGGCCATAATAATTATATTTCGCTGGTTTTATTGAGGAATTAGCTATGTCACGTGCACATTTTGATTGGCAGGACCCGTTTGCTTTCAGCAGCATGCTTACAGAAGAAGAGCGGATGATACGCGACAGTGCTCATCAGTATTGTCAGGATAAATTGATGCCACGTGTACTTATGGCAAACCGTGAAGAGCATTTTCACCGCGAAATTATGACTGAACTTGGTGAGTTGGGATTGCTTGGCGCAACTTTGCCTGAAAAGTACGGTTGCTCTGATGTGAACTACGTATGCTATGGCTTGGTTGCGCGAGAAGTTGAGCGGGTAGACAGTGGTTATCGCAGTGCAATGAGCGTGCAATCTTCATTAGTTATGCATCCCATATATGAATATGGCACTGAGGCGCAGCGCATGAAGTATTTGCCGAAATTAGCCAGTGGTGAGTGGGTAGGCTGTTTCGGTTTAACTGAACCGGATGCAGGCTCTGATCCTGCGGGCATGCGCACAACGGCGAAAAAGGTCGACGGCGGTTATGTGCTAAATGGCAGTAAGATGTGGATCACTAATTCACCGATTGCCAATGTGTTTGTGGTGTGGGCTAAATTAGACGGTGATATTCGCGGTTTTGTGCTAGAAAAGGGTATGAAAGGGTTATCGGCACCCAAAATTGAAGGCAAATTTTCTCTGCGAGCCTCTATTACCGGTGAAATAGTCATGGATAACGTTGAGGTCTCCGATGATGCGCTGCTGCCTAACGTAAGTGGCTTAAAAGGCCCCTTTGGTTGTTTAAACAAAGCCCGATATGGCATCGCGTGGGGCGCACTAGGCGCGGCTGAGTTTTGTTGGCATGCCGCTCGGCAATATACGCTAGATAGGCATCAGTTCGGCCGCCCTTTGGCTGCCAACCAACTCATTCAGAAAAAACTGGCTGATATGCAAACCGAAATTAGCATCGGCTTATTGGCGTGTTTACAAGCTGGCAGGCTGATGGACCAAAACGTGTTGGCCCCTGAAACCATTTCTTTAATAAAACGAAACTCATGTGGCAAGGCATTAGATATTGCCCGGGTAGCACGTGATATGCACGGTGGCAACGGTATTGCTGATGAATACCATGTCATTCGTCATGTAATGAACCTTGAGGCGGTAAACACTTACGAAGGTACTCACGATGTGCATGCACTAATATTAGGTCGGGCACAAACTGGTTTGCAGGCTTTTAGCGGCGTTTAAGCGAGTTTGTTTTCAACGGAGTAAGCCTAATGTCAGACATCGTGCATCCCTGGGTAATTGAATACCGTGAACGCTTGAAAAGTGGAAAGTTGCCGTCGCACAGCAGCAGCCATAATATCGACTTTGCTACGTTGCATCAGCTGTGGCATAGCCAACTCTGTAGCAGGTTACTCGATTTGCAATCGCGTTTATTACAAGCTAAAGGTCAGAGTTTCTATACCATTGGTAGTGCTGGCCACGAAGGCAATGCCGCTGTAGCCGCGGCATTGCGTGTTACTGACCCTGCTTTTTTACACTATCGTAGTGGCGCTTTCTTTATCGAACGCAGTAAACAATTGCCGGGCAGTACGCCATTGTATGACATGATGCTGTCATTCTGTGCCAGCAGCGATGACCCAATTTCCGGCGGTCGTCATAAGGTGCTGGGCAGTCTCGCGTTAAATATTCCACCGCAAACAAGTACTATTGCCTCGCAGCTACCCAAAGCCGTTGGCGCGGCGTTTGCGATAGATTTAAGTAAGCGTTTAGGGCTAAACGGCCAATGGCCACATGATGCCATAGTGATGTGTAGCTTTGGTGATGCCTCTGCCAACCACTCTACGGCGCAGGGTGCAATTAATTCAGCTTGCTGGGCTGCCTATCAACAGGTACCGGTGCCAATACTGTTTGTTTGCGAAGACAATGGGCTTGGTATTTCTACTCCTACGCCAAGCGGTTGGATAGAGCAAGACCTGGCAGACAGGCCTGCTTTAAAGTACTTTGCCGCTGATAGCCGGGATTTGGCACAAAGTTATCATGTTGCGCGCCGTGCCGCTGATTACGTTCGAAGTAAGCGTAAACCGGCTGTACTGCATTTATCAACGGTACGACTATTCGGCCATGCCGGTGCTGATGCAGAAGCTGCTTATCGCACTAAAGCACAAATTGAGGCTGAGTTAGAGCTTGACCCGTTACTTAGCAGCACCGCCGCATTATTAGCGACTGGGGATGTAACTGCCGAACAGTTGTTAGCACAGCTTAATGCTGTTGTAGCCCAAATTGCCCGTGTTTCAGAGGTTGCCAGTAACCAGCCTAAGCTTAATACTGCGGCTCAAGTCATGGCATCAATAGCACCGCAGCGACCAATGCAACCATTGCCTGAACTACCCGATGTCGAATCGCGCAAGCAATTATTTGCTTTTGATCAGCACAACATGGGTAAAAAACAACACCTGGCGAAATTGTTAAACTGGGCGCTGCATGATGTCTTGTCGCAATATTGCAATACCGTGGTTTTCGGCGAAGATGTCGGTAAGAAAGGCGGTGTTTACGGTGTGACGCAGCACTTAGTCCATGCTTTTGGTAGCAACCGTGTGATCAACACCTTGCTTGATGAACAAAGTATTCTTGGCATGGCGATTGGTCTTTCGCAGCAGGGTTTTGTTTCGATACCGGAAATTCAGTTTCTGGCTTATGTCCATAATGCGGAAGATCAAATTCGTGGCGAAGCTGCAACCTTACCGTTTTTCTCTAACGGTCAATATCATAATGCGATGGTGATTCGTATTGCAGGATTAGCTTATCAGCGTGGCTTTGGTGGGCATTTTCACAATGATAACTCTTTTGCTGTGTTTCGTGATATTCCTGGTCTAATTTTACTGTGTCCATCTAACGGGTATGATGCCGCGTTATTGTTACGTCAAGCCGTGCAACTTGCACATCAGCAAAAGCGGCTGGTTATTTTTCTTGAACCGATTGCACTGTATATGACCCGTGATTTAGTCACTGCTGGTGATGGCATGTGGTTGTGCGATTATCCATCTCCTGATACACCTTTACCAGATTTTGGTGAACCTGCAGTTTACGGTGATGGTGAAGATCTGGCCATTATTAGCTATGGCAACGGCTATTTTTTAAGTCGTCAGGCTGAGCAGGAGTTAACGCTTACAGGCTATCGTCTTCGAGTGCTGGATTTAAGGACCTTGGTGCCGCTGCATATTGATAAGATTGTGAATGCCTTACACGGTTGCAAAAACGTACTTATTGTCGATGAGTGCCGTCGTCGTGGTTCACTTAGCGAAGAATTGTTTACGGCTTTGCATGAAGCTAAGCCAGGACATTTTATGGTACAGCGTTTATGTGCAGAGGATAGTTTTATTCCTTTAGGCGCAGCTGCCTATGCGGTGTTGCCGTCTAAACTGCAAATTGTTCAAAAGGCACTTGCAATGCTTTCGATTCAGTCTGAGCAGGTGATGTTATGAAGAAAACAGCATTGGTGGTCTGTCCGGGGCGCGGAACATATAATAAGGCTGAGCTGGGTTACATTGCTAAAAACTTTAACGACAAAGCGTTGATAGCGCAATTTGATGCGGTTAGAGAAGCTTCAGGTTTAGCAACAATATCTTATTTAGATAGCCAAGCCATATTCAGCCGAACATCGCATTTAAATGCAGAAAATGCTGCGGGGTTAATTTTTGCAGCTGGTTTTGCCGACTTTCAAAGTATTAACCAAGAACGTTTTGATGTGGTTGCGGTAACAGGGAACTCAATGGGTTGGTATACCGCACTTAGCTGCGCAGGGGTAATAACGCCACAAAGTGGTATGCAGTTAGTTTCCGATATGGCACAGCTAACGGCAGGTGAAGCAGGCGCGCAGTTTATTTATCCGGTGATTAATGATCATTGGCAGCCAGATGCTGAGCGAGCGGCTTTGGTTCAGCAGCAATTGCTTAAACATAATGGCGAGTTGTTTATGTCAATTGTCTACGGTGGCTATGCCGTTATCGCGGGTAGCGAACGTGCGGTAAAAGATGCCATGTTGGCATTGCCGCCTTGTGATGAGCGTTTTCCGCTTTTGCTGCAAGGACATGCCGCTTTTCATACCGAGTTAATGCAAATGGCGTCAGATAGAGCTTTGTCACTGTGGCCCGCAGCACGATTTAACCAACCTCAAGTACCCTTGATCGATGGTTGTGGTCACGTCTGGACACCTTATGGCAGCGATTTAACTTTGCTGCAGCGCTATACGTTAAAGCAGCAAGTGTGCCAGACCTATGACTTCAGTAAAGCACTGCAAGTGGCGGTTAAGGAATTTGCACCTGAGCATATTATTTTGCTGGGTCCTGGTGGCAGTTTGGGGGGGGCGGTGGCGCAAAGTCTTATTCAGATTAATTGGCAGGGGTTGAAAACAAAACAAGATTTCGTGGCTGTTCAACAAAGTCCAGAACCTTTGGTGCTTAGTTTAGGAATATCAGAACAACGGGGCGTCGTTACCTAACCACTAATAATGTCTGGCGACTTGGTTCAAGACATCCAGTTTAGACTGATAACGTTTTTGTTCGTTTTCAGATAACGTATTTCGTTTTGCCCGCCCTAAATAATAAGCTGCTTCTTCTTTTTGATTAAGCTCAAGATACACAACAGCCAGCCCAAAATACGCTTCATGTGTTTTATTGTTGAGCTTGATGGCATGCCGGTAGTACGTTTTTGCGTTGTCGTATAATTTGGCTTGTAGCGTTTCATTTCCCAACATTACATAGTAATAAGGGTTATTTTGTCTTTTCATTGCTACTTGATGCTGTAGCAATTTCGCTTTTTTAGTGTCACCGATGTGTTGATAGAGAAAAGCTATATTAGCAAGGGTATTGAGAGACTCAGGATCAAGCTGCAAACTATAGTTATAGGCAAGCTCTGCCTTGGCATAATGTCCTGTTTGTCGATACAAAACTGCCAAATTTGACCAAGTTACCGCAAATTCTGCATCGGCGTCGGCTGACGCCTGATAGTAGCGATAGGCTTGGGCAATATTATTATCCGCAAAAGCCTCGGCGGCTTTGTTATTGTAAAACATGGCAATAATACGCTGCTTGCTGACAGTTTTGCTCGGGAACTGTTTTTTCAACACATAAGGGTCAAAATCTACAATGATATCCGAGCCAAAGGATATTGCTGACGACGCTGTATCCGCAATCAAGCTTTGCTTAATTCGAAGGTTAACATGACCATTTAGCCACGTTGTGTCATTCTGACTCGTCCAATACTCCGGAATATTTACATCCTGAAACACAGCCTGTAGGCCGAGTTCCCGCGCAATACTGTATGTGAGAATAGCTAGACTCAAACAATTTGCGTTGCCGTTTTGAATTGTTTGTTGTGCTGTAGTAGTTGCTGAGTGTTGATAAACTAGTTCACTGTCGGCAAGCTTTAAAATATAGTGCATAACCGCCTTAGTACGTTCAGGCATTAGACTTTTGCTTCCCGTAATATATCGAAGCTGCTGTTTAGTCTGTTCAGATAGGGCAAAGATGTCATCTGGTGACGTTATTGCGAAAACGTCGCCACTAAAATGCTCTTCAGATAGCCATAAATCAGACGTTGACGATTGCAGATGTGGCAACCGTGTACTTTGGCAGCCAAAACAGCCAAGGAACAACATAATTATGGTCACTTTATACATAGCTATATTCTTATTCCTAAAACATACTTGCAGATTGCAGTACCATCAAAAGAGTTTAGACGTTTTTCGCAAGTATCAGTGCGACTAAAGGATGACTGGTTGTTATTTAGTGATGGATAAAGTAAAAATAACCGTACACAGGCACAGGAATCCACTATGAAAACGTTATTACTTTTGGCTCTACTCGTTACATTTTCTCTTGTTGCAAATGCAAAAACTCCCATTGGTATTGTTATACATGGTGGTGCGGGCACCATTAGTCGCGACATGATGACGGCTGAACAAGAGCAAGCTTATCACGCTATGTTGGGACATGCCGTTAATCAGGGCTATGACGTGTTAGCTCGCGGTGGATCGAGTTTGGATGCGGTAACCGCAGCTGTGACGATACTTGAAGACTCGCCATTATTTAACGCTGGAAAAGGCGCGGTATACACGTTTGATGAAAAGCACGAATTGGATGCATCCATTATGTATGGCCTGGATCGAAGTGCAGGGGCTGTTGCAGGTGTAACTAATGTAAAAAACCCCATATTGTTAGCCCGAGCAGTGATGGAAAAGTCAGTGCACGTTATGCTGTCTGGTATGGGAGCTGAGCAATTTGCACAAGAGCAAAAGCTTGAGTTAGTTGAAAATAGCTATTTTGATACTGAATTTCGCTATGAATCACTTAAACGTGCGAAGCAAGCGTTAGTATCATTGCCTCATCAGGCGAATGCCACTTTTGACCCAGCCTGGAAAATGGGTACCGTAGGGGCAGTAGCGATTGACCGCAATGGCAACCTTGCTGCTGCAACATCCACCGGTGGTATGACGGCAAAACGATATGGCCGTATTGGCGATGCACCGGTAATTGGTGCCGGTAATTTTGCTGATAATCATAGCTGTGCCGTATCAGCAACCGGTCACGGTGAGTTTTTCATTCGCTATCAAGTGGCCAGTGAGATATGCGCCAGAGCGAAATATCAGAACAAGTCTGCGGCAAAAGCGGCGCAAGAAGTACTGGCAGAATTAAAAAGTGTTGGTGGTGATGGCGGTGTCATTGTTGTAGATAAAAAAGGTGAGCTCAGCTGGGCGTTTAATACCCAAGGTATGTACCGGGCAATGAAAACTGAAGGCGGTGAAATGCATAGTGAAATTTTTGCCGCTAAGGAGTAATTTAACCAGCAAACTCAGTAAATTCGGCTAACCTTAATCAGAGCCTGATGCTCGGAATAATTGTGCAGGGGGAAGCATGGATTTACTCAAAGTGGCAGATTATATGCACCGTTATCCGGTTACGTTTACCGCAGATATGCCGGTAGAAATGGCCGTTGATCGTCTGATTAAAGGCCGTCAAACCGGTGGGCCTGTTGTCGATAACCATAAGAAAATCATTGGCTTTATTTCTGAACAAGATTGCTTGCAACGGATGCTGATGTCAACGTATCACGATCAGCAATCGGCAAAGGTAGCCGACGTGATGAATACTGCAGTGCTAACCGTTAAAGATTACGATGGGATTATCGATTTGGCGCAAATAATGCTTAAAGCTAAGCCTAAATTATATCCGGTAGTTGATGATGATGGTTATCTACTTGGTATTATTACACGGTCTGATGTGTTGGCAGCCATCGATAAAGAGCTACATTCGCATTATGGTAAGGTAGGATAGCGTTAGCGCTGGATTTTTACCTGCTGCTCTTGGTAGCATGTCGCCCTCTGTTAATGAGGGCGTTGTTTTGTCTGAAGCTGTTATCTCTATATCTGATCTGTACTCTCGTCTTTCCCTTTGTCTGTTAAAAGACCAGTTTCGTCTGCGCCGGCGTTTGCAAAACTGTAAGACGCTGTCTGAAGAAAAAAAGACGTTGCAATTGCAACGTATTGCAGCTGACACTGCGCGATCAGAAGCATTGCGGTCCGCTCGTGCTAAAGCTTTGCCCACTGTAACATACCCACCTCAGCTGCCGGTTTCTGAGAAAAAGGACGATATTAAAGCCGCTATTGCTGCTAATCAGGTGGTGATCATCGCGGGTGAAACCGGTTCGGGTAAAACCACGCAAATTCCGAAAATTTGCCTGGAACTTGGTCGTGGCGTGGCTGGCATGATAGGTCACACCCAACCACGTCGACTGGCAGCGCGCAGCGTCTGTGATCGTATAGCTGAAGAGTTAAAATGTCAGGTGGGTAACAAGGTGGGCTATAAAATCCGCTTTGGCGATCACACCAGCGACAACACCTTTGTAAAGTTGATGACCGACGGCATCTTGCTGGCAGAAATTCAGCAAGACCGGTTTTTAAACCAATACGACACGCTAATTATTGATGAAGCGCACGAGCGAAGTCTGAATATTGACTTTCTGTTAGGCTATTTAAAGCAATTGCTGCCAAAACGGCCAGATTTAAAGCTGATCATTACCTCAGCAACTATTGACCCGCAGCGCTTCTCCAAACATTTTTTCAATGCACCTGTTATTGAAGTGTCAGGCCGTACTTTCCCGGTAGAGACCCGTTACCGGCCAGTCAGTGAGCAAGACGACAAAGATGCAGACCAACTACAGGGTATTTTTGATGCGGTAGACGAGCTTTACCGCGAGCCGCGGGGCGACATCTTAATTTTTCTTAACGGTGAGCGCGAAATTCGTGATACCGCCGATGCTCTGGATAAATTAAAGTTACCGCACACAGAAGTATTGCCACTGTACGCCAGATTGAGCTCAGCGGAGCAAAATCGAATATTTCAAAGTCATAGTGGTAGACGCATTGTATTAGCCACAAATGTAGCCGAAACCTCATTAACCGTGCCCGGCATTCGTTACGTAATAGACCCCGGGACGGCACGTTTATCGCGTTATAGTTATCGTTCAAAGGTACAACAGTTGCCAATTGAAGCGATAAGCCAGGCCAGTGCGAATCAGCGCAAGGGGCGATGTGGACGCGTAGCCGCGGGGATCTGTATTCGCTTATACAGCGAGGAAGACTTTAACGGGCGTGCCGAGTTTACCGATCCGGAGATACTGCGCACTAATCTTGCCTCAGTTATTATGCAAATGCTGGCGCTGGGGCTTGGCGATATAGCCGCTTTTCCTTTTTTACAAAAGCCAGATAGTCGTTTTATTAATGATGGTATTAAATTACTGGAAGAACTTGGCGCTATAGAGTTACAAGGCAGTAATAAAGGCTTAAGGCTAACAGAACTTGGTAAAAAGCTTGCACGGTTACCAATAGATCCGCGATTAGCCCGTATGGTGCTTGCGGGTGCCGATAACGGCGCCCTGAATGAGTTACTGGTATTAGGTGCGGCACTGTCTATTCAAGATCCCCGGGAGCGACCATTAGATAAGCAGCAAAAAGCCGATCTAAGTCATGCACGTTTTGCTGATCCTGATTCCGATTTCGCCAGCTGGTTAAAGCTTTGGTACTACTTGCAGGAACAGCAAGAGGCCCTGAGTAATAATCAATTTAGACGTCTTTGCCGGCAAGAGTTTTTAAATTATTTGCGGGTGCGAGAGTGGCAGGATCTAACTGGCCAATTAACCCAACTCATGCAGGAACAGGGCTACAAGTTAAACACTCAGCCCGCCAGTTATATGCCGGTGCATCAAGCTATTTTAAGCGGTTTGCTTGGCCAAATTGGCTTTAAAGACACAGAATCTGATTACCTTGGCCCTCGCCAGACACGGTTTTTTGTGTTTCCTGGCAGCCATTTATTTAAACGCAAACCTAAGTGGGTTGCCGCTGCAGAGTGGGTAGAAACCAGCAAACTATATGCCCGAACGTTGGCTAAAATAGAGCCAGAATGGATAGAGCCACTAGCTCAGCATTTAGTAAACCGAAATTATAGTGAGCCACATTGGGAGAAAAAACGGGGGGCTGTTATTGCTTACGAGCAAGTCAGTTTATACGGTTTGGTTATCGTGCCCAAACGCGCCGTGTTATTTAGCAAGCTAGATCCCGCAGTGAGTCATAATCTGTTTATTCGTGACGCGCTTGTGAATCAGGAACTGGGTAGCAACGAGACTTTTTTACAACACAATCAGCAATTAATTGATAACGTTACTGCGCTGGAAGACAAATCTCGTCGGCGTGACATTCTGGTTGATGAAGCCAGTTTAGCTGCATTCTATGCTGAACGTGTACCGCAATGGGCGAATAACCGCATCGACTTTGCGAAATGGTGGAAGAAAAAACGTGCTGAAGATGCGCAATATCTTAATTTCGATCCCAACAGCCTGTTAAATCGTGATGCCAGTGATATTACGGCTGACAAATTTCCGGAAACCTGGCGCCAGGGTAATTTAACCTTACCACTTGAGTACCATTTTGCCCCTGGCGAAGTGGATGATGGTGTCAGTGTTGTCGTGCCATTGGCTTTGCTAAACCAAATTGAAGACTACGGATTTGACTGGTTAATACCTGCACTGCGGCATGAGTTATTGGTTGCACTTATCAAGTCGTTACCAAAGCAATACCGCCGTAACTTTGTGCCTGCACCCAATTATGCCGATGCACTAATGCAGAGTATATCCCCAGAGGATGGCAAGCTGTTAGACGCCCTCGCAAATCGGCTTAAGCGAATGTCAGGCATTGTAATTCCTGAGGATGCCTGGGATTTAACCAGTATTGCAACGCACTTAAAAATGAATTTTAAAGTGGTTGATGATAGTGGTAAAACCATACAGCAAAGTCGTTCACTTAGTGTGTTAAAACAAGGCTTACAAGGGGAAGTTCAACAAAGTTTAAGCCAGGTTGCAGAGCAGGGCATAGAGCAGGATAAACTTACTGAATGGAGTTTCGGTCAGTTACCGCGAGAGTACGTTAAAATGCAGGCAGGTTATGAAATAAAAGCTTTTCCTGCCTTGGTGGATGAACGCGATTCTGTAGCAATAAAGTTGTTAGACAATCCGCAACAAGCACTTGATAGCAGTAAGTTGGGCATGCGTCGCTTACTATTGTTGAATATTCCATCTCCAGTGAAATACCTGCAAGAGTCCTTACCGAATAAAGCCAAACTGGGGCTGTACTTTAATCCATTTGGCCGTGTGCTAGAGCTTATAGATGATTGCATTGCAGCAGGTGTTGATGCGTTGGTTGCTAAAACGGCGATGCCACAAAATAGTATTGAGTTTGCTGCGCTGCGTGAAACGGTTCGTGCTGAGCTTGGCGATGTCGTGGTTACGACGGCGTTAAAGGTAGAACAGATTTTAACCTTGTGCCATGACATTCAAAAACGTTTGAAGGGCAAAGTAGATCTTGCGCATATCCAATCACAGGGCGATATAAAGCAACAACTTAGTGAGCTTATTTTTAAAGGGTTTGTCAGCACACATGGGGCAAACCGCCTCGATGATGTATTGCGATATCTGCAAGCCATGTATAAGCGACTAGAGAAATTACCCGTTGACCCTCAGCGTGACCGGTTATTGATGCACGAATATCAAAAAGCGTCCGACGCTTACCATAAATTGTTGGGTAAGTTTGCTGGCGCAACAGTGCTTCCTGAACAGGTAAAGGCCATTTATTGGATGCTAGAGGAGTTGAAGGTGTCGCTGCATGCACAGCAGTTGGGAACGCCGTACCCTATTTCAGTAAAACGCATTCTAAATGCGGTAAACGAGATTAAAGGTTGAGTATCGGTGAACTTTGTTCTAGTGTGGAGCGATATCTATTTGCGTTTTAAAGTACTAATGTAAAGTTCTATAACTTAACGCTGATGTAGCAAGGGGAGACGTTATGCTGACAAAAGGAGATAACCGGCATTATTTCAGGATGATGGTTAATGCCGAAGTGCAATTGTTGATTAATGATCCTGAAACGGGGCGTACCGTTGATGGAATATGCCGTGACTTGAGTGCGTCAGGCATGTCTGTGGATGTAGATGAACCATTAGAAATGGGCACCTTGCTTCGGGTACGACTTGATTCAGCCAATGCCAGTATTCCTCCGCTGGATGCTAGTGCCAAAGTGATACGCTGTAGTCAGGAAAGTGAAGAAGTGTATCAGCTCGGCCTGGCGTTTATGGCACTAAACTGATTCAGACAATAAAAAAGCAGCCTTAAGCTGCTTTTTTATTTATGACACTTACATCGTCATTGGTTTTTCATTGTTGCGCAAAGCGCACATTAAAGCTAACCGGAACCAGTGGTTCAATTCGTTTCAATCCAGCCAGTTCCTGCAACTTAGCCACACCAGCACCTAACTTAAAGCTGTTTATGTTCATCATTAGCGGTGTTTCTGTGCTGGCCTGTAATACGCTATCACTCAGCTTGGTAATACGCAGTTTTGCAGACAACGTGGCGCTTTCACCGGCAATAGTGACTGTCAGCGGTAAATCCACCAATACAGAGTTATTCACTGTCAACATGGCGATGCTGTCGCTTTTTAGTGGTGCCTTTACATCAATACTATTGTACTTTTCAGCCTGCAGTACATATTGCCAAATACGTTCGTTGCGGATCGGAATATTAGTTTGCATACTGCTTACTGGGATACTAACTGATGCGTTTTCACCGTCCCATTTACCGCTTAATTGACTGAATTGATGAGACTCAGCCACTAATTCGTTTTTAACAGAGATAAAATGCAAGCTAGATTGACTACTATCAAGTTGCCAATTGGCCGCTGATACAGAGAATGTACTCAATGCCAAAACGAATGCTGCTAATTTCATTACTTTCTCCTTTAATTGTCAGACCAGTTTAGCTTAACGTAAAACGTGGGCAAGCTCTATGTAAAACGGCTTAACATTGTCGTCTTAGTAAATTTTACAGACCAATCCTTTAAGGTAGCTACCTTCCGGATAGAAGCTGGCGATTGGGTGATCGCTATCTTGACTCAACTTTTCGATAAACAGGCAATCACGTTTGGCGTCAATTGCGGCATCAGCAACAATTTTTTGAAACAGTCCATCTTCCATTAAACCAGAACACGAGAAGGTTAGTAATAAGCCGCCAGGTTTAACAATTTGCATGGCAACCATATTAATATCCTTGTAACCGCGACATGCCCCCATCAGCTGTGCTTTACTTTCTGCAAATTTAGGTGGGTCAAGAATAACAATATCAAATTGCGTGCCTTGCTCGCGATATTGGCGTAGCAGCTTAAAGACATCAAATTTCACATTGTTTAATTTAGTCAGATCGAGTTTATTTAACTCTGCGTTTTTTAATGCGGTATTTAATGCAAGCTCTGATAAATCAGCATTGGTAACGGAGACCGCCCCTCCTTGCAACGCTGCTACCCCAAAGGTGCCAGTATAGCTAAAACAGTTTAATACGGTTTTGCCTTGAGCATAGCGCTTTGCAGCTGCGCGGCTAGCACGCTGGTCCAGATAAAAACCCGTTTTATGGCCCTGTACAATATCTACCATTAACGCCATACCGTGTTCTTTGATAATAACTTCGCCGGAGTCTCTAGGCAGGTGTAACCAACCAGTTACTGGTTTTAGGCCTTCTTTTTTGCGAACATCAACGTCAGACCGCTCATAAATACTGTGGCCAGGAAATAATTCGATAAGCGCTTTTACAATACTATCACGCCAAAAGTCTGCGCCTGCAGACAACAATTGACACACTAATACCGTATCATACTTATCAATGGTAATACCGGGCAGGCCGTCTGATTCGGCGGCTACAACCCGTAAGCCTGTGGTTTGCTCCAAGTTAAACAGTTCGGTGCGTAACTGCCAAGCACGCGCAATTCGCCGCTCAAAGAATGCCGCATCAATCTGTTCATCTTGGTTAAAGCTCCATACTCGAGCACGAATTTGCGACGATGCTGAATAGGAGGCGTAGGCTAACCATTCACCTTTACTGCTAACAATCTCAACAGTGGCACCGCAGCCCGGTTCATTTGTAACAGCTTTCACTGCTTTGGAAAAAACCCATGGATGAAGCCGTTTTAATGACTTTTCTCGGGTTTCCTGTAATGTTAAACGAGGCAATGATGACGTGTTCGCAGGCTTTTTCATGGCAGTTCATACGCTGTGCTAGACTAAATGGCGCATTGTAGAGAAGCGCAGGGTAAAGCTAAAGCAGAATTTTTAGTAAAGCGACGCTAACTTATATCATGCTGGTCAATAGAAATACAAAAGGAGTCACTTTTGGCTACTATTCCATCCACAATGCAAGCAATCACTGTTGTTAATCCAGGTAAAGACAGCAGCTTAGCTTTTGAACAGCGCCCGGTTCCGCAACCTAGTGCAGAACAGTTGTTGGTTAAGGTTGCCGCCGCAGGCGTTAATCGGGCTGATTTAATGCAGCGGCGCGGGCTTTATCCGCCGCCTGAAGGTGAAAGTGACGTTTTAGGCTTAGAGGTAGCTGGTATTGTTGTTGCAACTGGACCGCAACATAAAAGCTGGCTGGGCAAAGCGGTGTTTGGTTTGGTTCCAGGCGGTGGCTATGCTGAGTATGCTGTTATTCAGGCAAACCATGCTATGACGGTGCCAGTGGGTTATAGCATGTCTGAGGCCGCAGCAACTGCCGAAGTGTTTTTAACCGCATTTCAATTACTGTGCAGTATTGGTAATGTTAAAGCTGGCCACCGGGTACTTATTCATGCCGGTGCTAGTGGGGTAGGCACTGCAGCTATTCAGTTGGCAACTGCTCTTGGCGCGCACGTTGCGGCAACGGCTAGCAATGATGATAAGTTGGTCGTGTGCAAAGCCTTAGGTGCTGAGGTATTGATAAATTATAAAACCACAGCGTTTGAACAAGTATTAGCTTCTAAGTGGGCTAATGGTCTAAATATTATTTTAGATCCCGTCGCTGGAGAGTATATAAACCGTGAAATGCCATTGTTGGCGATGGACGGTAAAATTATTATCTACGCAATGATGGGTGGAAGGGAGCTGCCCGCGCTGGATTTAACGCCACTTTTTAAACGTCGTGGCCAACTTATATGCTCAACGCTGCGTAACCGCAGTAACAGGTATAAAGCGAATTTAGTACAGGCATTTAATCATACATTTGCGCAGCAATTGGCTCAGCGTACAATTCAACCTTTACTGCAGCAAGATTTTAACTGGCAGCAGGTAGAACAAGCTCATCAATTGATGACAGCAAATGCTACTGCAGGTAAGCTTGTGCTAACATTTTGATTTCTAGTTGTAAAACAATCTCAGATAGCGGCGATTTTAGCTTCAGAGTAATTAAAACTTTATTGGGATACCTTAGCTGAATGACTTTAGGCGCCATTGGGAAATCGACATACAGCAAATTAGTATCTTCGCTTATTAGCCGTATTAAAGACAATACCGTTGTTGCTGATTCAATTTATGAGCGGGCCACGCTGTATTTTCAGCAGGTTGTTGATCAGCAAGCTGATAAACTTGAGTTAGAACAGCAGGTGTTCTTGTTTGAGAACCGTCAACAACAAGTTGGAAAACGTGATTTAGCCTTAGTTGAACGTAACCTGCAACAAGCACAGGCTGAGATGCAGTCTTTTCAGCAGGCTCGTACTGAAGAAGCGTATTGCCGTATAGCGGCATTAAAGGTGCTATGCCACGATATTCTGAAGTTGTGCCAAGGCGAGTCTGTTGAAGAAACAAATATTCTCAGCGCAAAATTGCTTGGCTCTATTCAGTTACTCTCGCCCACTGAAGGTAAACAGATAGCGCTAAGTAATCAAAAAAGTAAACATTTGTACAAAGCCATTTTGTCTTTACGGTTATTAGATAAACTTATTGCTGATGGTGAACTGAACAACGCCTATATCTTGCAGCGAATAGCTGATAGTAACGGAAAAAAACTATTGGTAGGTGAGTATCATCCGTTTCGGGATGATGTGCAGATCCCTCTTTTGATGGCAGCGCTCTTGCAGGATATTGGTAGTTGTCATCCTGACGCGCTCGCTATACTGCATGGTCCTGATGGTAGTGCCGATGAGTTTAGGGTGCTGGAAAATGATGAACGAATGGCACTACTGCAGATATCGTATCGTGAGTGTTTAAAATACGTTACTTATGGACTTGGACTTGATAAGTACGGCGGTAATTCCAGAGAAGAACGAGATCAGTTTGTAAAGCTTGAAAATGATCGACAACAATTTGTCTTGTCGCTACTTAAAAATGCCGTTAAACCCGATCACGGAATTGGCAATTTGCTTAAAATTCCGCAGATCTATACCTCGGTAGTGCTATCTACCAAGGCGAGTTTTGCATACGAAACCTTACCCAAAGTCGTGCTTGTTTTAGAGAAAGGGGTAGAAAAAGGGGTATACAGCAAGGTCGCCGTAGATGCATTAGTTGCCATTACCGGCGTGTTTCCGCAAGGTTTTGGCATAACCTACATACCAAAAGACTCAGATAGACAAGATTTAGACCGCTATGAATATGCGATTGTAACCGGTCTTTATCCGGCAGATATTCGCCAGCCAATTTGCCGAATGGTTACCCGTAATTTAACGTATAACGTGTCAGCTCAAGGTTGCATAATTGGTGTAGAGAATAACTTGTATTACCCGCAGGCGAGAAAAAAGTTAGAAAGAATCAGTGAAGACCGATTATTGGAGATACTTAGCCAGCTAGTCTCTAATTTCGAAGAACGTAAAAAAATGCCTTTGGTACCCAAATGCTGGCATCCAGACGAATACTTTTCCTTTGTCAAAAATCAAAACCTATGGAATAAAGTTATTATGAACAATAATTAACGCCCAAGTATGGCGGCGTTAATTATTGCTCTGGTTGGCTGACTCTGACTCTGATATTACTAAGGCGTCAAAACTATCATCAGCTACTTCTTGTTCAATATCTTCGTCATAGCCTGCCGGTACTTGTCGGCGAGCAGCGATAAAGTCTTCATCATGCATTTGGGTCATAACGGTATCTTCATCAACGCGGGGATCCAGTGCGGCTGCCAACGGAGATGATACTAAATCACCTGAGCCCATTTTGAATTGAGCATTTTGCTGCTGGTCCAGCATGCGTTTTACCTGCTTCTGGGTATAGTTAACTCTTAGCAACCTTAAAAACAGGGTGAATGCGCAACAGCTTATAAACGCATACAGCATGGCTGGGCCGATAAATTGCATTAATGTAGATGCCAGTAAGGGGCCAAAACAAGCCCCTAAGCCGAATGTTAGTAAAATCGTCGCAGATAATGCTACGCGATCGTTTTGCTCTACATTTTGATTGGCAAACGCCGACGCGATGGGATAAAGCGTAAATGCCAGTATGCCATAGCAAAATGTTGCTAACAGTAATGCGATACCCGTTAGTGGTAGCAGTGCAATTAGTAATGTCAAAATGGTAAGCGCCGCAGCATTAAATCGCAGTATACGACTACGTGGGATCCGATCTGAAATTTTACCCATTGGCCACTGTGCTAATAGTCCAGCCAGAATGGTCATCGACATAAACAGGGTTACCTGTTCAGTTTCCATGCCTTTGCTGGCAGCATACGCTGGCGCCAAACCGTAAAACGAACCCGCCATCATGCCTGCTACGGTAACGGCAGTCAGTGATTGGGGTACTTGCCTCCAAAACGCCAAAATTTTTAGCGGTGCAGGTTGAAGTGGCGCGGGATGTATCCGTTTAGTCAAAGCGATAGGCACAATACACAACGAATAACACATACTAATTATCAGTAACGGCGAGATGCCCAGCTCTGGGAATTGGCTTAACATTAACTGGCCGCCAATCATACCCAAATAAGACGTTATCATGTAAAAGGCAAATACGGTACCGCGCTGTGAGCTTTCAGTTTGCTCGTTTAGCCAGCTTTCTAGCACCATGTATTGGCACATCATGCCCATACCAACGATGATACGCATTAATAGCCATATTTCCAGTTGGTTAGTCAGCACATGTGTCATGGCGCAGGCGCTGACTATTGCCGCACTGGCAACAAAAGCGCGGATATGACCTACCTGAGCAATGACTTTATGGCCAAGTTTAGAACCCAGCACTAGTCCGAGGTAGTAACAGGACATCAGTGCGCCAATCCAAATAGAATCGACGTTTTGTTGGGCTAGGGATAGACCCAAATAAGTGGATAGCGAGCCTTGTGCCACCAGCATTAACAGGGTTGTTAGAAATAGCGCGCTAAAACTGCGATAGGGGCTTTTTGTGCTCATCCTTTGCCTTCGATAAAAGACAGGCAGCTAACGCTGCCTGAAGCGTTATTTTACTCGCATACCGGGTTGTGCACCCTCGTCTGGTGACAAAATAAACAAATCACTGCCACCAGGGCCAGCGGCTAACACCATGCCTTCAGATAGGCCGAAACGCATTTTACGTGGTGCCAGATTGGCAACCATTACTGTTAAGCGACCCTCTAACTGCTCGGGACTATATGCGGCTTTAATACCTGCAAATACTTGTCTTGTTTCACCACCACCAATATCCAACTGCAGCTGTACCAGTTTATCTGCACCTTCAACGGCGCTGGCTTTGATAATTTTCGCAACACGCAAATCAATTTTTGCAAAATCGTCAATGCTGATAGTATCGCTGATAGGCTCACGCTCAGTATTCGAAGCCTTTTGAACCTTAGCAGTTTTACCCACGGTGGTGTCAGTAGTAACTGTCTGTTGTTGTAGGTTTTCTTTGGATGCTTCCAGCATGGCATTAATCTTAACCGGATCGACGCGTTGCATTAACGCTTTAAACGGGTTGATAGCGTGGTTGGTTAACGGCTGTTTATAATTACTCCAGTTAAGCTCGCTATTTAAAAAGGCTTCAGTCTCTGCTGCCATCAATGGTAATACTGGCTTTAAGTAATGCATTAAAACACGGAACAGGTTAATGCCCATTGAGCAAACGTCGTGTGCTTCTTGCTGTTTGCTGTCATCTTTCACCAGCACCCAGGGCGCTTTAGCATCAATATACTGATTCGCTTTGTCTGCCAGTGTCATAATGTCACGGATAGCACGGGCAAACTCACGATTTTCAAAACTCTCGGCAATACTTTCTCCTGCGTTGACAAACTCAGTCATCAGCGCTGGTTCAGCAACGGTGGCAGATAAGCTTCCGTCAAAACGTTTGGTGATAAAACTCGCACAGCGGCTGGCGATATTGACGACTTTACCCACTAAATCGGCGTTGACCTTTTGACTAAAGTCATCCAGATTTAAATCCAAATCGATAATGCTACTGCTTAGCTTAGAGGCAAAGTAATAGCGCAGATACTCTGGGTTTAAATGATCCAAATAGGTGCGTGCTTTAATAAAGGTACCGCGCGATTTTGACATCTTAGCGCCGTTTACCGTAACAAAGCCGTGGGCAAAGATAGCGTTAGGCTTGCGCATACCAGCGCCATGCAGCATGGCAGGCCAGAACAGGCTGTGAAAATAAATAATATCCTTGCCGATAAAGTGATACACCTCGGCATCGGAGTCCAGCTTCCAGAAGCTGTCAAAGTCGATACCGGTTTTATCGCACAGGTTTTTAAAGCTGGCCAGATAGCCGATAGGCGCGTCTAACCATACATAAAAGAATTTGCCCGGTGCGCCAGGGATTTCAAAGCCGAAGTAGGGCGCATCACGGCTGATATCCCACATTTGCAGACCGTCTTTAAACCATTCCTGCAGCTTATTGGCCATTTCTTCCTGCAAGCTGCCGCTGCGGGTCCAGTCTTGCAACATCTGGCTAAAAGCGGGTAAATCGAAAAAATAGTGCTCGGAGTCTTTTAATACCGGCGTAGCGCCGGATACCACAGAGCGGGCATTCTTAACTTCGGTCGGGCTATAAGTCGCGCCACAGACATCGCAGCTGTCACCGTTTTGATCCAGTGCGCCGCATTTTGGGCAATCGCCTTTAACAAAGCGGTCAGGCAGAAACATCTGCTTTTCCGGGTCGAACAGCTGACTGATGGTTTTACGCTTAATGTAGCCTGCGTCATTTAGTTTTGTATAAATTAAGTTTGCGAATTCACGGTTCTCGTCACTGTGCGTTGAGTGATAATTATCAAAGCTGACAGCAAAACCGGCAAAGTCAGCCTGATGTTCAATATTAGTTTGGGCAATCATTTGCTCCGGCGTAATACCCCGTTCCTGCGCTTTTAGCATAATAGGTGTGCCATGTGCATCGTCAGCGCACACGTAATAGCATTCGTGACCACGGGCTTTTTGAAACCGCGCCCAGATATCTGTTTGAATGTATTCTAATAAGTGACCCAAGTGAATTGGACCATTGGCGTAGGGTAAAGCGCTGGTAACAAGAATTTTCCGTGTCGACATTAAGCGTTGCTCTTTTACATAAATAACTGAAAAAATTTCGTTAAATGATACACTAGCTGCTGTCGATCCGCACCCGCCAACGGCCGGATCCGTTAAAAAAACGTGTTAAAGCCTGAATTTGGAACTTGCTGATGTTTAACTGGTTTAAATCTGCCAAAACTGAGCCTCTACCTGAAGCTGTAATGCAGTTATTGCATCATTGGCCGTTGCCCGATACAGGCGCACCGCTGTCATTAATTCTTGCACGCGTCCGACTGATAAAAAATACACTGCAGATCACACTGGATTTACCTTTAACGTCTATCGCTGAGCCATTGCAGCAGGCTTTAGATGCCGCAGGATTTCATTACCAGCTGGCGCTGGATTATCAACTGGCACTACCACCGACTTACAAAAACATTAAACAGATAATTCTTGTCGCGTCTGGCAAAGGAGGGGTGGGTAAATCGACCACGGCGGTTAATTTGGCTGCGGCACTGGCGCTGGAAGGCGCTAAGGTTGGCCTGCTAGATGCAGATATTTATGGTCCCTCAATTCCCACCATGTTGGGGCTTAGCGGTGAGAAAATCAGTTCATCAGATAATAAACTGATGCAACCCAAATTTGCTCATGGTGTTTATTTGCAATCCATTGGATTTTTAGTCGACCCACAACAAGCCTCTGTCTGGCGGGGCCCTATGGCGAGTCAGGCGTTGTTACAGCTGCTAAACGAAACCCTTTGGCCAGACCTGGATTATTTAATTGTCGATATGCCACCCGGTACCGGCGATATTCAACTGACAATGTCTCAAAAGCTGCCGGTTACCGCTGCTGTTGTCGTGACAACACCGCAAGATGTTGCATTAAGTGATGCAGAAAAAGCTATCAGTATGTTTAGGCAGGTTAATATTCCACTGTTGGGATTGATTGAAAACATGAGTTTTTATCAATGCAGTCAGTGTGGTGCTTATGATGACATCTTTGGCACCCAAGGCGGTTTTGTACTGGCAGAACGCTATCAGGTGCCCGTGCTGGGGCAGCTGCCGTTGCAAAAGCATATTCGTGAGCAAGCTGATCTTGGCGTGCCTGCTGTATTAAAGCAGCAGCCAGTGGCTGAAATTTACCGTACCATCTGCCGACAAATGTTGTTGGCTCTGCATTGGCAAGCAACTTCAACAGCAGCAAGCCAACCTGAAATTATTATAACGGACGATTAACATGAGACTGTGTGACAGAGATATAGAGCGCTATTTAGCTGAAGGCAAAATTATTATCGAGCCTAAGCCCGACGTCGATATGATTAGTGGCGTAAGTGTTGATATTCGGCTGGGTAATAAATTCCGTGTATTTCAGGCTCATGCCGCACCTTACATCGATTTAAGTGGCCCACGGGCAGAAGTAGATAAAGCGTTAAACAGCGTAATGAGTGATGAAATACATATTGCAGATGGTGACAAGTTTATTTTGCATCCGGGTGAGTTGGCATTGGCAATGACACAGGAATCGGTAACACTTCCGGATGACATTGTCGGTTGGCTTGACGGTCGTTCGTCTCTGGCAAGGTTAGGCTTAATGGTGCATGTCACAGCACATCGTATTGATCCGGGTTGGTCTGGAAATATTGTGCTGGAATTTTATAACAGCGGAAAATTGCCTTTGGCGCTTCGGCCAAAGATGAAAATTGGTGCGCTTAACTTTGAATTGATGACGGGACCTGCCGACAGACCATACAACAAAAGACTTGATGCTAAGTACCAACAGCAAACAGGCGCTGTTGCCAGTAGAATAGGCCACGACGACAAAGGCTAATAGTTAAGTTCTCTTACCGCAAATAAAAAGCCCACGCAATCGCGTGGGCCAAAAGCTATAAAGCAAAAATGAAGCGTAATGATTATGCAATAAAGTTGCATAGCTTGGCAATATCGACGGGCAAATTATTTACGCCTTTTACAGCATAATTTTAACATGGGAGAGTGCGATGGATTTGGCCAGCCTGGCGCGATTATTTTTGTTGGCGGCTATCTGGGGCGCGTCTTTTTTATTTATGCGGATGGCGGTGCCAGAGCTAGGCCCCGCATGGTTGATGTTTGGTAGGGTGTTGTCAGCAGCAGTGTTTCTAGCGTTAGTGGCTATTGCCTTTAAACGCGCACTTCCGCTAAGGCAATTCGCCATGCATTTTGTGTTGTTAAGCTTGTTTAATACCGCCTTACCTTTTTTGCTTTTTGCTTACGCAGCGCAAACGTTAACTGCCTCATTACTGGCGGTGCTTAATGCTACAGCTCCGCTTTGGGGGGCATTAATCGGTTGGTTGTTTTTTCGCCAAAAAATGTCAATAAGAATGGTACTGGGTTTATTCTTAGGTATTTGTGGTGTTGCTATTTTAGTCGGCTTTGACGCCATTGTTACTGATCCTGCCGCGTTAACCGCTATTGCTGCTGCAGCTGGAGCGGCATGTTGTTACGGCATTGCTACCTGGTATACGCGTTTGGCTAAACCGGTACCTACCTTTATTAATGCACATGGCAGTATGTGGGGCGCAAGTTTGTGGCTGCTACCACTTCTTTGGTTTATACCGCTACCCGTTACTGAACCGGCACAACAGAGTTTACTTGCAGTGCTGGCATTGGGTGTTGTTTGCACAGGCGTGGCTTATTTGTTGTATTTTAGACTGGTACAGGATTTAGGTGCGACACCCACACTAACAGTGACGTTTCTTATCCCTGTATTTGGCGTACTTTGGGGCCACGTTTTTTTAGACGAGATTATAGGCTGGCATACTCTAGTGGGCGCGGCTACGGTGATCTGTGGCACTGCCTTGGTTAGTGGATTTAGCCTTAACACGCTAAGGTATAACATTGCGACTAATGAACCGAATAAGTTACCGAATAAGGAATTAAGATGAAATTATATGGCTCACAAACGTCACCCTATGTCCGGCGTATTCGCTTACTGTTGGCTAGTCGTCCTTATGAGTTTATTAACTTGAATATTTTTGCCGGGCCTGATCGCGAGATATTAGCATCGATAAACCCGACATTGCGCATTCCAATGTTGGAAGACGACGCACAGGTGATATTTGATTCAGGTGTTATTTTTCGCTATTTATCTGCAAAGCTGGCCCTCACCGCGCTTAACTGGTATCAGGAAAACCAGCTTATCGTCATCAATGCTGTGAGTGACTCTTTGGTTATGTTACTTCAGTGCAACCGCAGTGGTATGGATACCGCTGAAGATAAATTGTTTTTCAATTTACAACGCGAGCGGGTAGCGACCTCGTTGTATGTGCTGGAGCAGCAGGCTGCAAATGCAGAGTTTGCCAAGTGGGATTATGTCGCGATGGCATTATACAGTTTAATTGATTGGACACTGTTTCGTGAATTGGTTGAACTGGACGACTATCCCGCTTTGCTGCAGTTTGTTGCAGATAACGCTAAGCAAAACGGGATAACGCAAACTGATCCGCGTTTAAGTTAGTAAGTACTAAATCTGTGCCGCTTTTAGCGGCACAGGCTCGATAAGAACACTTTGATCCGCATTTGATAGCCAAATCTGATTTTCACTGATATTGCATTGCAAACTCATGTTTCGATCGACCAGCTTTGCTATGGCTTTTACCGCGTCTTCGGGGATTTCAATCACGGTTAAGTTTTGATAACGGGCTAGTGCTTGTTCGTTGTTTTTCCACCAAACGGGCACACTGCGGCCACCGTAGCAGAATAACTGCACCTGTTTAGCCCGACCTGCGGCTTTACGTAGCCATTTTTCGTCACTTTGACCAAATTCTACCCATAGGTTAATTTCACCGCTTAAGGCCTTATCCCAAAGTTCTGGCTCATCATCTTCCGTACTCAGCCCTTTGGTAAAGCTTAAGGTTTCACTGGCGTTTAATATAAATGCTAGCAGGCGAACCATCATTCGCTCGTCGTTTTCAGATGGGTGCTGTGCCAATGTCAGGCTATGATCCTGATAGTAATGTCTATCCATGTCCGCAATTTGCAACTGCACTTTAAATACCGTGGCTTTTAATGCCATAACTAAACTCACTAACAAAATTTCAGGCTGCGAGTGTAACGTGCTAGCTGGAATTGCTCAATTTAACTCTTTGTTTTCCTTGTACTGCCCACACCGTGCAAACTAGGCTATGCTGGGATTGAAACAAGCTAAATAACTGAGTTTAAACAAAATGTCAGAGTTCGATTTTGCAATAGTCCAAAATTTTTTAATTGCACTGATGTTAGGGGCTTTAGTCGGTATCGAGCGTGAAAAGCATCGTCGTGACGAGCAGCCAACCAGCTTTGCCGGGTTAAGAACCTTTATTTTGCTTGCTCAGGCGGGTGCCGTCTCTGCCTGGCTGTCATTAAATTTGCAGTCACACTGGGTATTTATTATTACCATTTTTGTTGTCGCGGTTGCGGTGATGACTGCTTATGTGTTGGAAAACAAAAATACCGCAGCAGCGGGGATAACCACAGAGGTTAGTGCCATTACGGTATCTTTGTTGGGCGGCGCTGTAATGTATGGTTACGCTGAACTTGCCGTGATGCTGGCAATTTTAACTTCGGCTGTATTAACGTTTAAACAGCCTTTGCATGGAATGGTAAGTAAAATAGGCACTGATGATTTATACGCTGGCGTGAAACTGCTCATCGCCAGTTTTATTGTATTGCCGTTGCTACCTAATCACCCTATTGATCCCTGGCAAGCTCTCAATCCTTACAAGCTTTGGCTTTTAGTTATTCTTATTTCGTCAATTTCCTTGCTTGGCTATGTCGCGGTGCGATGGTTAGGCAGTGCGCGTGGCAGTGTATTAATGGGAATCAGTGGTGGTTTGGCATCATCAACGGCAGTTACCCTAAGTTTTGCTCGCAGCTCGAAGTTAGAGGGCGATCCTCTGGCAGCCAACACACAAGCCTGTGGCGTATTATTGGCATGGTTAGTGATGTTTATTCGTGTGTTGGTGATGGTGAGTATCGTTTTTGACCCGTTATTGACGTACTTGCTAGTGCCTTTTAGTACGATGGCTGCGGCGGTAGCAATATTAGCTGCATTTCACTATTGGCGAGGCAGAGAGCGTTTTCAAGCACCTCAGCAAAGTGCAGTTAAAATGGCTAACCCTTTTAGCTTGCTTGCAGCGATAAAATTTGGCGCGGCCTTCGCGGGCATTTTGTTATTGGTCAAACTTACGGAACAATATGCAGTTGATGAAGGGCTGTACTTACTTGCTGCCATCGCTGGATTGACAGATGTTGATGCAATTAGCTTGTCGATGGCAGAATATGCCAAACGCACACCTGACGGTTTAGCATTAGCCGCAGGTGCCGTTACGATAGCGGCGTTGAGTAACACGGTGGTTAAATGGGCACTCGTGTTTGTGCTTGGTGGGAGGGCGTTAGCGAATAAACTGGCTGTTGCGACAGTAATAATATTGGCGCTGGGACTACTCGTATTGCTAATTGGTTAAGCTATTTAACAAACTCATTTGCTATCAATGAATCATTTTAGAGGGTGTTTGCGCCGTGCAGGGGATAGCATCATTGATAGATCGGTTTGGCATTGAATTGCGTAATCAAATTGTCAGCAACCTGTGCTGTTATGTGCAGAATATTATTTAATATAAGGTTATCAAATGAGCGTGAGTCGTTATTTTTCAGCAGCAGTTTTAGGTGTTGCCATGCTATGCACTACTTCTGCGTTGGCGCAAAATGCTGCCCCTCAGGGATTTTTGTATGGCATTGGTATTGGCGTAAATCAGGAGATTTATCGTGGGTATAGTAACCGTACAATACCGTTACCTATATTAGGATATCGCGGTGAAAAATTGTCAGTTTACGGACCTTTTGCCAGTTACACCCTGGTAGATTTTGGCAATATTAGTTTTAGCGCAAAGCTTGCACCGAGATTTGCCGGGTTTGACCAGTCTGACAGCAGTGTGTTTGTGGGCATGGCAAAAAGAAAAAATTCACTTGATGGCGGGTTTGGTGTGCAACTGCGCCAACAAGCCTGGTTGCTCGAAGCCGATACAGTATTTGATTTGTTGGGCAACTCCAATGGACAGGAGTCAAAACTAGCATTGAGCTATAGCTATCGGGCAGGTCCTGTTGTGATTGAGCCTAAAGTGGGTGTTAGTTATTCTGATAACAAGTTGATTAACTACTATTACGGTGTTCCGGTAGAAGAAGCTACCGCTGATCGTCTGGCTTATAACGCCGGAGGCGCTTTTAATTACAATGCAGGAGTGTCTTTTAGTACGCCATTATTTTTCGGTGGAATGACCCGACTCGGTATCGAGCATCATTGGTATGACAGCAGCATTAGCAACAGCCCGTTAACTGATCGTGATACCGGGCTGTCAGCGTTTTTGTCCTGGTCGACATTTTTCTAATGCTGTAACGCTTGCACCAACTGATATACAGCCTGCAACTGACTACCGTCGCGGGTGGTATACTCAGAGCCAGTGTAACCCCACCAATCCCAACACGCGTTTGGATTAAACGGGTTAATACTACTTGCCGTGGTTTGTGGATAAAGCACTACAATATTATTGGTGTCAGCATAGTTATTCAGACCGGTGCCAGCAACATAGGCCTCACCAACACTGGCCGCATCTTGCTTGCAACCATGAAAACTAACATGTAGCCGGCACGATGCACCTGCAGCACAAGTTTGTGGCACGTATAAGTAGCCTGTTTCAGCCAGGGTGCTTTTTGCCGCTTCGGACATCTGAAACTGGTTAATTTTTAATAGGTTACCAGTTGATGTTTCACTTTTGCCTTTGATAGTGCCCAGTAAATGTTGTAGTAACGCGCCTGCCGCATCGTAATGACAACTGGCCAGATAAGGTGGTTCTGATATGTCACAGGCCCCAAGATCAGTTCTGTCTGTTGGAAAGGTATGACCAAAAGCCATGTCATTAATCAGCACAATATGCTCGGGTTTCACCCACTGCGTATACTGTTTATACAGCGCCTGAGCTAGCTTGGGATGTACGGTAGTGTCCTTCGTACCACTAAATATCCATACATTGTCATCAGCAAGAGCAGACAATGGTGCCAGCTTTTGCGTTTGGCGCTTTTCAGTTAAGTAGTTTTCAATAGCTTCAAGATCTGGCGCGCTGGTGGCTTTGTTAAAGCAATGCTCTAAGGCGAGACCAAGACTATTTTGAGCACAATACACCGGCCCTCCAGCCAGCATAGCAACACCTTCTACTTGTTCAGCGAAAGCTTGGTGATATTGTCCAGCCATGTAGGCGCCGCTTGACAAACCCGATAGCGTAATTTGTTTCGTTAACTGTAGTTCTGGTATTGGTGATGTTGCTAATGCGCCATAGCTTATCGCCGATAACAGCGTAAATATTGATAAATTACGTGCTTGCATGAGGGATCCTGAAATTGCAGTGTTATAAACTATATTTCGCACATACCGTATGAATAGACAATAAGGCTTTAGTACAGCAACAAAGTTATACTACAGTAAAATGGCATACACGCTTTTTAGCAACTTAACATTGCAAAAACAGCACTTTCTGGTTAGATTGAACAGCAGTGCTAGATGAAAAACAGGACGTCATAATGAAAAAATGGGCCAGTGCAATGATTGCTGCCGTAGCGTTTTCCTCGGCCGCTGTAGCAAATACTCAAGATTACAAACTGGTGACCGTTGCCGGTTATCTGAATTTTTACTTGCTGAATTTAAACGCGTGTGAAGATTTCCATCCTGCTGTGCGTTCTGCGGCTTATGATGCAGAGAAAAGTTTATATCCCTATTTGGATAAGCTTTACAGCAAAATGGGCGGCGTTGACGGGGCAAACCAAAAAATGGTTGCTGATATAGTGATGAAACGCCGTAACATGTTAAATACGCAAATTGCTGAAGGCGATTTTACCGTTGAGCATTGTCAGGCTGTTGTTAAGATACTGACCGAAGATGGCTTAGATAAAACCTTGCTTAGCGCGTTAGAGTAACATTACTTCGCACATCCAAAACCGCCAGCTTATTGCTGGCGGTTTCACTTTGTCCAGATAAAATGTTTTCTGGTACACTACGTCTTGCTTTGGTGTAGGCTATGCCTGCTTAAAAGGGAAACAGGTGAAATGCCTGCACTGTCCCCGCAACTGTAATAAGTGCTGCAATCAAATGCCACTGGCCCTAAGGGCTGGGAAGGCGATTGTGGGTTATCACTTTAAGTCAGGAGACCTGCCTAAGCCCTAGTTACGCCTCTGTGCGGGAGTTCACAGCAGCACCAGTGCCTTTGTGTAAGGCTCTCTGCTGCTATTGTCAGGAGTGGGTTTTGCTAAAGCTGTCAGCTGTTTCGCTTACGCTTGGAAACCAAGCGGTGCTACAAAATGTTAATTTTGTTTTGGCTCCAGGCGAGTTTATTGGTGTTATAGGCCCCAATGGCGCAGGAAAAAGCAGCTTATTGCGCGTTGTACAGGGGGCATTAGCCGCAGACAACGGACAAATTCTGCTACAACAACGCCCCTTACTGCACTATAAAACGGCTGAGCTGGCTAAAACTGTCGCCGTTGTTAGTCAAAACCCCGCACCTTTGTTTGCGCTCACGGTTGAGCAAGTTGCGACTATGGGGCTGTTACCTCATAAAAACTGGTTTGAGTTAAATCATAGTCACGATAGACACATCGTTGCGCAAGCTTTGCAAAAGGTAGGTTTAAACGGTAAAGCTAATCAACTGATTGATAGCTTATCTGGTGGTGAACTCCAGCGGCTTTATATTGCCCGTGCACTAGTGCAACGACCTGCATTGTTGTTATTGGATGAACCGACAAATCATTTAGATGTATTGTATCAGCATCAGGTACTTCAGCTTGTTAGCGGCTTGGGTATTCCCGCGTTAGCTTGCCTGCATGATCTTAACCTTGCAGCGTTATATTGCGACAAAATACTGCTATTAAACCAAGGTCAGCAGTGTGCTTTTGGCACACCGGAGCAGGTGTTGCGAAGTGAGTTACTGCAACAAGTGTTTGGCTTAGCCTGCGAGGTAACAATGCACCCGTTGCTTAACAAGCTCCAGGTCACGTTTATGCCTAACCAAGGAGCCCACTGATGTTAAAACGGCATTATCGGTTGGCCATGGGGTTATCTATACTGTTATTACTTGCCAGTATGCTAATAAGTCTGACATTAGGTAGTGTGAATATCTCTTTGACCGATGTATTTAACGTGTTGGTTGGTCATGCTACGCAGTCAGACTTAACCGAAACAATAATTTTTCAAATCCGCTTACCCCGATTGCTCTGTGCGGTGTTAGTCGGCGCCGGTTTAGCCATTTCCGGCGCTATTTTGCAAAACGCCAGTCGTAATCCATTAGCGGATCCCTATCTGTTTGGTTTGATGGCCGGAGCAGGCTTAGGTGCTACCTTGGTGAGCGTTGTCTTGCCGCCACACCTTATTAGTATGGCGCTGGGTGCATTTGTTGGGGCATTGTTTGCGGTGTTACTGGTTTTTGTAGTGTGTGCCGGACAACACTGGCGCAAAGTAGAAATTACTTTACTGGCCGGCGTGGCAGTATCTTTTATGCTAAGTGCGATTAGCAGCTTTGTACTCTACTTTGCTGAACCCTTTGCCGCAAATCGCATTATGTTTTGGTTAATGGGGAGTTTAAGCCGAACCGACTGGTTAAGTGTGTTGCTGCTAGCTCCTATAGTATTACTAGTACTTTTACTGGCGCTGGCACTGCGCCGTCAGCTTGACGCCTTATTACTCAGTGATGAAAGCGCCCGTACACTTGGAGTGAATACCTTACGTTTGCGTTTGGTTTTGTTATTAGCAACAGCACTGTTAACCGCTTGTATAGTTTCACAATGTGGTGGTATCGCCTTTGTCGGGTTAATGGTGCCGCATATCGTTAGACATTTTTTTGGTGTTACATCAGTACGATTGTTATTTGGCTCAGCCATTATTGGCGCATTGTTTATGATCTGGGTGGATAATGTAGCACGTACAGTGCTGCCACAGCAGGAGATTCCACTGGGTGTTATTACGTCGTTAGTGGGCAGTATATTTTTTCTTTTAATCATGCGCCGGCAACGGCTATAGCGAAGTGATATGACAACAGAACAGCTAAAACAACAACGCCACCGTGAACGTCAGCAGCGACTAAAAACTCAGGTTGATAGCGCTATTGCTGCGGCCACAGATGACAAAGGATTGTTACTGGTGATTACCGGTAATGGTAAAGGAAAGTCTACTTCAGGTTTTGGTACGGTTGCGCGCGCGGTTGGACATGGGTTTACTGCAGCGGTGGTGCAGTTTATTAAAGGCAGCTGGGAGTGCGGCGAACGTAACTTACTTGAGGAGCATGGTGTTCAATTTGCCGTAATGGCAACGGGTTTTACCTGGGACACTCAGGACAAAGCTGCTGACATCGATGCAGCAGAGCGCGTTTGGTTGCAGGCAGAGCGATTCTTAGCTGACCCGTCAATTGACATGGTGTTGTTAGATGAACTGACGTACATGCTGAGTTACCACTATTTATCTCTAGAGCGCATAGAAAAGGCCTTGCTAAACCGACCGGTAAAACAGCATGTTGTTATTACGGGACGGGCGTGTCATCGCCGTCTAATTGAACTTGCAGATACGGTTAGCGAGGTGCAAAACGTTAAACATGCGTTTGACCATGGCATTAAGGCGCAGCGTGGAGTGGATTGGTGAGGCAACTATTATTGCTCTGTGTTTTGTTTAATGTTGCTGCACAGGCAGAACCCAACCCGCAACGCATTGTCGCGCTGGCGCCTCATATCACCGAAATGCTATACGCCATCGGCGCAGGAGACAGACTCGTTGCAGTAAGTGATTACAGTGATTTTCCATCCGAAGCACAAACGTTACCTCGTGTAGCGAGTTATGCCAGCGTTAATATAGAAGCGGTACTGGCACTAAAGCCCGATTTAGTCATTGCATGGCGTACAGGGAATCCGCAGTCAGATATAAAGCGCTTACAACAATTTGGCGTTAACGTCGCCTTTTCAGATCCCATTACATTGGAAGATATTGCTAAAGAACTTCGCATGATAGGAAAGCGAGTAGGCATGCAAGACATCGCGAATGAAGAAGCAAATCGTTTTACTCGCCAATTATCAGCGCTGCGCAGTAAGTATCAGCATAAAGCTCCTGTACCCGTATTCTTTGCTATGGGAACCGCTCCAGTTAGCACCGTCGCGAACAATGCCTGGCCGCAGCAAATGCTAACGTTATGTGCAGCGGACAATACTTTTAGAAACGTTAAAGGCGACTATCCACAGGTGGGAATAGAGCAGGTTGTTGCAGCAAGGCCTGAGGTTATCATTCAACCGGTGCGGCCTAATTTTGCTGCGGATTTCAGCTTTTGGCAGCGGTTTGTAACACTACCTGCAGTACAAAAACATCAGTTTTTATCGGTAAATGCAGATTATTTGTATCGCACGACCCCCCGCACTTTGCTGGGCATACAGCAATTATGCGAGGGTGTTGATGCTTTTCGCTAACTTAACTATTTACACTACTCATCAGTTCATTTGCACGACGCATTAAACGTTCTGCTGTTCGCACCTGGTTAGACTGTAATAGTTGTCCGGACAAACTAAGGTACTTATCAGCCAGCTTGCGACGCAGGGCAACATGTAATGAAAAGTCGTTTGGAACTAGCGAACTAAATTGCTGAAGCTTTTCATAGACTGCATCTATTTCAGCCGCTTTTTCGCTGACAGCAAGTTCGTTAGTCATGGTAGAAAAACTATGCTGGTAAAATAACTCTGCTGCCTGATAGGGGAAACTTTCCGCATTACCTAATTCAACGGCTCTGCGATAAGATGCCATAGCATCAACGGCACTGGCTAGCTGCTGGCCTTTTGTTACTAATTCAGCCGTGTCTTGATGCTGCGCAAAAATTAGCTCTCCAGCCATAATAAGCTGCTGCAGTGCGATGGCATCATTGCTCGAGACTGCTTGTTCAAAAGCGGCGATATAGCTTGCAGTTTCTTCAGTGTCGGGTTCTATAACGTAATTTAAATCGACGCGTTTTAGTGCGGCCTTAATGTTATACAGATCTGGCGCATCATTCTGTTTTTGATATTGTTGATTGAGTAACAATTGATTTAATTGGGATCGCAATACATCAATGGCTGTTTGTTTGCTGCGCAGCATACTTGCACTTAATCCGGCTAAATAATGTGAATCAGGATAAAGCGCACTGGCTTGCGCCAGTATTTTCTCAATTTCAGGATAATTCGGATATGCAAAGCTACGATCACTGATCAGTTGATCAATTTGCTGTTCAAAATGCATTAATACTTTATTTTGTTGCTGTCTTAATAGCGCATCGCGTTGCAGCGGGTTTGTCTCAGCTAACGCTATTACATTAAGCAATTGGCTAACGTCGCCCTCGGCTAGCTTTTGATATTGTTGCTGCTCTGCTGTTGTATCAGCCAATCGTTGCTCGTAGCTAGTTAATATGGTTTGGTTTTGTTGATAATAATACCAGCCACCCCAGCATGTTACTAAAACCGCAGCGGCGACAGCAGTGTGTTGCCACAACTGGGCATTAAACTGACGCATTAACTTGCTGATACTGCTTTTTCGTTGCAATGCATCAAACTGTAATGCCTGTTTTAATGCCTGCCATTGCAGAATATTTAAATGCGCAGGCTTACTCGCTTGTTTCTTTTGTTCAAATGCTTTGTCGGCAGGGAGTCGTTCAAAAGGATGTTTACTGGTTAACAACTCATAACTTAAACAGGCAAAAGAGAATAAATCGTCGGCAACGCAAGGTGTGTTGCCCGACAATAACTGTGGGCTGGCATAAGCTGGTGTGTAGCCGCTTAGTGGTGCAGTTTGGCTTTGTTGTTCAGCTGCATAAATATCATGATTTAATTGCAGTTTTTGTGACACACCAAAATCAAGTACTTTTACCTCTCCGGCACGATTAACCATAATATTGGCAGGTTTAAGATCTGCATGCACAATGCCTGTTTGGTGAGCGAAATTCAGTGCATCTGCTATTTGCTGCAATAATTTAAGTGCAGATTTCAACGGTAAACCTTTCGGTTTATAGCGTTTAATCACTTGTTCAAGACTTTCACCATCCAGGCATTCCATAACAATGAAGTAGTGTTGTTGGTCGCAATCGACATCAAACACTCGCACTATATTAGGGTGTGACAGTTGCTGTGTTTTATGGGCTTCCTGTAATAGCAGTTGCAGAGCTTCTGGCTGGTCAACAAATTGCTGTTGTAATACTTTTATTGCCACTGTGCTATTGGCAACGCCTGCTTTTTGTAAAAACAGATCGGTAGCACGATAAATGTCACTCATACCGCCAGAGCCAATTTTACTTTCCAGTAAATAACGCTCTTTAATTAGCATGCCTTCTTCTATTGTGGCCAGCGCGGTATCGGCTGGTTTAGCACGCGACGTTGGTTTAACTGCGTAGCGTGTTTTATCGTTGTCTGCAGCAATATCTGTCGTCAAGCCGTCAACGCTGGTTGTGTCCTGCTCCGTCATAATTAACTCCTTGTTCTGCCAGATATTCGCAAGTTTAAATCAATGCGTTAAATTTTATCGAGCAATTATTTCACAAAAAAAGACGATAGTCACTTTTGTATTTGCGTAAATGTTAATTGATGCAATGTTGACGCAACAATAAATTTAACTTAATCTTTGCCACCCATTAAGAGTAAATGAATTGTGTTTTAAATGCTGACGAGCAGGGGTGTTATGTGGGGCAAAGGGATATGTTACTAGAGTTGTCAGTAGTGAGTTATCACCGTTTATCACCTAGGCAAGTAGCGGTTAAACGCTTTGATGCAGCAGGGGGAACATTAGGTCGTTCCGAGCAGGCAGATTGGTTTTTACCAGACCCAGAACGCGTTGTCTCTGGCGTACATGCTCTTATATGCCATGTAAATGGCGAATTTAGCGTTGAAGATAAGTCGACCAACGGACTTTTTGTTAACCGCTCTGTTGATGCGTTGGGGCAAGGAAATCGTCATGTATTGCAACACGGCGACGTATTGTGTATGGGAGATTATGAGATCCAGGTTGCACTGGTTGACAATGATTCAAAGGTTAACAATACCGCGCATGTTAATTTAGATGTAACAACACCATCAGCCGTGCGACAGTCTTCGTTATCAGGCATTCCGATTGCGGATGTCGCAGTGAGTACATTTTCCACTAATTCCATTAACGCTTCTAATTCTGTTGCCTCTCCTAAATCTGCTAATAGTGCAGAGGGTAACCATGCTCAGAATCGTCAACGTGAAATGACACTTGATGACCACTTTTCAGCACCAACAGCACTTATCCCTGATGACTGGGGCTCAGACTGGTTGAATACAGAAAGCGAAGGTTTGCCAGAAATTCCACAGGCAAAGCCGGTAGCGACTCGCGTTAATACGATAGAACCACAGCAAAACATCAATGATGCTCCAGCTTGCCTTCTTGCGTTTCTTCGAGGGCTTGGCGTTTCTGAAGCCAATCAACAGTTAATGAATTCTGTGCAATGGTGGGAACAATTGGGCCAAGCGTTTCAGCAATCCTTGCATGGTGTCATTGAGGTGATGCGTGAGCGTTCGAATGTTAAAAGTACATTTAGAGTGAATCAAACGACATTCCAACAGCGTGAAAATAACCCGCTGAAATTCTCCGCCAATATTGATGATGCTTTTCATAATCTTTTTAACCGCCCAGGCAGTAGTTTTATGCCTGCGAAACAGGCCATTGCCGAAGCTTTTGCTGACATTAGCCGGCATGAATCTGCAATCGTCGCTGGCGCCGGTGGCGCGATGGAAGGCTTGTTGCAACAACTAGCGCCACAAAATATAGAAGCAACAGATTTTGGTGGCAGTTTCGTCGACAGAGTTAATCCAGCGCAGCGCCAGGCCAGATTTTGGCAACGATATAAAGCGCTTCATATTGATTTAGCGGCCGAACTTAATAACAAAAATAAGCAAGGTGTTAATGACGATTTTATCCGTGCTTATGAGGCGTTCTTACGTCAGAAATAATGGGCAGACAAAGGCAATACATAATGAAACCTTCAGGAGTGGTTTATATGAATGCAATTAAAATGACAATTTTGGTTTTGCTTAGTTTGGCTGTGTTAGCCGGCTGTCAGGCGGTTTATTCCACTTTCCCGCCGTCAACAACACTACACTTTAGAGTAGCGTCTGATATTAATCCGGATTTAGATAACCGCCCATCACCAGTGATTATAAAAGTATACGAATTAGCGTCTAAAACCGTGTTTGAAAGTCAGGATTTTTTTGCCCTGTATGACAATCCGGAAGCAACATTGCGCACTGACTTGCTAAAAAAAGACGAGTTGGTGTTTGAACCCGGACAGCGTAACGAATATCGCATGATGCTGCAACCTGCGACAAAAGCGGTTGCCGTTATTGCTGCCTATCGTGACATCGAAGGTGCGAGGTGGCGCGCGGTGGTTGATGTAAAACCGACTGGATATGATGATTTTTACGTTTATGTCGACAAACTAGCGGTATACATCCGTGAGCATGACTTAGAGCACAAACGCTAAAAAGACCGGTAGATCAAAGGAAGAGCATTATGAGTGATTACAGCCGGATCGCATGGTCAGAAGGTTTGTTTCTTCGGCCGCAGCATTTTCAGCAGCAAGAGCGTTTTTTCGACTATACCCGCCAACAACAACTAGCAATGCAATTGCCATATGGTTGGGGCGTGCGGCGTATTAGTATTGACCATCAAAGCCTGAAGTTTGGCCAGTTTGCATTGGCTGAGTTAGAAGCCTTGTTACCCGATGGCACCGTTTTGCAGTTACCTCAGGTTGAGGCATTACCCACGGCACTGCAGATCCCGAAAAGTAGCCGGGACCAACAAGTGTATTTATGTTTGGCACTGGATAAAACGTCATCTCAGAATATTAGTAGCCTGGATGGTAATCACATTAGCCGATATGGTTTTAGTGAGCACAGTGTTGCCGATAACAGTTTGTCAGAAGACGCGACCGAATTATTACAGTTAGCTAAACTACGTTTGTTGTTTAAGCTGGAATCAGAAGATCGGGGGGGATTTATCAGCCTTCCCGTTGCCCGAATTCATGAAGTCACTGAACAAGGAGAGGTGAAGTTAGTAAAGACCTTCATCCCGCCACTGTTAGATATTCAGCAAGACGGTCAACTTCTGGCTTTTGTCAGTGAGGCTCTGGGCATGTTATGTCAGCGAGCTGAGGCACTGGCAGATCGTTTAGGCAAAAGTCAGGGAACTGCAAATTCGATATCAGATTTTCTTATGCTGCAAGTGTTGAATCGCTATGAGCCTATGCTACTCCATTTGAAAAGCGGGGTACTCGAACATCCACTTCACATTTATCGCTTGATGGTGTCAATGTTAGGTGAGTTATCAACGTTTACGTCACGTCAGAAACGTCCGCCCGAGTTTCCCGCATACAAGCACGATGATCTGACAACCGTGTTTGGTAATCTTGGCGTAATCATGAATCAGACACTGAGTGTCGTGCTGGAGCAAACCGCTCAAGCATTGCCATTAGAACAAGCCAAGTTTGGTATTTTAGTGTCGCCGTTAACGGACAAATCGTTGCTTGAATATGCGCAGTTTGTCTTGGCGATATCTGCAGATCTTCCTGCAGATGATATTCGCAAACACCTACCAGCCAGATTAAAAATTGGTCCGGTAGAACACATACGTGAACTAGTTAATAACCAACTACCGGGCATAGCCGTAACGGGCTTGCCTGTGGCACCAAGACAAGTACCGTACCATGCAGGCTATCACTACTTTCAGCTAGATAAAGGCAGTATTTATTGGGAGCGGTTAGCAAGTAGCGGTGGTATAGCGCTTCATTTATCCGGAAATTACCCCGGTTTGAAGATAGAACTTTGGGCGATAAAGGTGTAGCAGTTTTGCCGCCTCTGATGATTAATATGGATAGCAACGGATGTCAGATAAAACTGTAATGAAACCGCGCCCTGGTGGTCGGCTGGTTGGAAAACAAAGCGCGCCTGCGCAAGCGCCAGAGCACACCGGAGACAATGACAAAACGCGTATGTCGGCAAATGTGCGTAGTGCTGAAAGTTCACAAAAACTGCAGGTGTTGTCAATTAGTGACAATTTACTAATAGATGAAGCTGGTGCACTGTTTTCACTGGTTTCACCCATTCGCAGCACAACGCAGCATGCGGATGTACCAGGGCTTAAAACGCAATGCGTTCAGTTAATTAATCAATATGAACAGCAGCTCCGTTATAAAAATATCAGCAGTGAATTAATTGAAAAAGCGCGATACTGTATGTGCTCTTTTATCGATGAAATGGTGCTGAATACACTTTGGGGTGGTAACAGTGACTGGGCGACAGAGAGTTTGTTGTCCACTTTTCACAATGAAACTTTCGGCGGTGAGTACTTTTTTACCCTGCTGGATAATGCTATCGCCTCACCGCAAGAACACTTGTTGCTACTTGAACTGCAGTACTTGTGTTTGTCTTTTGGTTTTGTAGGAAAAATGCGTATTGAAGAGCGCGGTTTTGAAAAGCTTGAAGGCTTTAGAGAGCGTGCTTTTAAAGCAATACGAAGTCAACGTGGTGAGCCCGCCAGAGAATTATCTCCAGGTTGGCGTAGTCAGGTTGTTGCAGCAAATCAATTAGAGGCGGAGTTTCCACTCTGGGTTATCTGTTCAGTCGTGGCTGCGGCACTACTGGGTTGTTACATGTATCTGAATTATCAAATAAACAGCTATTCCAACGACGTACATCGTAAGTTGAATAGTTTAGTCGTATGGCAGCAAGATGTACCACAACCTGCAACAGCAAAAGCGCATCAAGATGCCATTCGGCTTCAGCAGCTACTGCAAACCGAAATTCGGCGGGATTTACTGCAAGTTATCGAGCTACCAGACCGAGTTCGGATCCGTGTTGGCTTAGACCAACTGTTTAACTCTGGCAGTACCGGTATTAACGAAGGTTTTCAACCTGTTGCGGCTAAAATTGCCCGTGCGCTTGAAGGCACTGAAGGTAAAATCTTAGTTAGTGGGTATACCGACGACTTGCCTATTTTTACTAGTAAATATCCATCTAATTGGCATTTGTCACTCGCCAGAGCGAATGCTATGGCTGATGCATTAGCGGCTGGCGCAGATTTACGAGGTCGTTTGTGGCCGGAAGGGCATGGAGATGCCAACCCAATTGCACCTAATGACAGTGCGGCAAATCGTACACTAAACCGTCGGGTCGAAATAGACTTGTTACAGTAATTCAAGGGACTTGTTATGCGTGTTAAAACAGCGCTGAAATCCGTGTTCAGAGCAATGAAATCCGGTATTTTTATTACTGTCGTAGGCCTGCTGGCACTGGCATTACTGATTTGGTTTGGTGGCCCTTTACTGGCTATTGCGGGTTATGAACCCCTGGCCAGTGCAACCGCGCGTTTGGTTACGCTACTGGTCATCGCGCTGATCTGGGGCGGTAGTCACTATATTAAAGGTTTACGCGAGAGTCGCTCTCACAAACAAGCTGTGGATACCTTGCTAAACGGCGAAGAGCACCAACAGCATGACGAACTCGCCAGACGCGATATCGAAGTGCTTCGCGAGCGGATGCAAAAAGCGTTGGATATCCTCAAGCATGCCAGATTCAGCAAAGCCAGAGATATCTATCAACTACCTTGGTATATGTTAATTGGCCCTCCGGGGTCGGGTAAAACAACAACACTTTTTAATTCAGGCCTGGAATTCCCATTAAAAGAGCATATGGGGGCTGATGCCATCGAAGGTATCGGTGGAACCCGCCAGTGTGACTGGTGGTTTACCAACCAGGCGGTACTTATTGACACCGCCGGGCGCTATACCACACAAGATAGTCATGCTGGTCAGGACTCTACGGCATGGCAGGGCTTTCTTGGCTTGTTGCGTAAAAACAGACCAAGACGACCCATCAATGGCGTTATTGTATTTGTTAGTTTGGCTGATTTGTTAAATCAAACCCGCACTGAACGTAACTTACACGCACGGGCGATAAAACAACGGGTACAGGAATTACAGAACCAGTTAGGGATGACCTTTCCGGTTTATGTGATGTTTACCAAAGCAGACTTAATTGCTGGTTTTACCGAGTATTTTGACAATCTGAGCGAAGAAGAGCGCGAGCAAGTTTGGGGCATGACGTTTGATGCCAGTCAGGATGACAATGATAAAGGCGTCGTTGCACAATTTAACAAAGAGTTTCATGCCATTATTAACCGACTGACGCAGCGGCTTTATAGCCGGCTGCAGTTTGAACATGATTTAGAGAACCGTGCGGCAATTTTCGAATTTCCGCGTCAGTTACGCCTGTTGCAAAGCGCTGCAGATGATTTTTTAAAAGAAATTTTTGCCCCTAATCCATTTGAAAAAGCGACCATGTTACGAGGCGTTTATATCGCCAGCGCCACACAGGAAGGTGTGCCAATTGATCGCATTATGTCGCAACTGGGAGCCAACTTTGGTTTAGCTGAACCGCCGTTACGTCGTCAAACCGGCGAAGGTAAAGGTTACTTTATTAAGCGCTTCTTCGAGGAAATTGTCATTCCTGAGCGCGAGCTTGCGTCCGTAAACATGCAGCATAAAACTCGTCATCGCTGGATCCGTCGTGGTGCCCTGGCCGGTACCGCTATTGCAGCAACTTGGTTACTTGTCGCTTGGGCTGGTAGCTACAACTGGAATACAGAACTTGTTGATGAGGTAGCAGGGTCAATCAATGCTTATGAAAAGATGACTGCATCCGGGCGACAGAACGACGATATTGTTGTGCTTAATGAACAGCTGAATCTGCTAAGAGATTTACCGGCAGGCTATTCTGGCGTATTACCGACCGATGGTCCGAAAAATCTGGGTCTATACCAAGGTGACAAGCTTGGTCAGGCAGCTAAAACAGCCTATGAGTATGGCTTATACCATAGTTTTGTACCTTATTTGCTACAAAGCCTTACCGCAGAAATGCAACTAAATGCTCAGCACCGGGATTATCTGTACGAAACGCTTAAAACCTATTTAATGTTATTTCAACCAGAGCAGTTTGATATAGAGCAAGTTAGCTCTTGGTTTGCGCTGTATGTAGAGAGGCAGTTTCCATCAGAGGTGAATTTGCCGCTGCGCTTATCATTACAAAATCACCTGCAAGCGTTACTTGAGAGTGGTGTAAAAGGCGCGCAATACGATGAGTCGGCAGTTATTGCAGCAAGAGAGTTATTATTAACCGTGCCACTGGCAGAACGGGCTTATCAGCGTATACGTACTGAATTGGTTAAAAGCCATATCCCAGATTTTCGTCTTATTGATGTCTTAGGCACTGACGGCGTAAAAGTGGTACAGCGAAAAAGTGGTTTGCCATTGCAGCAAGGCATACCGGGTCTGTACACCTACAAAGGGTTTCATGGCCTGTTTAATGTAGAAAAGCGTCGGATCATCAAAAGCTTGATGGAGGAAGGCTGGGTTTACGGTGAACAAAATGACGATGGTGTTGTTTCAACCGACAGTACGTTATCTGACAAAGTAACCGAAAAATATTTACGCGATTATGCGTACTTATGGCAGGAGTTGTTGGACGATATCACTATTAGTAAGGTCACGAATGTTGAACAGGGTGTTTTTGTTACTAAGGTGCTGTCCGGGCCGGAACAACCGGTACAGAATATCATCCGGGCTGTACAACAAAATGTCCGCCTGACTAGCTTACCTGAGTCTGCTCAAGCAAATATGGCAAAAGATGTTGCCGGTAAGGTGGCTCAAACACAGTTTTCCAGCCAAACCACACGTATAACGCGCTTATTGCCTGATGATATGTCGGCATTAAGTGAGCAATTACCGGGTAAATATGTCGAGCGGGCATTTACTGATTTGTTAAACATCAGCGAAGCGAAGCTTGAACAAATTGCTCAAACCAGTGGTATGTATCATGACTATTTAGAGCGCTTGTATATCCCTGGTGGTATGGCAAGGCAGGCATATGTAAACCAGTTAAACGGTGAGGGGGGGAATGAGCTAAGCGTCGCATTACGCCGGCTGAAAAGTGATATTCCTGCACCATTTTCAGACTGGCTGGGTGAGCTATCGGTTAATACCAGCGAGCTGTTTGCAAAAGGCAGTCGTCAATTTATCAATGAAGCATGGCAAGGCACGGTTTTAGCTGAGTATAAACAAGCACTTTCTGGCCGCTATCCATTAAACCGCCGCAGTGATAAAGACATTAAGCTGCGAGATTTCGAAAGATTTTTTGGTTATGACGGCACTTTAGACAGCTTTTTTAAAGAATATCTTCAGTCGTTTGTAAATACGAGTCGATCTAACTGGACTTTTAAGAAAGACATTGGTCTTGATCAAAGCGTACTGCAAACCTTTCAGCGTGCAGCACAAATCAGGTCAGCGTTTTTTGAAGACGGCAGTCAGAAACTGAAAGTTGGTTTCAGCCTTAAGCCGGTTTATTTGGATCGGCATATTACACATTTGCTGGTGGAATTAGATGGACAGGAGCTTTCTTACCGTCATGGCCCGACACGTTCGAAGCAATTTTTCTGGCCTGGCGATAGAAATAAGTTAGAAACAAGGCTGGTGTTTACACCAGCCAATTCAGGTCTTTCATCAAATATCACTGAAAAAGGTGAATGGTCTTGGTTTCGGTTACTAGACCAATTGGCGCAGAGCCGGCCACAAACCCGTACTGACCGCATTTTGCATCTGGCGGTGCAAGGAAATAAAGCCCGGGTAGAGTTAGTACCTGACACTGTAAACAATCCTTTTTGGAATAACGCATTGGAGACGTTCAGTTGTCCGGCAAGTTTATAAATGAAATTGGAATGTGCGGCAAGATCCCCAGTAGAGGTGACTTTCTTGCTCAGGGCTTGTCGGCAGGTTTTATCGACTCGTGGAACGAGTGGTTACAAGCCGTTATGGCGGTGAGTCGTGAACAGCTCGGTCAGGATTGGTTAGATATTTATCTGACCAGCCCTATCTGGCACTTTGCTTTGTCTGCTGGAGTATGTGGCAAAGAGTCCATAGTAGGCAGCATGATGCCAAGCGTAGACCAGGTTGGACGCCATTTCCCATTTACGCTGGCGTGTGCCCAGTCATGTAATCCGGTACAGGCAAGAATGCAGTCACAATGGACTACCGAAATACAGCAGCAAATTTTGCTTACACTAGATGATGAATTTGAGTTTGATAGCTGGTTAGCCACATTACAACAAACTGATATGCCGTGGCCGCAAAGTCCGGCTGTTAACACAAACCAGATGAGCGCAGCGCAAGGACGGCCAGCATGGAAGTTACAAAGCAACAGCGAACTTGATGCTGAAATGCTGTTACATCATAGCTATCGTCAACAATTTGGCCGGTACTGTGTGTGGTGGACTGATGGTTCAGAACATGTCACCCCTTGTACGTTAATAAGTAGTGGTTTACCTCAGGTAAGTCAGTATGCCGCCATGCTTGATGGAAATTGGGATCGCTGGAATTGGCAGGCAGCGGATATTAACTGCAGTGGAGCAGCAAAAGAATGAGAAAACTTGTATCCCATGCGCAAACTCACAAGGGCTTAGTGCGTAAACTCAATGAAGATGCTTGCCTGGATATGCCAGACAGTGGGGTCTGGTTAGTTGCAGATGGTATGGGAGGGCACGCTGCTGGTGATATTGCCAGTCAGTTAGTAGTTGATACCCTTAAAGTTGCTGTGCAGCGTTCAGAGCAGGTATCTGTAGAGTTGATAACCGACGCCTTGCATCAAGCCAATACAGAGCTGTGTGCTTATAGCGCACAGCACTTAGATGGACATATGGCTGGCTCTACTGTTGTTGCGCTGTTTATCGACAAAGTGCATTACCACTTTATGTGGGCCGGTGATAGTCGGGGTTATTTACTTCGACATAACGTGCTTAAGCAGGTCACGCGAGATCACAGTCAGGTTAATGAAATGGTTGAACAAGGACTGCTTAACAGCGAGGAAGCAGAACAACATGAGTTGGCAAATGTGATCACACGAGCCGTTGGCGTTGATCCGTATTTAACTATTGATATTGTCAGCGGGGTCTGGCAGCCGGGCGATATATTCCTGTTGTGCAGTGATGGCCTAAATAAAGAATTATCGGATGCCGAGATTTGTCAGTATTTGTCGCACAGCAATATAGCTGAAGCCAACAGAGCACTGTTGCACTCTACATTAGTAGCTGGTGCACGGGATAATGTAACTTGTATAGTAATAAAAGTTGATCTCAATGACGATTTAATTAACGAAAAAGATAAAACAATTCCTTTATATCTTAAATGATGCAAATAGTGACTTCACTGTTGCCATCAATAAAACAATAAAGTAACATAATTCACTTATTGGTATCTCAAATTGGTTTTGTGATGGATTACAGTGAATTAATTGATTTTGAAAAGTTAATTAATGCGGTTGGCGAAACGGCACCTGCAGGCATAGATCCGCGCTCAGACATCTCACCAACATCACAGTACTACCAACTTAAGGATATTCGTGGTCAGGCAAGAGCTAATGAGCGTGCTTTACTGGCCGAAGATGAAGATTTTCAAGCCTTAGCACTCGACTGGCGCCCTTTAAGTGAAAAAATTCCTGAGATACTTTGTGCTGAAGTAAAAGATCTTGAGTACTCAGCATGGTTAATTGAAGCACTGTGCCGTACCCACGGTTTTTCTGGTTTAGCTGTAGGTTTTAAAGCCACTCGTTTGCTAATAGAGCATTTTTGGCAAGACCTTTATCCGTTACCCGATGAAGATGGCATGGAATCTCGGATTGCACCGCTTATTGGGCTTAATGGTTATGAAGGCGATGGTGCTTTAATTACGCCAATTCTCAGTATTCCATTAACAGATGTTACAAACTTTGGCCAGTATGCCTGTTGGCAATTTGAACGCGCAGCCGATATTTCCCGTAAAGACGAAAAAAGGCAGAAGCAAAAAGCTGATGCCGGTATTGCAAGTCTTGAACAAATTAAAAATGCGGTTAGTGAAACATCAGCTGGCTTTTACAAACAGCTTATACAGCAAATAGAGCTTGCCATATCTGAGTTTAATTTGCTGTCACAAGCCATGGATTCAGCCATGGATGGCGAGCCGCAACCAACCAGTGCAATTAGTAAGACACTGCAAAAATGTCTTGATGCAGTTAATTATCTTGGTGCAGAAAAACTGGCGTCCCTGGTTGAAGAAGAAGCACTGCATAATGATGAGATGGAAGAAGTACAAGGCGAAGGCGCTGATCCAGTGCGTAAGCAAGTGCAATCTCGAGAGCAAGTTTTAAATAGCCTAAAGCAGGCCGCAGAATTTTTTCGCAAGACAGAACCTCATTCACCGATTTCTTATGCGCTTGAGCAAGTCGTTCATTGGAGCGGGCTTAGCCTGCCTGAATTACTGCAAGAGCTTATTGACGATAATAACAGCCGTAACCATTACTTCCGGCTGGCGGGCATCCCGCAACAAAAGTAATACCTGGTGTTAACCGGTATGAAATGAAAAAACTAACAGCTGAGTAACAGGAGAAAGTCAATGGAAAGTATACATAGCAAGTTGTCCCGGGTGCGTAAGCCCCGTGTGCACATTACCTATGACGTTGAGACAGAGGGAGCTGCGGTAAAAAAAGAGCTGCCGTTTGTTGTGGGTGTTATGGGTGACTTCGCCGGCCAAAATACGGAAGCGCTGAAGCCACTCAAAGATCGTCGTTTTGTGCAAATTGATCGTGACAATTTTGACGAAGTGCTAAAGCGCATGAATCCAAAACTGAATTTCAAAGTTGATAACAAGTTATCAGGTGATGGCAGTGAATTCAGTGTAGAACTGCAATTTAAGTCGATGCAGGATTTTGAGCCAGCATCCATTGTTAAACAGGTAGAACCGCTGGATAAGTTAATGTCAACGCGTAATAAGTTACGCGATTTAATGACAAAAATTGACCGGTCAGAAGAGCTAGAAAATATTCTTGAGCGGGTGCTGAACAACAATGAAGATCTGCAGAAAATGGCACAAGATCTGAGCATAGAGGATAAATAGTATGAGTACGGACGCTTTATTAGAACAGCATGACAGTGCTGAGGCTGCGACCAGCTCGTTACTGGACATGGCTATTGGTGCAACTAAACAAACTGATGCGAGCCGCGCAGAAGAGTTGTTGCGCACGCTAACAGAAGAAGCACTTAGCGGCACGGTGAGCTGGAATAAAAACCTGACAGTGACGTTCAACGAAGCGATTAATCGTTTGGATAAACTGATCTCTGACCAGCTAGCGGCCATTATGCACACGCAGCAGTTCCAGAAGTTAGAAGGCAGCTGGCGCGGTTTAAACCATTTAGTCATGAACTCAGAAACCAGTGCCTCGCTTAAAATCCGTATGATCAGCATGAGTAAAAAAGAGCTGTATAAGGATTTAAGCAAAGCGGTTGAATTTGACCAAAGCCAGACCTTCAAAAAGGTATATGAATCTGAATTTGGTACTCCGGGTGGTGAACCTTATGGCGCGATTATCGGTGACTATGAATTCACTAATCATCCGGAAGATATTGAGACATTAACCTATATGTCGAATGTTGCCGCGGCCGGTTTCTGTCCGTTTTTATCTGCATCATCACCGGCATTGTTTGGTTTTGATGAGTGGACAGAGTTATCTAAACCGCGTGATTTAGAAAAAATCTTTGAATCTTTAGAGTATACAAAATGGCGCTCATTTCGCGACAGCGACGACTCCCGTTTTGTGACGCTGACCATGCCACGTGTATTGGCACGTTTACCTTATGGTGCTGCAACGGCGCCAATTGAAGAATTTGGCTATGAAGAATTCGAGCTGGACGATCAAAAAGGTGTGGCGAAAACGCCAAATCATAAAGACTACTGCTGGATGAATGCAGCCTACGTTATGGGCACTAAATTAACTAATGCATTTGCCCAGTATGGTTTCTGTACTGCGATACGGGGTGCTGAAGGTGGTGGTAAGGTTGAAGGATTACCAAGCCATATCTTTATGAGTGATGATGGTGATCCAGACTTAAAATGTCCTACTGAGATTGGTATTACCGATCGCCGCGAAGCTGAGCTTGGCAAAATGGGCTTTTTGCCGCTTTGTCACTACAAAAATACGGATTACGCGGTATTTTTTGGTGCTCAAACCACGCAGAAGCCGAAAAAATATGACACGCCTGAAGCAACGGCAAATGCGGCAATTTCAGCACGTTTACCATATTTAATGGCGACATCTCGTTTTGCTCATTACTTAAAAGTATTAGCGCGTGACAAGATTGGTAGCTTTATGGAAGCAGAAGACGTAGAGGTTTGGTTAAATCGCTGGATCCTTAGTTATGTCAACGCGTCTGAAGGCAGTGGTCAAGAAGTGCGTGCACGTTATCCACTAGCTGATGCCAAAGTACAGGTTCGCGAAATACCGGGACGCCCGGGTTCTTACAATGCGGTTGCTTGGTTACGTCCTTGGCTGCAATTGGAAGAGTTGTCTACCTCGCTACGCTTGGTCGCAAAAATTCCTGAAATTGGTGGTTAACATCATTGATTGCTGGCTAAGCTGTTCCCCGCTTAGCCAGCAACTTCGGTGTTGTCGATAGCAGGTAAGCAAATGAGAATGTCATGGCAGACGCAGTAAAGTTTGTTCCTCTGGATGTTTTTAAAGATTCATCCAGTGAAGGATCGTCACAGCGTGAGTTTGATCAACCTGCCTACACCAGAGTTGAACGTAACGGCGTACTGGCTCGATTTTTACGCGAGTCTGACCCATTAACGGCTATCTTATACTGGCTAGAGCATGTTGCTTGCACAAAAGCGCGCAGTAGCACACTGGTCAGTGCCATGCTATGCCGGGCAATTGCGGATATCGACCGACTTATTTCAGTGCAATTAAATGACATTATTCATCACGCACAATTTCAACAGCTAGAAGCCAGTTGGCGCGGCGTGCTGTATTTGACTGAGCAAACAGAACTGCATGACCGCGAACAGAAGGTTAAAGTTAAGTTGTTATCTCTTAGCTGGGCAGAACTGAGTAAAGATATCAACCGAGCTATCGATTTCGACCAAAGCGATTTTTTCAAACTCATTTATGACAACGAATTTGATATGCCAGGCGGGGAACCCTTTGGTGTGTTAATTGGTGATTATCAAATTAGCCATAAAATTCGTCCGGGTCAGCTTACGCATGACCTTGATACGTTAAAAGAAGTTGCCCGTACTGCTGCGGCAGCTTTTGCGCCTTTTATATGTGGAGCACATCCATCACTTTTTGGTGTTGATCATTTTTCTGAGCTGGGACTAGTGTCTGATATTGCCAGCCAGTTTAAACAACCAGAATACGTGAAATGGCGGGCATTGCGTGCAATGGAAGATGCACGCTTTTTAGGTGTGGTACTACCGCAGGTATTGATGCGCAGTCCATATAAAGACGATGGTTCCCGCACCGAGAGTTTTGTCTTCAAAGAACAACTTGCACACCCAGAACAAGACTATTTGTGGGGTAACGCCGCATTCGCGTTTGCTGCCGTTTTGGTTAGGGCATACAGCGAGTCGGGGTGGTTTGCTCAAATAAGAGGTATGAAATCTGGGCAACATAACTTCGGCCTGGTAAGTAACCTGCCAGTCAGTCGTTATGAAACTGACAAGTATCAGGCAAACAATAAACCTTCAGTCAATTTACTGGTAGGGCACCGGTTTGAAGCCGAGTTGTCAGATAATGGTTTCGTCCCGCTGTCGGTGGTGCCATACAGCGATTTTTTTGCCTTTTACAACAATGCCTCGGTGCAACAAGCAAAGCAATACGACGATCGCCTGTCGACGGTAAACGCGCGTTTGTCTGCGATGCTGCAGTATATTTTGTGCGTCGCCCGTTTTGCGCATTACATCAAAGTTATTGGCCGCGACAAAGTGGGTGGCTACCACTCGGCAGAACAATGCGAACAAGAGTTACAACGTTGGTTACACAACTACACCACTGCCTCAACGGACGCGTCTAACGATGTACGGGCACGGCATCCGCTTCGGGAAGCCCGCATCCAGGTTAGAGAAAAGCGCGGTGAGCCAGGTCGCTATTATTCTATTATTCAACTTCAACCACATTTTCAGTTAGATCAAATGATTACGACAGTAAAACTGGTTGCAGAGTTATCACCTAAACAAGTCGCAACGGCGTGAGGTTAACAGTGAAACAGTTACAAACATTGATAAAACAAGGTGAACTGAGCCAAGCCACTGAAATGGCTATTCAGTTGTTACGAGACGACCCTGCAAATGCTGATGTTAGGGCACTTTACATAGAATTACTGTGTATTCAGGGCGCATTAGAAAAGGCAGATCAGCAGTTAGATATGATGGTACGACAACATCCTGACTTTTTAGTGGGTGCAGTAAATCTACGTCAGCTTATTCGCGCTGCTTCAGCCCGACAGGATTTTTATCAAGGCGGCTTAACCGCAACCTTGTTTGCTGAGCCTGATGCCATGTTCGAAGCGCAGTTATCCCTTCGACTGGCATTGAAAGAACAAGATAAAGACGCCGCGGTGAATGCAGCTACTACGTTAGAAAGCTTGCGAGTTAAAGCCGAGGTTGAAATAAACTCGCAGCACGTTTCTGACATTCGTGACCTGGATGACAGTCTTGGCGGCTATTTGGAGTTATTTGGTACTGATGGCCATTTCTATTTAGCGAAGTTTACGGAAATTGACAGTTTACAGCTAAAACGACCTGAATCGCTGTTAGACACCGTATGGCGTCGGGCTGAAATTGTTATTAAAGATGGCCCGCAAGGTGAGGTGTTTGTGCCAATGACCTACGCCGATAGCGTGAAGATATCTGAACGTTTAGGTAAAGATACCGACTGGCAACAACATGATGAGCTGCTGGTAACCGGCATTGGACAAAAGATGTTGTTAACGGGAGAGCAAGCGTTGGCTCTGTCCGATATACAGCAGTTGTCAGCCGTAAATGAAGTGGTTGACGCTTAAGTTAGCGCCTGGAGTCTCTGGTGAAAGTACATCATAAACAACCATTGCAGCAGTCTTTACTCGATCGTCTTATTGATGACGCACCGGGACAGAAAGACAGCGGTAGGAGCAGGCGAGGCTTTGATTTAAAAGCATTACGCCAAAGTGTACGCCGAGACCTGGAAAATTTATTAAACAGTCGGGTGCAGTGGCATACCTGGCCAGAAAGTTACGCTGAGTTACCACAAAGCTTGCTGAATTATGGTCTTCCGGACTTCTCCGTCATGGTAGTTGATTCAGATGAAGGCCGTTTGCAGCTATGCCGTGCGGTTGAGCAAACTATTCGACGGTTTGAACCACGTTTTGTTGACGTAGAAGTATCAGTACCAGAACAAGAGCATGACATGGAGCGGCTGCTAAGGTTGCGTATTCAGGCGTTGTTGTATGCTGATCCGGAGCCAGAACACATTATGTTTGATTCTGAAGTTGAGCCGGTGCATTTGGGACTGACTATTAGGGATTATCAGGCATGAATGATGAGTTATTGAAGTATTACAATCGTGAACTGACCTATATCCGGCGAATGGGCGCTGAGTTTGCAGATCAATATCCCAAGATCGCAGGGCGTTTACGCCTGAGTGAGGAAAACGTTGAAGACCCACATGTATCGCGTTTAATTGAAGGCGTTGCGTTGCTAACAGCGCAGATAAGGCAAAAACTGGACGACAGCTTTCCTGAATTAACTGATGCCTTATTAGGCCAATTGTATCCGGATTATCAAGCACCTATACCGTCTACGTCGGTATTAAAACTGACTAGCCAAAATTTATCGAATTCCGGCATAACGGTTGCGCGTGGCACCGAGTTTGAAACGCGCACTGACGGGTTAAAACCGTGTACCTTTCAGGCTTGCTACAACACTGAGATCTGGCCATTGGATGTAGTAACGGCGGAGTTTAAAAACGCGCCATTTCATGCGCCTAAACCCCCGGTACAGACAAACGCCAAAGCACTGTTAAAACTCAGCATAGCCTGTGAGTTTGATAATACGGCAATGCACGAGCTGGAGTTGTCATCGTTGCGGTTCTATCTAAATGGCCAGCGTCATCATGTATATAAACTGTATGAGCTGTTGCTGAGTAAATTACTGGCAGTTGGTATTGCCCCTACAGGCCAACCTGAGGCAATGCAGTTTATTTCAGTAAGTCAGTTACAGGCCGTTGGTTTTGCCGATGAACATCAAGTTGTGCCCTATAGCCAACGTAGTTTTACCGGTTACAGGTTACTTATTGAGCAGTTTTTGTTCCCGGAAAAGTTTTTGTTTGTTGAGCTACAGCAACTTAACCCGGCATGGCCAGGAGTTGAAGATAAGTTTGACCTGTATTTTTATTTGGCCGAGGGGGCTGATGAGCTTGAACGCCATATAACAGCCGACAGTATGCTGCTGGGTTGTACCCCGGTGATCAATCTGTTTAGCCAAAAACTTGAACCGGTAAATTTAGATGCCTCACAGTATGAATATCGCTTAGTCCCACGCTATATGGATGCGGACGTGTGTGAAGTTATCCGTATTGAAAAGGTTCAGGCGTTTGACCCGTTCGGGAATGAGGTTACGTTAAATCCCTACTATAGCCAGGGACATCCAGACTATCTGCAGCAACAGGATATGTTTTGGCATAGTCGTCGCGAGTTCGCTGACTGGGCTGGAGGCTATTCAGAAACTGGCACCGAAATGTATTTGTCTGTTGTCGATCGTAAGTTTCAGGGTGTTAATTCTTCTGAAACTTCAAAAGATTGGGTGGTACAGGTTAGGGCGCTTTGCAGCAACCGAAATTTGCCAGGCTATTTACCTTTTGGTGGCGGTGAGCCACGTTTTTTAATTAGAAAGCACGCTGATGTTATCAAAGAAGTGCGTTGTTTAATGGCACCAACACCCAGTGTGCGACCCGCGTTGCAGGAAGCCAGTCGTTGGCAGCTAGTGAATCATTTGACGTTAAATCACTTCACCGGTCAGGATGCACTTATTCGTTTGAAAGAAACCCTGCAATTATATGATTTTCGCTGTACACCAGAATCTAAGGCATTAATAGATGGCATTTGTGGCTTAGACATTAAAAGCGGTACTGCCAGAGTTAACCAGCAAGGGCGTACAGCCGTTTGCAGTGGTAGTGAAATTTTACTTGAGTTCACCCAGTCATCCTATGCTGGCAGTAGTATTTACTTTTTTGCCAATATTCTGGATATGTTTTTTGCTCAGTATGCTGCGGTAAACAGCTATACCCGATTATCTATTAAGCTCAAAGAACATGAACAGGTGTATCACCGTTGGCCTGCGCGCTCAGGTACTAAGGTACTGTTGTGAACCTAAAGCAGTTAACCGAGGACGCAACGGGCTTTGATTTTTATCATGCGGTGTATTCGCTTGAGCGTCAATTCAGCGCAGAGCAAAAACGTTGGCAGGGCATTGGTCGTGATGGTTTCCCAAAAAAAGAGCTTATTCGTTTTAAGAGTGTCCAGCATCTGGGTTTTCCTGGTCAACCTATATCAAAGGTAGAAAAACGTCAGGCTGATGCGCCAGAAACAGAGCCCTGTGCGGTTGCCATGCATGTTAGTTTTATGGGGTTAACAGGTCCCAGCGGCGTGATGCCACAGCATTACACTGAAATGGTGTTGCAACGGCTAAAGCAGCGCGATAAAACCATGCGAGACTTCTTTGATTTGTTTAATCATCGCTTAATCTCATTGTATTACCGGGCTTGGGAAAAATATCGCTTTGCCTGTCAGTACGAAATGTCTGCGTTTGAGCAAGATAGCTTTAGCAGCGTGTTAAAAACAATTTCTGGCGCTAACAGCTCTATAGGGCTTTATTATGCCGGCGCTTTTAGTCAATACAACCGAAGTAGTCAGCAATTGATACAAATATTGACTGAATTACTAAACACTAAGGTAGCACTTAATCCCTTGCAAGGTCGCTGGCTAACGTTGGCGTCTGACGAGCAAAGCCGCCTTGCAATGAAATTTTTACCTAAGGGCCAAAATGCCGGCCTGGGGCAGTCAGCCATGTTGGGTAGTAAGGTGTGGGATGTCAGTTCCGCTATCGAGCTGGAAATTACCGCTCCGCCAGAGAAAGCACAGCAACTATTGCCTGGCAGTTATCAACATCGTCAAATTACCGCCTTGTTGGCGGAGTACCTGCCCGCGGCATTAAAAGTCCGGATCACCTTGGTTGGGCAACATCAGGATTTCCCGGTTGCCCGTTTAAGTAGTTCACAGCTAAGCCTGGGGCACAGTGGCAGCTTGGCGGTTCGAACCTCAAAACAACATCAGATGACCCGGCTGAGCTATCAGCTAGGCCGGTCTTAGTTCATGCACAGGAAGCAATTATGTCTACTACCACATTAAAAAATCTGGTTGAAAAGCTTAATCCCGCCAGCCGGCAGTCGTTAGAAAGTGCGACAGCGCGGTGTCAGTCTAGATCGCATTATAGTGTTGAAATTGAACACTGGTTGGATGCGATGCTGGAGCAAGGCGATGGTGACATACAGTTGTTATTACGCAGTTTTGACATCAATATCGACACGGTTAAACAACAACTTCAGCAAGCGCTGGAGATGATGAAAACCGGTAATAATGCCTTACCAACAATATCTGTTCAGTTAATTAATTTGTTAAGAACGAGTTGGCTAAGTACGACTATTGAGTTTTCAGATCAGCAAATTCGCTCTGCTTATGTGCTGTATACATTACTAAAAGATGACAGCATGGCGGCGTTGTTACTTCGCCGGATCCCTTCTTTGGACAAGTTAGATGCCGCTGAGTTGTTACGCGTCTGGCCGGTATTGGTAAAACAAAGTGCTGAACAGCAAAGCCCTGATCAGCAAGGTGCGGCCGCAAGCGTGGGCAAATTATCGTCTACGAAAACACCGTCACTGGATCAATTTACTACCGACCTGACCGCGCAAGCCCGGGCGGGGAAAATAGACCCCATAGTAGGCCGGGATTATGAAATTCGGCAGATGATAGACATCTTAACCCGTCGTCGGCAAAACAACCCTATTCTCACCGGTGAAGCTGGAGTAGGTAAAACGGCAGTTGTTGAAGGTTTGGCCTTAAAAATTGCCGCTGGAGAGGTACCGGAAAAACTTAAAAATATCAGTTTGCGGGTGTTGGACTTAGCTCTACTGCAAGCGGGTGCCGGTATGAAAGGTGAGTTTGAAAACCGGCTTAAAAATGTCATTAAGGAAGTTAATAGTTCTGCAACGCCAGTCATTTTGTTTATCGACGAAGCTCATACCATGATAGGTAGCGGTGGGCAGGCAGGGCAAAATGATGCGGCTAATTTGTTAAAACCCGCACTGGCGCGCGGAGAGCTGCGAACGATTGCTGCAACCACCTGGGCAGAATACAAAAAATACTTTGAAAAAGATGCCGCGCTGGCCAGACGTTTTCAGGTAGTAAAAGTTGAGGAGCCTACACCGGCTCTTGCTGCCATCATGATGCGGGGCTTACTGCCTGTTATGGAGCAACACCATGGTGTTTCTATTACCGATTTAGCCTTACAGGCGGCGGTGAATTTATCGCACCGTTATATTAATGGCCGTCAACTACCAGACAAAGCTGTGGGTTTATTAGATACGGCTTGCGCACGTGTGGCAATGAGTCAGGATGCGATACCTGGCCCTTTAGAAGACTTGCAGCGCAAGGCCGCGCAATTACAACAAGAAATTACGGTACTACAACGTGAGCAGTGTTTAGGGTCAGATCATAGTGAAGCCTTAGCGGCGTTGCAGGAAAAAGCCGAACAAACTGAACAACAATTGCTACAGACGAACCAGGCTTGGCAGGAACAAAAAGCTCTGGTGGCTGAAGCACGCGAATTAGCACAGCAACTTACCGCAGAGCCGCAAGGGCAAGACTCGCCTTTACTACAACGCTTGTTGGAAATTAAAGCGTCATTTGCTGCGATTAGCGAGCCAATGGTGCACTGGCAGGTAACGGAAGAGCTGGTTGCCGAGGTGGTATCTGATTGGACGGGTATTCCACTGGGTAAAATGCAAGCGGATGAAATTAATACCATGCTGGCGCTGAATACCTATTTGCAGCAGCGAGTGGTTGGGCAGGATCATGCGCTGGAGCTTATCGCCCGCACGGTACAAACATCGCGTGCCCAGTTGGCTGATGAAAATAAACCTAATGGCATTTTTCTGCTTACCGGGCCCAGCGGCGTAGGTAAAACTGAGACTGCTTTAGCACTGGCGGAACAGGTGTATGGTAGCGAAGAGCAATTAACTGTCATCAATATGTCAGAGTTTAAAGAAGAGCATAAGGTGTCATTGCTGTTGGGCTCTCCTCCAGGCTATGTAGGTTATGGCGAGGGAGGTGTGTTAACCGAAGCGGTGCGTCGTAAACCTTACAGTGTCATTTTATTAGACGAAATGGAAAAAGCGCATCCCGGCGTGCAGGATATTTTCTATCAGGTATTTGATAAAGGCACGATTAAAGATGGTGAAGGCCGGGATATAGATTTTAAAAACACCATCATCATTATGACCTCTAACGTTGGTACGGATACCACCATGCGTTTGTTTGAGGACCCTGATACCGCGCCGACAACGGAGGGTTTAGCTAAAGCGTTGAAAGACGATTTACTCACCGTATTCAAACCTGCATTTTTAGGCCGATTGAATTTAATCCCCTACTTGCCACTTGATAGTGACAAGTTGGCGTTAATCACCGCACTACAGTTAAAGCGTATTGAAAAGCGCTTGAATCAGCACTATCGGGCAACGTTTAGTTTTAATGCTGAGGTGACTGATCTTATTGTTAGCCAGTGTCAGGATGCGGGTGCGGGCGCCAGAACGATTCACAACATTTTGCAAAACCAGTTATTGCCAGAGCTTTCTATTCGCATTCTGCAGCGGGTGGCGCAACAACAAGCCGTTAGCGCCATTAATTTGCAAGTAGAAAACGGCGCTTTTATCTACAGCGTTAATTAAGTGTTTACTGCCAACAATCCAGCAAAAGGACGTTGGCAGTATAATGAAGTAAAAAATATCATTCAAAAAAGTTAATTTGGCGTTGCCAATAATTGTATTGTCGATATAATTTGTAAAGTTTAAAACTTACTGGCAAGTTTAGTTTGCTTATCTGGTAACACGGAATTAATACATTGCGATTATTATATAAGTAAGTTGGTAAATTTTAACGTTTTGTCCGGGTGTAACAGTGACCCAGGCTATCTATGATGTCCAATATCGGGCAGCAGTTTTAATATGCAAAAGGAGCATAGCATGCAAGCAAATACCTACCTGAAGTACGGTTCTATCAAAGGCGAAACCACCGCTGAAGATTTCAAAGACATGATCACCATCTTGTCTATGGACTGGGGTACTCAGCGTGAGCTGTCTTCATATACCGGTACCGCTATGGACCGTGAAGCCAGTTCAACTCGTTTGAACGATATCGTTATCACTAAACTGCAAGACAATGCTTCACCGGATCTGTTCAAAGAAGCAACTATCGGTAAAGGTCAAAAAGCTGTTTTCCACATCACCAAACAAGGCGATAAAGTGGAAGAGATCATGAAAATTGAACTGACTGATGCGATGATCAGCAGCTATCAGATGTCAGTTTCAGGTGACCGTCCAATTGAAACTATCGTTATCAGCTACACCGAATTGATGATGACCGTTAAACCATCTGACGATAAAAACAGTATCGTTGCTCCGTTGGTATACGGTTACAGCGGTGTTAAAGGCACCAAGCTTTAAGCTAATCAGGTTGGTGTGGCTTGCCACACCAACCTACACCTAGTGTTTTTACCCATCATCTTAATCAATACCAATTGAGGTCAACGGATGCAAAAGGCAACCCAGGACAAGAACAGCATCAAAATTGATACGCCACTTGGCAAAGATGCACTGATTTTAACCCGGTTTGTATTTCGCGAAGCGTTGTCACAACTGTTTAGCGTTAAAGCAGAAGTGTATGGCAATGGCCAGAGTGTTAGCCCAGATGAGCTGATAGGTAAAGAAGTCACTATTACGCTGGAATTAGGTAAAAAAAAGCAACGTTATATTCATGCTGTTGTCGCCGATGTTACGGCACTGGGTACCCGGGCGACAAAAGACTCGGCAGGTGCAGAGCATCGGGATTACAGCTTGCATCTGGTTGCCAGCGCCTGGTATATGCAGCATAGAGTAAATAGCCGTATTTTTCGTGCAAAAAACGTATTGAAAATAGTCGAAAAAATTGCCGGTGAGCACGGTGTTAAAATCGACGTCACTTCGAAAATTCAAGGCAGTTATCCAGACTATGACTTTAAAGTACAGTATGAAGAAAGTGATTTAGCCTTTGTTCAGCGTTTATTGCAGCAAGAAGGTATATTTTATTATTTTGACCATAGTCAGAGTAGTCATAAGTTAATACTGGCTGATAAGGCCACCGCCTATGAGCCTTGTGCTGAATCAAGTGTAAAATACTTTAATGGTAGTTTGTCAGAGTCACATATACATCACTGGCAGCGTGCTTTAGTTATGGCGCCGGGTAAATATGTGCAACGCGGATACGACTTAAATAAACCCAAGGCGTTGCCCACCGCAGAGGCTAACAAAGGCAAACTCGTCAGTGGTCATGCAAGTTACGAAGTATTTAATTATGATGCTGAGTCAGAATTTCATCCACGCGGTAAAAGCATTGCCGGTTTGCGTTTAGATGCGTTGCAGCGTGATATTGAACGTCGTAAAGGTGCCAGTAACTGCCGCACATTTAGCATTGGTAAAACCTTTACGCTTAGTGAGCATGAAGACAAAGCTGAAGCAGGTAAGCAATATGTGTTAACTGAGGTGGTACTTACTGCCGCTATTGCCAGCCAAACTGGCGCCAGCAAGTCAGTGGAACAACAGATCAGTAATAGTTTTTATTGTGTGCCTAAAGAAGTAGCGTACCGGCCACAACTTACCATCGCTAAGCCGCTTATTTCCGGCGTTCAAAGCGCTACGGTTACCTGTAAAGGTGGCGAGGAAATTTCAGTAGATGCACTTGGTCGTGTCACGGTGAAATTTCACTGGGATCGCAGCGATATTACCGACAACGAAAGCTCATGTCCTATCCGGGTTAGCCAAAATTGGGCGGGTAAAAATTGGGGCGCATTTTTCTTTCCGCGACGCGATCAGGAAGTACTGGTTGAGTTTTTAAATGGCGACCCAGACCAACCAATTATTATTGGTGCAGTATACAACTCAGATAATATGCCACCTTACACCTTACCTGATGACAAAACACAAAGTGGTATTAAAACCCGCTCCAGTAAAGGCGGCGGTGCAGCTAACTTTAACGAATTACGTTTTGAAGATAAAAAGGGTGAGGAGTTACTTTACCTTCACGCTGAAAAAGACTTTGAGCTGCAAGTTGAAAATAACCAAACCGATATGGTTGGTAAAGACCGGCTGACAACCGTTAAAGGTAATGATACCGAAACGGTTAATAAAGACCGTAAGAATACAGTAGATGGCAGTGACACCCTAAAAGTGGGTAAAAAACTCGTGATCAATGCCGGCGACGCTATCACCATTAAAACGGGGGCAGCATCTATCTCTATGAAGAGTGATGGCTCTATTGATATCAAAGGTGTCAATGTCACCATAAAAGGCAGCAAAGTCAGTATTAATTAACTGCTGTTGCAGTTTTAAGCCTTTAAGGACGAAATAAAATGGCAAAACCCGCTGCAGTAATCGGTTGTATGCATCTTTGCCCAAAGATAGATCCAGGCCCTAAACCGCATATCGGCGGGCCAGTCATCCAGGGCTCACCCAATGTGTCAATTTGCGGTATTCCAGCTGCACGCAAGGGCGATAAGTTGGTTTGTATCGGGCCACCTGACAGCATTAGCGGCGGATCTGGCACGGTATTTATTAATGGTAAAAATGCGGCCAGGCTTGGCGATGATACCTCTCATGGTGGCAAGATTATCGTGGGTGTGCCTACCGTATTTATTGGTGGTTAAGCCAGATGACTTCAGTTAACGCTGTGCTGCAGCAAGTGCAGCTGTTATTGGATCAACGTTTGCAATTAGTGTTAGGGCGATACACCAGCTTAAAACAACTTCAGCAACATGATAGACAGTTAATAGACTGTGCCCGATTACTGCTACCGGCAGACCCTGCTAGTGCGCTCCCTGCGTGGGCAATGTGGCTGTGCGGTAATAACCATCAAACAGTACTGAATTTGTCCGACACGCAAGATTTCGCTTTTCCTGAGGCTGCATGGTTGTTGCTCAAGCAGTTAAAACTGCGTTTGTTTCCTCAACTTGATGCAATGCAATTAATGATGCCAGAGGCTGATACGCAGTTGGCGCCGTTACATTGGCAACTGGCTAACAGTCTGCAGTTAACGTTAAACCCATTTACACATGAAACCGGGCTTTCAGCTGCGTCATTGTGGTACCTGGGGGGCAGTGCACAGCTGCAATTGTTGCCATCGTTGTTGGCATTTAAGCAGCAACTTGCCACAGATGCACCGTTGCAATTACATATTGAACTTGCAATGTACCTTTGGGGGCAGAAAAGCGATGAAACCAGCTTGTGTGAAAAGTTGTTAGCGTCTGAGCAGCTAACGGCTGAACAGCTTATGGTGCTCATAGTGGGGGCCGCCGAACCAGCAAAAGCCAGCATGATAAATTTATTAGCCCGTACCGAAGCCAATATGGCGTTGGCGATGATGGCCATGGGTTTTAGTGGCCAGTTAAAATTTGTTCCGTTACTGGCTGAACTTGCCCAGCAAAGCAGTAGTAAGGATGTTGCGATATCCGCATTAGATATGTTGTTAGGGGTAATGGCGACAGACAGCTTGCTTGACGAGCCAAAAGCACTTCAGCGCGTGTTATTGCAACGCCACAGTAGTCGGCAAATTTGCGGAGAAGACATGAGTGAGCCGCAACTGGCACACCTTTGGCGAAGTGGTAATCAGCTACAACGGCAGTTGGTGGCCTGTTACCGTTGCTTGGCACAAGCAGACATACCACTATTAAACACGCATTCATTGTTGGGGGCAGTATGAGCCAGCAATACACTCAAGGCTTTTGTATTGATCGGATTTGCATGTTGTTGGGCAAGGCTGTAAATACGCAAGCGGCGTTAAACCTGGATATTCTGCCGCCAGAGCAGCAGTACATAACTTGGCAGCAGCATCATCTTGCGGCGTCTTTTGTGTTACCGGTTAAAGCCAAAGAGACCCTTACTGAGCGACTAACGGCGTTGCTAACTATGTTATTTGCTCAGATGGACGACGAATTAGTTAATGAAACCGTTTATTTAGTCTTGCCTGAGTTTCCCGGAGTAGATAACCAGCAACTTAATGCGTTGTTACAGCATCTAATGCGCCATTTTCCCAGTTTACTACTGTCAGATACCTGCAGGGTATTTCCTTATGGCAGTGCAGGGGCCTTAATGGCGCTATCAATGGCGCAACAGCAGTTACAGCAAGATGCGAATGCGACGGTATGGTTATTGGCAGTTGATACGCAGGCGCTGGATGAGGTATTGCAGTGTTACGCGACAGCAGAGCTAGCGGGCGAGCCGTCCGAAGGTGCCATAGCACTGCGGTTAAGCCGCACTAATGCGGTTGTTGCCGTGCATGCTATTGCTAGCGATGCGTCACCGGCCAGTAGTGCCGAGCCTGAGCCGGCCATGGCAGCGTTATTTCAGGACGTTGCGGCAAATTTACCAGCAACATTAAACCAGCTGTATTTACCCGACTGTGGTGATGTTAACGCAACAGAGCGCTGGTTAGCGCAATATCACTATTTACATGGTGCGGTTAATCAAGATACCGAACATGTCTTAGCGTCTTATGCCACTGGTGAATTAGGGGCTTGTGGCGGTTTATATCGATTACTGCATGTTTATCGCGGTTATCAGCGTGGTTATTTACAGGGCTTAACCTTGCAATGCGAGTTATCACCGGCGTTGTATCGTGCTGTTGCCGTGTTTTCCCAGGCCGGTACTTTAGTAAATAACAAGGAAGTATAGCAACATGGCAGCGAATTTAATTGAATTAAAAAGTCGTTATGCTGAGGTGTTTGCATTTAGCACCACCAAAACCACATCAAAAGGCAGTTTGAAGTCGTTTAGCTCGGCAGCCGATGCGGCGCAGTTTCTAAAAGCTAATTTCCCTGATGCAGTTACCGCTGGCGGTAACATCGTTCAGGTTTACGGTTGGTTTGGTGGGGCAGCGCTTTCTATGCAGGTGGTGGAGCATAGAACCACTGTTTTTGCGGCGTTGGCCGATGCCATTGTTAATGGTAAGTTGTTTGTGTTTGCCTTACCCAAACCTGTACCACAGATTGAATCGTCACCGGTGTTAAGCAGCTCTGCCGCCGGCTCGGAAAAACCGCTAAACCCGGGTGGCAGGGATGACAGTGCTAACAGCAATGTGTCTGATGCTGATACAACAGCGGTTGTTTCTGACGCCTCTGGTAGCAATGCCGCGGATATCGCCACACCTCAAAATGCAGATGTTGCTAAAGAAGGCGATCCTGTGTCGATGTGTACCGGTGAGGAAATTCTGGAGCTGGTCGATTTTGAACTACCAGGTCCATTACCGCTGCAGTTTAAGCGTACTTACCGTTCCAGTCAGTGTCATGAAAACGTGGGTTTGGGCTTTGGTTGGCGCAGTAATTTTCATTTGCAAATTGTCAGCACATTAACTGATGACGACGAACCGTTGTTGGTGTTACACAATGAAGAAGGGCGCCGTTTAAGCTTTAAACCTGTAGCAGTAGGGCAAACCAGTTATCAGCTAAGCGAAGGGCTGGCACTACGGCATGAGGACAATGGCAGCCTGGTGTTGTTAAAGCAAGATAACACTCATTGGGTGTTTGTGCCGGTGGCATCAGACAACCCTAAGCAAGCTAAGCGCTGGGCACTACATCAAATTTTTGACAGTTTGGGTAACTACTTACAACTGTATTATGACCGTGCCAACCGGTTAAGCCGCATAGACTACACCCGCAAGCGCGGTGTAGAGCTTTACTACAATAACGCCGGGTTGTTAAGTCATATAGCCGTGGTGCAAAAAACCGATACCGGGTTAGCAAAGTTAGATGTGACGCTGGCGCAGTATCAATATGACGAGCAGCGCGATCTTGTTACTGCGACAAATCAGGCCGGACAAACTGAACAGTATAACTATCAAGCACACTTAATTACGGTGCGTCAGCGTGCCAGTGGTTTTAAACATTTTTTTAGTTGGTTAGGCGATGGACCGACCGCGCGTTGTAGCCGCAACTGGGGCGACGACGGTAATTACGATTACCAGTTTACGTACGATGAAGCCTCGCGCACCGCAACCAGCACAGATAGCCGCGGCCAATGCTGGCAGTATTTCCACAACGAACGTAATCAGTTGATTAAAAAAGTCGCGCCCGATGGCGCTACCTGGCTTTACAGCTGGAACAGCCTGGGCAAGAAAAGTGCGGAAACGGCGCCCGATGGCGGCGTTACGCGTTACTACTTTAATGAGGTAGGGCAACTCATAACGGTAGAGCAAGCCGACGGCGCTATTAGCCATTTTCAGTACAATTCGCTGGGGCAGCGCTGTGGCTTTACTGATGCCGAAGGCGCGCATTGGCAGCGTGATTACACCGCAGGTGGCTTACTTAAATCAGAGCAGCACCCTGACGGCACCATAAGCCAATATGAGTACAATCAGGATGGGAAGTTAACCACCCTAAAACAGGCCAATGGCAATATTGAGCATTATTTGTGGGACAGCGAAGGCCAGCTACTAGCCCGCAAGCAAGGCGAGGCGGTAACCCGGTTTAGTTATGACACCCTGGGCCGGTTAAATGGCACGGTAGATGCGTCCGGTTTAGTGACCGAGTATCAACGTAACAATGCTGGCCAAATTGTCGCGTTACGCCAATATGCCCAAAGTGAGCCAGATAAGGTGCACACTGAGCTTTTGTCGTACGACAGTGCCGGGCGACTTACCCATAAACAGAACAGACTGGGCGATGCGACACAATGGGAATATGAGGGGCTAAGTCAGCCGGTAAAACAGTTACAACCCGATGGCAGCGCTTTGCATTATGAATACGATAAAGAGCGTAATCTTACCGCTATTATGCGCAGCGACGGTGCCCGTTATCAGTTAGATTATGACGGTCAGGAACGGCCAATAGCGTTGCAAGGCTTTGATGGTCGTACTCAGCAGTACCAGTATGACATTAATGGCCATGTTAATACCGTACGTGACGGTGAGCAGCGCCAAATCAAACTTCGGCGCGACAGCCGCGGCCGTATTATTGAGCAGCAGGCGCTGTATCAGCAGCAACTAACCAGTAATCACTTTCACTACGATAAAATTGGCCGGCCTTTAAGAGCCAGTAATGCCCAGTGTAAATTGCGTTTTGCTTATCATGCTAATGGCCAGTTAAACGAGCAATGGCGCGATGACTGGCGCACGCTATACCAATATGACACCCATGGCCGTCGTGCCAGCACGATATTGCCTGATGGTACAGTGCTGGATTATCGCTATAACGAACAAGGCCAGCTGTCGCAATTAGCGTTAAACCAGCAGCCCATATTGTGGCGTAGCTTTGACAATGCAGGCCGTGAAACGGCAAGGGAATATGCCAGTGGCTTACAGTTAAGCCAGCAGTTCGACAGCTTTAACCGGTTAACTACCCAGCAGTGGCAACACGGTACAAATAGCAGCAGCGCGCATCAGCGACACTATCGCTACAGCGCCTTACATCAGTTGCTAAACGTAACGGATAACCAACATGGTGACACAAGCTATCAATACAATGCCCTGGACCAGCTGGTAAGCAAAACGCACAGCACCGAGCCCAGCCAAAACGAGCAGCATCAGTGGGACAGCTTTGGTAACCCTGCAGGTGATGAGGTTGATGTTAAACAAGACCGCCTGCTGCGCTACCACGACAACCAGTACCAGTACGACGACAGTGGCAACCAGTTAAGTGCCACCGCACCAGGTAAGCGTGAGCTGCGTGAATATAATGGTTTTAACCAACTAAGCAGTTTACGCAATCATAATGGCGTAACGCGTTACGAATATGACGCCTTTGGCCGACGTAGTGCCAAGATAACCGCCACTGGCCGCCTTGATTATTTATGGGAAGGCAACACTCTAACCGGCGAATACAGCCAAGGCGAATTTAGCTGGTACATTTACGAGCCAAATAGCAATAAACCGTTGGCGATGGTTAAACAAGGCCAGTTGTATTTTTACAAATTAGACCAACTGGGCACACCGCTAAGCCTGACCGACAGCGACAACAATATCGTTTGGCAGGCTAACTATTCAGTATTCGGTAAAGCCACAGTAACGGTTAATAAAATCGACAACCCAATCCGCTTTCAAGGCCAGTATTATGACAGCGAAAGCGGGTTACACTACAACCATTTTAGATACTACGACCCACAAACTGGCCGTTTTATCAGCCAAGACCCAATAGGGCTGCTCGGTGGCATAAACCACTACCAATACGCGCCGAATCATATTAACTGGATAGACCCGCTGGGGTTGAGTTGTAAGGAAACTCAAGTTATTCAAGGGCCAGCATTTGACCTTCATGATCCTATGTCCGGCGCAATACAGCCTGTTACGATTTTACCCATTGAATGGGCGCTAGAGGGAATAGCTGATGCGGTAACGGCGGTTGGTGAAATGCTTGACACCGGCGTGACTTTGGCAGGCGCCGCCACAGCCGCAATTGCACTGATACCGGGTAAGCTAGCCGATAAAGTCCTAGACCCTGTAGTTAAGAAGTTAGATGATGTTGCTGACGCTGCAAAATCAGTAGCATTGCAAGGCTCTAAGAAAATAGCCAGAGAAATGGATCTTCATAAAGTAGCTTGCTTTAAGAAGAACGCAAAAGGTTCTGCTGTGGAATATGACCGTCAGTTAAAAGGTCAGCAGGACGGCATAAACAATATGACCGTAAAAGAATACCTTGATAACCGCGATTCCTATAAAGAAATAGGCCGGAAAGGTACTGGTGCAGCACAACAAAGAGCTAGAGATGATTTTAAAGAAGAACTGGTTAACAAATATAGAGATGAGTTAAGAGACAGTGGAGAATATTTCGGCCAAGAGGCTATTGATAAAGCGACTGAGTTAGCCGCCAAAGATATGAAAACCCTGAATGCCTTACATAACCCGGATATGATTGCAGGGGGCTATGACACTGTTGTTGATTTAGGGGATTCCAGTGTCAATCAATCTATTGGCTCGCAGTGGAAAAACACAGGTGTGGATGAGCTGGGTAAAAAACCTCCATTAAGCAGAGTGGCGTTAATGGATACACAAGCTGAAAAAGCCTTGAAAGAGCTTGGGCCGGATGCCAAGATGAATGTGAATTTACACAGGTGTTAATGATGAACAAATTTTTCGATGAATTTTATAATTTTGCTGGTTTTGGTCCGGCCATTAAAGCGGAAATGTCAAGTAAGGAAGTGCTGTCCTTTTACAAAGATAAGCTGCCTGCACGGTTACTCGAATATTGGCAAGAATATGGTTTTTGTGGTTGGGGTGATGGCATCTTTTGGACCGTAAATCCGGCAGATTATCATGATGTTCTTCAAACTTGGCTGCAAGGCACAGAATTTGAGCGAAGAGAACAAAACGGTATTGATGAATATTTTGTCATTGGTAGGGGAGCATTTGGTCGTTTATTTGTATGGGGAAAGACTTCTGGGCAAAGCATTAAAATAAATCCAAGTTATGGAATGTTGTTACCAACAGACAATACTGACAATCTCAGAAAAAGAGGTGAAGAGCGTTCTATAGAATTATATTTTGCTAATAAGTCTAAAGATTCAATGGACGAAAAAGATCTGGATAAAAAAAACTTGTTTGACAGAGCGATGGCTAAATTAGGACCTCTAGAAGCCGATGAAATGTACGCTTTTGTGCCTGCTTTAGCTTTAGGTGGTACGAATAAGTTAGAAAACCTACAAAAAGTAAAGATAATTGAGCACCTTAATTTTTTAGCTGAGTTGGGCGAAAAACGCGTAATGGCTGATATTGTTGCGTTATCTAACGCGTTGCCGCATAACAAATAGAAACTTCTTAAAATTGGTTAAGGCCTACCGTCGGCCTGACGCGACGATGACCTGTGGGAAGGCAACACCCTTACCGGAGAATACTGCCAGGGCGAATTTAGCTGGTATATTTACGAGCCTAACAGCAACAAGCCTTTGGCGTTGGTTAAACAAGGCCAACTGTATTTTTACCAATTAGACCAACTGGGCACACCGCTAAGCCTAACCGACAGCGACAACAACATTGTTTGGCAGGCTAACTATTCAGTATTCGGTAAAGCCACAGTAACGGTTAATAAAATCGACAACCCAATCCGCTTTCAGGGCCAGTACTATGACAGCGAAAGCGGGTTACATTACAACCACTTCAGGTACTATGCCCCCCAAACTGGCCGTTTTATTAGCCAAGACCCAATAGGGTTGTTGGGTAGCATAAACCACTACCAGTACGCACCGAATCATATTAACTGGATAGATCCGCTGGGGTTGTGTGCCAAAGAGGATGGTTCTGTTGGTTTATTAGATGGTATCGTTGGTACGGCAGATTTAGTGGTGACCGGGATACTAAATACCGGCGTAGACATTGTAGCTGGTGGCGCAGGCTTAGTTACTTTGGCCATTTCCGGTGGCGATGTTGGTGCGGCTGCTCATACCATAGAAAGTGTGCAAGAAAAGCAAATAGGGCCGCTGACAGACGCGGGCGAAAAAGTCGCAGCTGTTGTTGCACCAGTAGTCGATAAATACTACGAGCAAAATATGGCCGCGCTGGGTGACGCAACACTGGAAGCGACCGCCTCTCCACTGCTTGCCATGGCAGCGCATAAGTCAGTAGAATTAGTCGGCACTGTGCTGGGGGCGGGTGCTGTCGGGAAATCGCTTAAAAATGGTGCTAAGGTTGTACCCGACTCCGCAGACAATTTTGCGAGAGCTGTTTTAAATAAAGCATCCCAAGCTGAACTTGAAGTTACTTCATTTCTTTCTGACCTATCACAAGCTGTAGGTGGAAGGTTAGAGGGGTTAGACTTTGCACTTAAATCTGAAGCTTCACTATCAAGAAAAATTAGTACCGTTAGTGAAAAATATAATCTCTCCTTAGCAGAAGCTGCTGCGGATATTAATGATGCATTAAGATATACCATGATTTTGGACTCCAAATCTTTTGGCAAAAATGTTGTAGTGGTCTAATAAAACCGGACACCATTTTAGGTGGTAAGATTACCACGTTAGGAGAGGTGTTCAATGGCAAAACAACGTCGTACGTTTTCAACAGAATTTAAGCGTGATGCTGCAGGTCTGGTGCTTGACCAGGGCTATAGTATTGTACAAGCAGTTAAGTCACTTGGTGTTGGTGAGAGTGCACTTCGCCGCTGGGTAGAGCAGCTTGAGCAAGAACGCGGTGGAGTAACCCCCAAGGCTAAAGCTCTGACGCCGGAGCAGCAGCGGATTCAGGAGCTGGAAGCCAGAGTGAACAGGCTGGAGCGGGAAAAAGCCATATTAAAAAAGGCTACCGCACTCTTAATGTCAGACGAGCTCGAACGTACACGCTGATAGACCAGTTAAGAGAACATGAAGCGGTAGACATGGTCTGTGACATGTTTGATGTGCCCACGAGCAGCTATTACGAGCATAAGCAGCTTAGCAAGCAAATCAATGTTGAGCGCTTAGAGCAGCGCAGTAAAGTCAAAGCCTTGTTTAAAGCGAGCCGGAACTCTGCCGGCAGCAGAAGCCTGCTCGGCATGATGCGTGAGCTGGGTTATCAGATAGGCCGTTTTAAAGTCATGAGCCTGATGAGAGAGGCCGGGATAGCGAGCAAGCAACCTGGCCCTCATCGCTATAAAACAGCGCAAGTTGAACGACCGGACATCCCTATCATCTCGACAGGGAATTTGATGTCAGCGCACCTGATAGCGTGTGGTGCGGTGATATTACCTACATCTGGGCAGAAGGCCGCTGGCACTATTTAGCTGTGGTTTTAGATTTGTACCGTCGTCGTGTTGTTGGCTGGGCCTTATCGGCCAAACCGGATGCAGAGTTGGCGGTTAAAGCACTGGATATGGCGTATGAGCAACGAGGCAGGCCACAAGGTGTGATGTTCCATTCTGACCAGGGTTGCCAGTATGCCAGCCGCTTATTCCGCCAAAGATTATGGCGTTATCGCATGACTCAAAGTATGAGTCGTCGCGGAAATTGTTGGGATAATGCCCCCATGGAACGACTGTTCAGAAGCTTAAAGTCTGAGTGGGTGCCGGTAACCGGTTATATGAGTAAAGCAGAAGCACAGCGTGATATTAGTTTTTACCTGATGGATTATTACAACTGGCGCAGGCCACATCAATTCAACGATGGTGTGCCACCGGCAAAAGCTGAGGATCTATCTAATTTACTGTCCGGAATTAGTTGACCACTACATGTTAGTTGATGTTTTCGAGTCACTAGAAGATGCTGGACATAAGAAAAAGTGGGTAACTAATACTTTTCTGGATGAATCGGCATCTTACAAGGGAGTTAATGCCACTTTTGAAACTCCTGAGGGGCAGTTATTCGAACTACAATTCCATACATCAGATAGCTTTGATGTGAAGCAAAATATTAATCATACTTTATATGAAGAGGCTAGGTTGCTTTCAACGTCTATAAAACGAGTCTCCGAGTTGAACGATCAAATGCTTCTAAATTCGGCAAAGATTCCACAGCCAAGTGGTGTGGAACTTATCAATAACTATAGGCCATCAAATTGATGGGGTAATGACATGAATGTTGAAAACGTTATTTATTACGCAGGAATAATACCAGGCAGGTCTAAGCCAACTACAGTATTTCGATTTTTCAACGACCAGAATAAAATGGCCGAGAGATATGTCGTTAGGCGAGGCTGGATTGAGGATAAGGATGTCATGCTTATGAAAATGAAAGGGGATATTACAGAAAATACCAGAATAAGTCCTGAAGAGGCTAAGAACATAACAAATAATATAGAGAATTTTAATGCTTGATTTAGCAATAAAGTTAGCAGTTTATGCACATACAGGTCAGCTAGATAAGGCAGGTAAACCTTATATCCTTCACCCTTTAAATTTGATGTTGAAGTTTAGTGAGGAGGAGTTACAAATAGTTTCAATATTACATGATGTTATTGAGGATAGTGAAATTACCTTAGAATATTTGTCTGAATTAGGCTTTTCAAAATCTGTTGTTGATGCGTTGGATGCTCTTACTAAAAAATCGCACGAGGATTACGTTGACTTCATAAGTAGGATTTCAGAAAACTTAATTGCGACTAGAGTGAAAATTGAAGATTTGACGCACAATCTTGATATAACTCGTTTAGATACAGTGCGTTCAGATGATTTATTGCGAATAGAGAAATATCATAATGCATTATTTTTTCTACGTAATAGATAGAGATAGCATGAATCAATAGGGGCAGTGAAGTTGAAGTAGCTGTGTTATAACTCCTGTGGCCGACGCCGCCCCAATATAACCGCCACTGGCCGCACTGATTCTATATGGGAAGGCGACACCAAGACAGTCGAATAAGGTGAAACCATGAGTATAATATTAGGCGGCTATATCATGGGCGTTGATTTTGAACGCCAACAACTGCCAACAATATCTGATCCAAATTATCGCGCCATTGAAGACACACTTTTATCTTTAAAGGGAGTAGACAGTGTAGTTGTGCTTAGGGCTGTTCCCGAGCCGGAAGTTGGGCCATACGAATTAACTTTGCACTGTGATAAAGGTAATTATCTAATTATGCTCAATGAGTATGATGACGACGGCGATAGTGGTGTAAGGGCTATTAGTAATACTAGCTCCGATAGCACGCTAATACCGATTTTGGGAGATTTATATTCTGCAAAATTGATAACCCGTGATTTCCAAGTTGTTTGTTCAATTTTTAAAGAGTTTGCCGATACAGGTAACGTTCCCGAGTTATTAATGAGTTAGTCACACAATTACCAGCCTATTTTATTGCTGATATCTGCTTCGATTATAGGAGCTATAGGTTCACTCATTAGCCTCCAGGCACTAACTCCGCATCCAAAAACATGCGCTCTGTTAACTGCGCACCAGCAATACAATACCCATCAAGAACAACGCTAGAGCAGTAGCGCTCTGCCAGCCATGCTTAGCGCTGCTATCATTGCCACTGCCCAAACTAACGAGCGGGCTGTGGCATAGTTCAGCCAATAGCAAAACAGATACGCGACCCGGCTGGCAATAAAAGTCCAACCCATTAACACGGTTGCCTCGTCTACAGCATTTAATCCCATCACGGTAAAAACAGCACAGGCGTAAATTAATAGCGCTTCAAAGCTATTGTAATGCGCCGCATTTGCCCTCTGGCCAAAGCCTTGCAGCGCCGCTTGCTGCACCCTGGGGTTATTGTTGTCGTAACCGCCGCTTTTTTGCATGGCAAACGCCAATGGCGCTTTAGCCAAATAGGGTAACAACATCGCGATAAATAATGTCAGAAGTAGTGCCGATAGCATTAAACGTGTCTCCGTTGAAGTAGAAATAGCCGTTACGGAATAAAGTGTGTTTGATAAGGTTATAGCGTTAGCTTACTGGTTCGTAGCTGACGTTACCAGTGTAATTCTGATACTCTGGGCCTGCGGAACAAAAATAATAAAACCGTATGTTATAAACAAAAATGGAGCATAAAAAATTGAAGCAATATGTTGTTACGTTGGCGGCACTCGCCGTATTATCGGGCTGCTCTGATGCAGCACCTGTGGCAGAGCCTGTTCAGCCTAAAAGCGCTGCAGGCTCCTTGGTGATGGTTGGTGGAGCGTTAAGTAGTTCAAATGCAGTGGTATACCAGCGTTTTATCAGTTTAGCAGGAGACAAGGCCGCTAAAATTGCCGTGATACCTGCAGCAAGTGGCCAGCCGGTTAAATATTTTAAACAATTTATAAGCGATATGGTTCGCTATGGTGTAGCACCAGAGCGCGTCACCTTAATGCCTGTTGCGTTATCGGACGATAAATCAACACCAGATCAAGATGAAAGTACATGGCGCGATAATGCGATGAAACAAGCGCTTGCAGATGATTTGTCGTCCTATACAGCGGTGTGGTTTTTAGGCGGGGATCAGCTGAATATTACCGCCGCGCTGAGAAAAGACGACATCGATACACCATTGCTAACTGCTATACACGCGTTATACCAACGCGGTGGGGTTATTGGCGGCACCAGTGCAGGTGCTGCAATAATGAGTGAAGTGATGATAGCCGCCGGCGACTCCTGGGGCGCTTTAACACAAGGCCTTACTGACAGTTATAACGGTATGCAAGATCAGGAAAATGGCCCGTTGATGCTAAGCCGAGGCTTAGGTTTTTTTAGTCATGGCATTATTGATCAGCACTTTGATAGAAAAGCCCGTTTTGGGCGGCTTATTGTGGCAACAGAGCTAAACAAGGCTCGTTTTCCTCTGGGTTTTGGCATTGATGAAGACAGCGCTTTAGTGTTTGATGCTGCGTCGAAAAAGCTAGAGGCCATTGGCAATGGGGCTGTAACTTTAGTTGATGTCTCGCAAGCGCAAAAGATCGAAAACTCGCAGGGCTACCAGATAAATAATGTTCGGCTTAGCATTTTGCAGGGCGGTGATATGTTTGATCTGACGACAAGGCAGTTTGAACCGCAACCAGACAAGTTGGCTACCGTCGGCAGCGAGTATCTGAATATTGCAAAACCGGTGGTGTCTGGTGTATTTAGCCGCAATACGCGGTTAAAAGACATGCTAACCTTCGACTTGGTCGACAACAAAGGGGCCTCAGAGGTTGTAAGCTATTTAATGCAAGGCGAGGGTATAGGGTTTACCTTGCGTTTTAGTCAAGATGAGCAAACGCAGGGTTACTGGCAATACCTGGACGGTTTAAAGGATAATGGCAGTGCTTACAATGTTAAACTTAGCATTACGCCAAGCCGCTTTAGTGTGACAGAACTTGCCCCTTAAGTTTTGCTCGATTGTGCAATGTGTTACGCCGCTTTTATACAGTTAGTTACGCGGCGTAACCACGAGTTTTTTAACACGCCTTTTGTTCAAAGCGCTTCTAGTTGGTAGTCGCCTTGCTTTAAGGCGTCTGCCAGTTCATGTGAACGGTGAATCACTTGCTGCCAATAATTTATACGTATCTGGTCTGGCAGTTTAAAATCATTACGGTCTGGTATTTTACCAAACGGCAACGACTTAACCCAAGCTTCACTGGGGCACAGCATTACCACATTGTGTAAGTGAGCTGGGTTGGCTTTGCGCCATTTTAACGCTTTGTCGAACCAGCCTGGGGTTAAGCTGGTATAAAAATGTGGGTAAAGCACCAAGCCTTTATCACTAAAGGGTAAATCAAAATGATAGTCTGTTACTCCGCCATCGTAATATAAACCTGCCCCGGCACCGGTGATATTCTCTACTGGATTTAACACCATTGGAATTGAGCCACTTGCCAGTATGGCTTGCTTTAGGTTGGCCGTTGTTAAGCTAACATGTTGAGTTGGCAAGGTGCCGGCATAGTGAAACGGTGACGGTTCGCCAGCGACATGAAATAAAACCCGTTGAAAAAAGTACTGTAGGTTTTTGCGGCCGATAAGGTTTGCGCCGGCGGCTAACGTCAAACTGCCGGCTTGTAATAATTTCGACCTGGCTAATGACAAGCGTCGTGCTTTTGCTACAACAAAACTAAGCTTAATCATCGGATTGTCCAACACTTGTTGCAAGTGTTGTTCCGTTGGAAATACATCATCGATTACTGCAGCCGAACGTGCCGTTATTTCAGCGGTACTGGCATTTTTGGCGAAAGTAATATTCGCATACGCCTGACAAAACCGCCTAGATGCGGCAGCGGGGTCGGCTTGCGCAAAGCAGGCAAAGCGCCAGGCACCGGCTGAGCTCCCAAGGATATGTAATGCAGTGCTACGTTGGCGGAAAAACTCACCAAACAGATATTGATCCAAACCAAACAAACAAAACCATTTTGGTCCGCCGCTGGCGCCAACCATCACATTAAAATCCGCTTGATTCAGGCCATGTTGCTGAATATGGCGCAAGGCTGTTTCACCGGCTAATACGCGTAATACTGAGTGTGTCAAAATACAACTACCTGTTTTAAATCACTTAACTGCTGGCATAGAGCCGACGATACATATGCTCGGCATAATCATCTGTCATACCGGAAATATAGTCACAAATGACTCGGCTTTTAAGCGGTGCTTCAGCCTGGCTCCAGCGTTGTTGTGTATTGGCTGGTAATAAACGTGACGGATCTGAATTAAAGGCGTCAAATAACGCCATCAGCATGTTTTGACAACGAAAACGCGACTGCTGAATATCTGGTTTAGAAATAACGCAGCGGTAAACCACTTGCTTAAGGCACTGCAAAATAGCCTGTGGTGCGTCGTCCAGTTTAGCATTGTAGCGAATTAGTGGCTCCTCGGCATGCGGTAAAACTTGATACATGCTTACTGAGCTGATCAACAGGTTAACCAATGAGCCAATAGCATCTTTGCGAAGATGATGCTGGTTGCTAAAAAGATCCGCGCTAATTCGCTGCATAAGTTTTTGCAGTGTGTTGGGTAGCACAGCCCAGTCTGCGGCAGTATGTTGCTGCCACTGTTCCTGGCTAATATTGCCCAGCACAATGGCGTCTTCTAAATCGTGAACACCATACGCAATGTCGTCAGCAAGCTCCATAATTGACGCATCTAACGATTTATAGCAGGCTTTAATATAGGGTGATGCATTCAGTGTTTCAGTGGTTTGAAATAAAGTTTTATCATTGGAAGATAAGGGTGCCAGTATCCAGTCCAGGATATCGGCATCATCATTGAATATGGCTTTCGCAGGCTTCCATGGTGTTAAATTTAACGGGTTGGTTGCGGCTAATACTTCCTGGCTAAAATCAGGCTGAAGTACGGGATATTTTAATAAACCAAGCAAAGTACGTCGGGATAAATCCATACCATGGTGCTGGGTGTATGGTTCCAATTTAGCAACTATCCGCAGTGTCTGGCCATTGCCTTCAAAGCCACCAGCATGCAACATTTTATAATTAAGTGCGGTTTCACCACCATGGCCAAAAGGCGGATGGCCGATATCATGTGCCAGACATAGCGCCTCCATCAGGCTGTCATCCGGTAAAAAAACGCGCTCTGCTGAGGTAACTTTTGCTCTGAGTTGGCTAACCAGTCCAGTGCCAATCTGCGCCGCTTCCAAAGAGTGTGTTAATCGGGTGCGGTAAAAGTCATTTTGTCCAATACCTAAGATTTGCGTTTTAGACTGTAAACGACGAAAAGCAGCAGAGTGAAGAATTCTGGCCCGATCACGTTGCCAAGGGCTACGTTGATCGCCTGGTCTGCTAATACTTGTTGAAGAGCGGCGTTGAGACCATAGTGAGTCTGGCATAAAATTCCTTGTTAATTCAAAGCGCTAAATAGCGTCCAATCTGAAGTGCCGCAATAAGACTAGTTGTTTATCTTACGCCAACTAGCATAAAAGTTCGAGCGCTACCTTAGTCTTGTCTATTATTATGCTGACCAGCAAAAAGCAGTCGACAGTAGATAAATGATACTGTATAAAAGAACAGTAAATTAATCAGGGGAAAACACCATGGCTGTGATCATCAAGTATGTAGTAGAACGTAACGGAGCAGAAAAAATGACTTTTACTTCTAAAGCAGAAGCAGATGCATACGATAAAATGCTGGATACTGCTGATGAACTATCGCGTTTTTTAGCCGCTAGCACCTTAATTACTGACGAACAATTAAGCGAAACATTAGCGTTGTATATGGCGCAGCAAAAAGATGAGCTACTAGTTGCGTTGGGCGCAAAAAAGCCAGCCGCTAAAACCGATAAAACTGCTAAAGGTGATAAAACAACTAAAGCCAGTATTGCTGCGGTAGAACGCGCAGCTTAACGACTGATTAGCGGCTTAGGTGCCGCTGCTGCCAATAAGTGCGTAGATCTGCTTTTACCTCAGGTAAAAGCAGATACAGTGCCAGAATGTTAGGTACTGCCATTAAGAAAATCATTGAATCAATGAAATCAAATACCGCCATGACATTGGGGACTGCGCCCATAGACACAATGATGCAAAAAAACACTTTATAGAGCTGGGTTAACCGTTCATTGTGGCCCACCAAGTAACGCCAACCGGTTAGTCCATAGTAAGACCAGCTGATAACGGTAGAAAAACCAAATAACAGCAGTGCTACCATGAGTATCCAGGGAAACCAGCTGAATACCGAGGCGAACGCGCCTGATGTAATTTGCACACCGTCTAACCCCGGCGTTTGGTAAGCGCCAGTCAGAATGATGACCAAGGCGGTAATGGTACAAATTACTACTGTATCAATAAAGGGCTCTAAAAGACCAACAAACCCTTGGCTTACCGGATCTTTTACCTGTGCTGCAGCATGGGCAATAGGGGAGGAACCAATACCGGCTTCGTTAGAATAGGCCGCCCGGCGAAACCCCTGAATGAGTACCCCAATAAAGCCGCCATAACTGGCTTCGGGGGTAAACGCGCCTTGTACGATTAACCACAACGCTGCGGGTATCGCGCTAGCGTGATGCAACATAACAATAACCGATGCCAACAGATAAACGCCGCACATTAACGGCACTAATTTACTGGTAACCCGCGCAATGCTTTTTAAGCCACCGATAATTACAGCAGCAACTAACAAAGCATAAATAACACCAAACAGCCAAGCGTTGTCAAAACCAGTTACGGTCTTAACCTGCACAAAGCCTTGATTAACATGAACAAATCCTGCCGAGCCAAAAATGACAAACACCGAAAACGCCATGGCGAGAACCGTACCAAGTAATGGCAGGTTAACTTTATCCAGTGCGGCTTTAATGTAATACATAGGGCCGCCCGACACGCTACCATCTGCATTTAACTGGCGATACTTTACCGCCAGTGTACATTCAACAAATTTAGTCGACATGCCTAGCAGACCGGCAACAATCATCCAAAATGTCGCTCCCGGGCCGCCCAGACTGATAGCAATAGCCACACCAGCAATGTTGCCTGTGCCAACAGTACCGGATAGGGCGGTACTTAGTGCTTGAAATGGTGTAATTTCTCCCGCTGCAGTACCAGTTTTATTGTTTTTTAATAAACGGATAGCGTGACCAAAGCCCCTAACATTAATGAAGCCTAAATAGCAGGTAAAGACCAAGGCACCACTCACCAGCCAAATTAATACCAGCGGTATACTTACTCCATTGACATCAAAAGCATAAAAAACTGCCGCAGCAAGATGAGATGTCAGGTTCTCAAAGGCCTGTTGAAAAGAAAAGTCGTTATTCATTAAATTACTTCAGCAGTATGGATGGCTAATGTTTTTCGCAAGATTACTGTGTAATTGATGTAGAAACAAGAAATTATCTGTTGTTCATCATTGTGCATTGTAACCGTGGTGTTTTCTTCATATGCTGGCAAGTATCCAGTATCACACTTAATGCGATAACCCCTGTGCATAAACATCATCATCATGATCATAGTCATCATCATGCGAACCATAGCGAAAGCAGTAATATTGCGTTGGCGTTTTGGCTTAATTTTGGTTTCGCATTACTGGAGATTGTTGGTGGAATACTCACCAATAGTGTGGCGATAATCGCTGATGCCATTCATGACCTAGGTGACAGTATGGCGATAGGTTTTGCCTGGGTTGCCAGTAAAATAGCAAACAAAAAGCCTACGCAACGTTATAGTTATGGCTACCGGCGTTGGTCTTTATTGTCGGCGTTAATCAGCAGCGCCATTTTGTTATTTGGTTCTGCTTGGGTTTTAACAGAGGCCATTCCAAGATTGTTGCAACCGCAGTTACCGCATACCGGTGGCATGTTTGTGTTGGCAATTTTGGGTATTGCGGTAAATGGTGCCGCAGTGCTGCGTTTGCGCCGTGGTAAAACGCAAAATGAAAAAGTACTTAGTTGGCATCTATTAGAGGATGTATTGGGATGGGTTGCCGTGCTCTTGGGTTCAATATTAATGTACTTTACCGGTTGGGCATGGTTAGACCCGGCGCTATGTATTGCTTTTACACTTTTTATACTGGTGAATGTGGTAAAGAGTTTAAAGCAAACACTTGCACTGTTTTTGCAGGTTAGCCCTGATCCTGCGTTACAGCAGGATATTTTTCAAAAATTATCACAGTTAGAGTTTGTTGCGTCGGTTCACCATTTACATTTGTGGTCTCTAGATGGTGAACAACATGTGCTTACGATGCACGTTGAAATTAACACCCCCTCGGATTTAGCCCAGCAGTTGGCTTACAAACAACAGATTGCACAGTTACTTGCGCCGTATAAACTTAGCCACACGACAGTTGAATTTGAGCTGGCAGGGGAGCGTTGCCGGGATCAACACTAATAAATGAGTATATATAGTAAACGAATTAAGCAGAATCGGATTGCCCTAAGCTAACCGTTGAAGCCCTGGATGGGCTGAAACGAGCCACCACGGTTGGGTTTACGGCGTGTTAGCGTGGGCAATCTGGATGGCAGCTGACAACTTAACAAACTCGCATTAAGCTCGCTGCCTTTTTCGTTACTAAGACTGGCTGTAACCGGGTAAAAACTGTGCGAGTTTGCCAATAGCCGCGGATAATTGATCTTTATGCGGTAAAAAGACAATACGAAAGTGGTCCGGCTCTGGCCAATTAAACGCGCGGCCATGCACCAACAACACCTTATGTTGCCGCAGAAAATCCAATACAAAGAGTTCATCATCTTTGATGCGGAATTTTTTTCGGTCAATTTTAGGAAACAAGTACATGGCACCTTTAGGGCGCATGCAGCTAATACCGTCAATTTCTGTTACCAGCTTGTGCGCGAGATCCATTTGGTCATATAGGCGTCCGCCTGGCACCACCAGCTCGTTAATGCTTTGGTAACCGCCTAACGCTGTTTGTACCGCATGCTGACAGGGCACGTTGGCGCACAGTCGCATTGATGCCAATATGTTCAACCCTTCAATATAGTGTCGCGCCAGTTGTTTAGCACCGGATATAAACAGCCAACCTACACGAAAGCCTGCAATGCGGTAATTTTTCGACAAGCCACCAAAGGTAAGCATTACCAAATCATTTGCCAGCGAAGCGGTACTTACATGCTCTGTACCGTCGTAAAGCACTTTGTCATAAATTTCGTCGCTCAACACTACCAAACTATGTTCGCGGGCAATTTTTAACAGTTCCAATAAAAAGGCTTTACTGTACACAGCACCGGTTGGGTTATTAGGATTGATTAACACTATCGCTTTAGTTCTTTTGCTGATTTTTGCTTTAATATCATCAAGGTCTGGATACCAGTCTTGTTGTTCATCACAACGATAATGCACTGCTTTACCGCCTGCCAGATTAACAGCGGCTGTCCACAACGGGTAATCAGGTGACGGAACCAGTACTTCATCAGCATTGTTTAGCAATGCTTGCAAAGACATAAGAATAAGCTCTGATACCCCGTTGCCAATATAAACATCATCTGCATCTGCGCTGGGGATCCCGCGTTGTTGATAGTACTGTGCAACTGCAACACGTGCCGGGTAAATACCTTGCGAGTCAGAATACCCTTGCGCTGTTGGCAAGTTGTGCATCACGTGTTTGAGAATTTCATCCGGTGCTTCAAAACCAAAGGGCGCAGGATTGCCAATATTAAGCTTGAGGATCCGATGTCCTTCTTCTTCCATGCGTTTTGCTTCTTTTGCGACAGGGCCGCGGATGTCATAACAGACACCATCTAATTTAGTTGAGCGCTCTATTGGTTTCATAACAACGACCTTACTGTCTCCATTTTAAACGTCCAGATAGCTATATTGCTACAAGCAATAGTTTTTACATAACTGCGGTCTGTTTGCAATGGATGGCCGCGGGTTTTCTGAAATAAAAGCACTAAAACACTTTTTAATCGTATTACGTAAGCGCTACAGGTAAAATAGCGTAGTCTCAACGTAATAAATTGGTTACTGCCTTGGTAAAAGTTCCAGAGTACACACGTAACCTGTAGGTGATAGATGTTATTAAAGAAATTTGCTGTATTCGTATTTTGGTTGCTGGTGGGTGTTGCAGCCCTCAGCCCTTTTACCGAGCTTGAGCCGGTAAAACAGTTGGACTCGCTTGAAGATTGGCAAAAACCAGGCCGAATTACTGCGTTAAGCCAGGCCGATCAGAAAAAAGTGTTACAGCGTCTGGCGTATACACAGCCGTTACCCCGCAAAATCCCTTTGCCGGACTTCAATCAAATTAGCAATACTACCGAAAAAAAACGGCAATTTTTTAGTTACTTAAGGCCTTATGTCAAACGAGAGAATGCGCGTATACGCGCTTTGCGTCAGCAATTGCTCGATATTCAAGAGAAAAAGCAAAAGCGGATGCGCTTATCATTAGAGGAATATGCATTTTTATACAGTTTATATGATGAGTTTCGCATGGACGTAGCCGAAACGGATGAAATCATGTTAGCGGAGCTGCTAAAGCGTGTTGATGTTATCCCTGAAGCGTTAGTGTTAATGCAAGCGGCAAATGAATCAGCTTGGGGAACAAGCCGTTTTGCGGTTGAAGGATATAATTTTTTTGGCCAGTGGTGTTTTCGCGAGGGCTGTGGTTTAGTGCCAATGGAAAGAGGTGAAGGGCAGTACCACGAGGTTGCAAAGTTTGAAAATCCGGCAGCGAGTATTAATAGCTATTTTTACAATCTGAATACTTTCCATACTTATGAACCACTGCGTCAGATCCGCGCGCAGTTACGCCATGAAGGTAAACCCGTTCGCGGCGAAGCATTAGCCTCAGGCTTAGTGGCCTATTCTGAACGTGGCGAAGAATATATTAGTGAGATAAGCGGCATGATCCGCTTCAACCGTAAGTTACTGGAAGAATAATATGCGTTTTATACTGTTAAGCCTACTGTTGTGGGGCCCGCCAGCTTTTGCCGATTTAGTGATGAGTTATCACGGATTTTACGGTCGGATGAAGAAGCTTCAACAGCCAGAATACAGTGATATTACGTTGGCATTTGCATTGACGGGTGAACGAAGTGGAAAGCCATGTAAATTTTATAGTTTAAAATTAGTAAGTGATCAGCATGATTTTGATGTGGATATTGCTGGCAATGGTGAAATTAGCTTACCTTATGATGAAGCGCTAAAAAACGCCAATGCAGTATTAACGGTGCTTCAGGCTGATAATTCCGAGCCATGTCAGGTGCAATTTCGTTTGCGAAGCCGTATGCGCTTGCCAAGCGATATTAGTATTGAAACACTGCTGCATTATCGTCATCAATTTAAGCAATTGCTTGATGATATGGCCGGGGTAAGCAAATACTGGTTACCTGATGTCATAGGAGTGATTGTTGAATTTCCACAGGCAGCTATAGCGGTTGATTTGAGCAACGAGCAAAGCGACGTTACTCTTTGTGAGGCTAACCGGTGCAATATTGAATTAGTTGACACTTTACCCGTAAATATTCAGTGGCGATTTGCCGCGCGCCCCAGTTATTTATTACCATTGCTGCAAGGCAGCGTTAAGTAAACGCTGCCTTGCAGCAGATTATTGCGTTAGCTTAACGCAATAATCTGCACTGGCGAATCTTGAGGGTGATTGTCGTCATCGGCAATCAGTCCTACAGGTATCGTTGGCACAGCGTCCTTATCAAAGGCGGTATCGCGCTCACTCAGCTGGGTGTCTTTGGTTAGTGCGGCAAAATTAAATAAATTCTTATCAATCATGTGAGACGGGACAATGTTTTGCATCGCCTGAAACATGGTTTCTATGCGGCCAGGGAAGCGTTTATCCCAATCTTGTAGCATCTCTTTTACGACCTGGCGCTGTAAGCCGTCTTGAGAGCCGCAAAGGTTGCATGGGATTATTGGGAACGCTCGGGCAACAGAGTATTTCTCTATGTCTTTTTCCCGGCAATACGCTAACGGCCTAATCACAATATGTTCGCCATTGTCGCTAACCAGCTTAGGTGGCATAGATTTCATTTTGCCACCATAAAACATATTCAAAAACATCGTTTCGAGCATGTCATCGCGGTGGTGGCCTAATGCAATTTTAGTGGCGCCCAATTCTTTTGCGGTGCGATACAAAATACCACGGCGCAGCCTTGAGCAGAGGGAACAAGTAGTTTTACCCTCGGGAATTTTGTCTTTGACGATGGAGTAGGTATCTTCTGTAACGATTTTATAATCTACGCCAATGCTTGTTAAATACTGTGGCAACACCTCAGCCGGAAATCCGGGCTGTTTTTGGTCAAGATTCACGGCAATAATGGCAAAATTTATCGGGGCAGATTGTTGCAGATTCAGTAAGATATCCAGCAGGGTGTATGAGTCTTTACCCCCGGATAAACACACCATGATCTTATCGCCTTCTTCAATCATATTAAAGTCGGCAATAGCCTGACCAACGCCACGGCGTAGTCGTTTGTGCAGTTTATTCAAACTATATTGCGCTTTGGCTTGTGCTGCATGAGTCATAAAACAGGTGTACCACTAAACAAAATGGCGCACATTATAGCTAAGCGTGCGCCAATACCAAAGCAGTGCGATGTTAAATGTCAGTCTTTCTGCATTGGAGAGATAAAGTTTTCCGGTTTTATGGCTAAAACATCGCAATCTAGCCTATCTATAACATGTTCTGCGGTATTGCCAATAATAGCGGCAGATAAACCCGTACGGCCAATAGTACCAATTATCACCATTTCAGCATCCAGTATTTTGGCTACTTCAGGTAACACGTCCTCAGGCATACCTTCTTTGACATGACGGTTTTCAGCCGCAATATCAAACTGTTCTGCCAAGGCGGCAACGGCATCAACGTGATGCAATTTCATCGTATCATTGTATTCCTGCGGGTTAAATTCCGGAATTTCAATGGCGATGTTAACTGGTGTTCCCGGATAAGCATTAACCAAGTGTGTTTGAGCCTTTAAAAGAGCCGACATCTTTAACGCGGTCTTAGTTACACGTTGATTAAGCGATAGATGATGCTCCTGCTCGCTGCCGGCATTGACAGCGGCAATGATGTTACCGCCTTGCGGCCAGTCGTGATCTTTCACCAACAATACCGGGCAGGGACATTTACGTAAAATATGCCAATCAGTGGGCGTGAAAATCATGGATTTAAGCACGTCATGATCATGAGTGCCTTTAATAACCAAATCGTAGCTGTCTTCCAGTACGGCATGTATCACAGCTTCAAAAGGCCGGCTATGCCAAACAACTTTAATATCAATTTCAATGCCACCGGCCTTCGGTGCCGCCAGATAATCACTGATCCAAAGTTCTCGGTCTTTAATAACGGCCAGGCGCATAGACTCGCGTTCATCACCGGATAACATGGTGGTCATTTCGTAAGAAAAATCGTAGACAGACAAAAAGGCAGTAAGTTTACCGCCTTGTAATCGAACTAATTCAATTGCACGATTAAGGGCTTTTTGCTTTTCAACACTAGGATCTAAAACAACTAATATGTGGTTGTACGCTGACATAGGCTACTCCCGCTGCGAATCATGCATTAAGTGTAGTCAATCTAGCCTGGATTGCATGAACCTAACTTGCGCTGGCGCAAACAAGTATGTCGGAATTAGCAGTGCGCTGTTAATGCCGCCAATTTAGACAGTGCAGCCTGATCAAGGATGCTTATTAGCTTACCTTCCACTTTTATCAAGTTTTCTTTGTCTAATTTACTTAGTAAACGACTGATTGTTTCTACCGTTAAGCCGAGGTAGTTGCCAATATCACTGCGTGTCATGGTTAAACGAAACTGACTGGCAGAAAAACCACGGCTTGCATAGCGCTGCCCTAGTTGTGATAAAAACGTGGCTAATTTTTGCTCAGCCGTTTTACGGTTTAACAGTAACATCATTTGCTGATCAGCTTGAATATCTTCGCTCATCAGTCGCATCATTTGCTGACGCAATCGGGGCAACTGGTCCAATAAAACGTCAAGGTTTTGCAACGGAATTTCACACACCATAGCGGTTTCGAGTGCTTCAGCATAGCTTGGGTGCAGCTGTTTACTCAGACCATCAAAACCTACAATGTCGCCTGGCAGATGAAAACCGGTTATTTGCTGTTCCCCCTGGTCAGTAAGGGTAAATGTTTTAAACGACCCTGTTCGAATAGCATATAAACAACGTTGTGCCTGACCCGCTTCGAAAAGCATATCAGCTTTGTGCAATGGTTTTTTGCGTTGAATAATATCATCCAGTCGGGTTAGCTCAGTATCATTCAGCGAAAACGGTAAACAAAGCTGACTAAAACCACAGTCCTGACAATTGATAGCAGAGCGTTGCATAACGGCGTCCTTGAGTTTTTCTAAATTGTATACACATTAACAGATTAATAAACCAAGCGATGGATAGCGTTCCAAATGGTATATAGGGCATAAATAGAAAGTATAGTTGCAGATATATAGCGAAATAGCTGCATATTTTTCAGTTTAGTCAACATGTTTGCTGCGCTACCAGTTAACAATATAGCGGGTAGGGTGCCAATACCAAAGCTCAACATAATGAGGCCGCCTTGCACTAATCCTCCGCTGGCTAAACTCCAGCTAAGCGTGCTGTAAACTAAGCCGCAAGGTAAGGCTCCCCAGCACAAGCCATAGCTATAAGCTTTAGCGGGGGAATCCAGCGGTAGCAGTTTTTTTGCCACAGGCTGCACATAACGCCATAACGACTGGCCCAGTTTTTCCAGCTGTATTAAGCCAAACCATAGCCGGCTAATATACATGGCCATCATTAACAATAAAATACCTGCTATTAAACGCAACCATAAGAGTGACACACCGGCAAATTGCATTGCACTTGCACCAAAATAGCCAACAGCTGCGCCAAACAAGCTATAGGTAGTCAGGCGACCGATACTTAATAAGCTTTGTAGTTGCATCTTACGTAGCAAGTTTTGTGTCGGCATTGATAACTGTAATGCCGCTGCGATACCGCCGCACATTACCAGGCAGTGACTACTGCCAATTAAGCCTATTAGCAAAGCTGCAAGCAGATCAGTAATCATTCTTCTGATGTCGTGGATTTTTATCAGTTGGTGTTGCAGTGTCATCTTCAAATAAAATACTGAAGCCTTCTTTATCTAAATCTTCAAATTGTTTACTGCGTACGGCCCAGAAAAAAACTGCTAAACCTATGATAACAAAAAGGATAGCAATTGGGATAAGCATGTATATTACACTCATTTTTTCAGCAACCTTAGTGAGTTAGATACGACTAATAACGAACTGAACGACATGCCTATTACAGCGATATAAGGTGATACCCAACCTGCAATAGCTAAAGGAATTATTAACAGGTTATAGCCCGCAGCCCAGTATAAATTTTGTTTAATAACGCGCTGTGCGGCTGCACTACCTTGCAGCAAATCCGCCAGTAATTTAATGCTAGGTTGTAACAATACCACATCGGCCTGATTCTTTGACAAATCACTACCGGTTTCCAGTGTTACCGAGACATGAGCTGCATGAAAACCGGGGTTGTCATTTATACCATCACCCAGCATTAATACTTTATGGCCCGCATTCACGAATTTATTTATTTCAGTTACTTTTTGCTCAGGGGTACAGCCTTTAACCATATGATTAAATTGAAGAACGGACTGAAGTTGCTCGGCTTGTACTGAACTATCGCCAGTTAACATCGTTAAATGATAACCCTGTTGGCGTAAGTTATTGATCAATATAGGCACTTCTGCCCGTACAGCATCTTTTAAACTGATTGCAGCAACATTAACCTCGTCGATATTCAAAAACACCTGGGCACTGCCAGCAAGCTGTTGTTGGCAAAAACTAGCGCTACCGACTTTAATCTGCTGGCCATTATAGTGCGCACTAATACCTGCACCCACTTCAATACTAATGTGTTCCAGTGGTTGTGGTTGCGTAAGATAATTACTAAAGGCTCGTGCTATTGGGTGCTCAGAATACGACTCCAGATTGGCAATAATATTTAGTAATTCAGGTTCGTTATACTTACTGTCAAATATATCTACCTTATCTACTGAAAATCGCCCTTCGGTTAATGTGCCCGTTTTATCAAATATAATATGGGTAAGGTCAGGTAATACATCTAATACGGCGGCATTCTTTATTAACACGCCGCTGCGATTAAGCCGGGCAAGTGCGCATGTTACAGCTGTTGGGGCGGCGAGACTAAGCGCGCATGGACAAGTCGCAACCAATACCGACAATGTCACCCAAAAAGCCCGTTCAGGATCAAGCCAGACATACCACAGTATAAATGTTGCGACCGCGATCAATAGCAGTCGCTCAACAAAATAACGCGCCAACGCGTCCGTTTTTTGCAGTACCGCCGGTTTTTGGCTAAGCGTACGTTGCTGCAGAGTAATAATTTGGCCTAAACGTGATGACGCCAGAGGCTGACGAACTGTTACGTGCAGCAATCCGTCATGATTCACGCTACCCGCCAGAACGCTATCGCCAACTGTCTTGGCGATAGCGATATATTCACCGGTTAGCATGGATTCATCCGCAGAACTTTGGCCATAGACAATATCACCATCTGCGGCAAAGGTTTCACCCGGCTTCACCAAAATCACATCATCAACATTTAGTCGCCTCGCTGAGACAGTTTGTTGTTGTTCAGCGATAAGCCGGGTTGCACTTACCGGCATAATTTTTAAAAGGTTACTGGTTGCATCTCGTGCTCTTGAGCGGGCTCTGTACTCAAAAAACTTACCCAATTGCAGTAGAAAGGTAAACATACATACCGACTCAAAATACACTTCACCAGTATTAAATAAGGTGGCATATGCCGAAGCAAAGAAGGTGTAATAGATAGCTAAGCTTACCGGCACGTCCATATTAAGCTGTTTCGCTTTAACTCCGCGCCAGGCACTTTTAACAAAGGGTAAAGCGGCATACAACACAACAGGCAGGCTTAGAAAAAAGCTTATCCAACGTAAATATCCCTGATGAGATGCTTCAATACCTGTGTAGTCACCAAAGTATAACGCCACTGCCAACATCATCACTTGCATGGACATGATACCGGACACAGCCAGTCGTTTTAGAAAGTGGTTTAACTCAGTTTTAAACTGTTGTTCTTCTTGATCAGCAATAAAGGGGCTCGCCTGATAGCCAATTTTTGCCAAACCGGAGAGTATTTCACTTAATGGCTGTTGTGCAGCGTGCCAGGTTAAGTGACAACGTTGGGTAGCGGAATTTACATTAACCTGTTTAACGGCAGGAAGTTGGCGTAGTTGTTTTTCGATTAACCAAGCACAGGCAGCGCAGCTGATACCGGCTATTGAAAGTTCAATTTCCGTTAACTCCCCAACTGGCTGACTGATGTCTGCCAGTACATCTGGTGCATCAAATTCACTTAACGTGGCAGTGAGATCGGCTGGCATTGCATTAGCTTTGCTTGCCGGTTCGGTACGAAAGCGATAATAATCTGCTAAATTGCTGTCAATAATAGTATCCGCAACCGCAAGACAGCCTGCGCAGCAAAATTGACGTGGTTTGCCGTCAAAATCTAACGTAAAGTTAAACTCTGGAGGGATAGGTTCATTACAATGAAAACAGCGGCTGGCGCTCACGTTGAAGCCCTGTTAGTAACCAAGTTTAATTTCAGTTGTCGCGGGTAATTCCAGCGTGGCTCTTAGTTTCCATTGTTTAGACGCATCAGATACTACCAGCTGCCATTTACCATCAGGTGTAACGGGTAGGGTAGCCACATAAAGTAATTCTCCACTTCGTTCAGCATCTAAAGCAAAATCTTTTGCGGCTAAAGTGGGGTGGTAGAAATCGAGATGGACAGCACCTTCTAATACAGCACTGTCTGCAAAGCGAACAATCGCTTTATTGCCTGCGATTAATATGGACGCTTGTAAGTTGCGCAGTGCAGCTTCGCGGTATTTTGCCAACTGCATGTTAATAGCTCGCCCGGCTTTATAATAGTCATCAACCACTAAGTCTGGAGAGTGTTGTTGCATAATAATGACGGTGTGCACTGCTTTAATCAGAGTAAATACCGGTATTGCGATTAACAACCAGGGCCACAACTGCTTGTACCAAGGTTTAGTATTTTGCTGCATAACAACCTCAATAAAAATATAGTAATAAGCCCCAAAAAGGGGCTTATTAATTTATATTAAATAACAACTTACTGTTGTTCAGCTTTATCCGGATTCGCTAATCGGTAAACATATGCAGTTAATATATGCACTTTGTCCTCGCCTAGCGTTTGTTTAAACGCAGGCATTTGACCGTTGCGACCTTTTGTTAATGTTTCTGTCACCGCACCGGCAGAGCTGCCATATAACCAAATGTTATCGGTAAGGTTTGGTGCGCCAAAGGGTAAATTATGCGCTAAGCTGCCCTTGCCGTCAGCACCATGGCAAGCCGCGCACAGCGCAAATTTTACCTTGCCGGCTGCAGCGTCACGGTCGTTTACAGTTCTGCCTGATAAGCTCAATACATAGGCGGTCATTTCTTTAATACCTTGCTCACCCATTGCGTCAAACCAGCCTGGCATTGCTGCTTTACGGCCATATAATAGCGTTTCTTTAATTTTGTCAGGTGAGCCGCCGTACAACCAGTCGTTGTCCGTCAGGTTAGGAAAGCCATGCTGACCGCGCGCATCTGAGCCATGGCACAGCGCACAGTTTTGCAAAAACAAACGCTGACCAATTTTTATTGCCGCATCGTCGTAAGCTAAGTCTAATACATCGCGTTTAGCGAACTGCTGAAACACTGGGCCATAAACTTCTTCTGCACGCAGCATCTCGCGATCTAACTCAACCATCTTGCCATCAGCACGGTTCTCTTCTACTGCCAAACGAGACTCTTCTAATGATTTTATGCCTTGATTTGAGCTGGTCCACCCTAAGAACCCCTGCCAATTTCCCAAACCTGGGTAAGCTGCAAGATAAAACACCGACCACACCAGCGTCAGCACAAACATGTAAGTCCACCAGCGTGGTAGAGGGTTATTTATCTCTTCAATGCCATCTATCACGTGGCCGGTATTTTGATCTTCCGCCACACCGACATAATTCTTCAGGTTCCAGCGTAGCAGCAGCGCACAGCCGATTAATACCGGAAGGGTTAACACTATGATCCAAGCACTCCAAAAGCTACTCATGATCTGACTCCTGTTTGGTTTTTTGTTGTGCTGTTTGTTCGTCGTCAAACACTAGGTTTGCTGCTTTATCAAAGTCAGTTTTGCGCTTTTTACTGTAAGCCCAAATAACAAAAGAGATAAAACCAACGAACAAAACCACGGTAAAAATGCTATGAATAGTTGAGTATTCCATGAGTATTACTTCAGGTGCGTGCCAAGCGACTGCAAATATGCTATCAGCGCCTGCATTTCAGTTTTATTCTGAACGGCAACAGCTGCGCCAGCAATGTCTTCATCGGTATAAGGCACACCATATTGACGCAAAACTTCCATTTTCTTCGCAGTATATTTGCCGTCAAGCACGTTTTTGTCCAGCCAAGGGAAGCCCGGCATATTCGACTGCGGCACAACGGAGCGAGGATCAATTAAGTGTGCATGGTGCCAGTCGTCACTATAACGCTGACCAACACGCGCCAGATCAGGCCCTGTGCGCTTAGAACCCCACAGGAACGGATGGTCCCACACGCTTTCGCCCGCGACTGAATAGTGGCCATAACGTTCAACTTCAGCACGAAATGGACGGATCATTTGGCTGTGACAACCCACACAACCTTCGCGGATGTAGATGTCGCGGCCTTCTAACTGCAATGCAGTGTAGGGCATCATGCCATCAACAGGTTGTGTTGTTTCGTCCATAAAAAACAGGGGTGTGATAAGTACTAAAGTACCAAAACTTATCGCAACAATCGTTAAAACGGCTAATAGGCCAACGCTACGCTCAATTTTGTCATGATGATTCTTATTAGACATAATTACCTCTTACGCTGCTTCTGGCACAGGTTGTAACGTTTGTTCTTTAGCGCGTACTGTTTTATATACGTTGTATGCCATTAACAACATACCCGATACCACAAACACACCACCGATAAACCGCATTAGATAGAACGGCATTGAAGCTTCCAGACTCTGTACAAAACTGTAGGTCAGGGTGCCGTCGGTATTAACCGCGCGCCACATCATGCCTTGAGTAATGCCTGATATCCACATAGCTACGATATACAACACAACACCAATAGTATGTAACCAGAAGTGGGTATTAATCAGTGAAATACTGTACATACGGCCTTGGTTATAAAGTACTGGGATCAGGTGATAGATAGCACCAATTGAAATCATAGCCACCCACCCTAGGGCGCCAGAATGCACATGACCTATAGTCCAGTCAGTATAATGTGATAACGCATTAACTGACTTAATTGCCATCATCGGGCCTTCGAAAGTCGACATGCCGTAGAATGACAGCGAAACAATTAAGAAGCGCAAGATTGGGTCTGTTTTAAGCTTATGCCAAGCACCAGATAAGGTCATAATGCCGTTTATCATGCCGCCCCAGCTAGGAACAAACAATACAACAGACATCACCATACCTAAAGATTGCGTCCAGTCTGGTAGGGCAGTGTAATGCAAGTGGTGCGGGCCCGCCCAAATATACAAGGCAATTAGCGCCCAGAAATGCACAACTGACAACCGATAAGAATACACCGGCCGTCCAGCTTGTTTGGGTACAAAGTAGTACATCATGCCTAAGAAACCGGCGGTTAACAGAAAGCCTACCGCGTTGTGGCCGTACCACCACTGGATCATTGCATCTACAGCACCGGCATAAATAGAATACGATTTAAACGCGCTCACCGGGATAGCCATGCTATTAACAATGTGCAGCGCTGCAACCGTAAGAATAAAGCCGCCCAAGAACCAGTTAGCAACATAAATATGGCTGGTTTTACGCTTCACTAAGGTGCCGAAGAATACGATGGCGTAAGATATCCAGACTAGGGTAATCAGAATATCAATTGGCCATTCCAGCTCAGCATATTCTTTGCTACTCGTTAAACCCAGCGGCAAGGTGACAACAGCAGAGATTATAACCGCTTGCCAACCCCAGAATGTAAACATGGCCAGCTTTTCGGCGAACAACCGTACCTGGCAAGTACGCTGAACAATATAATAACTGGTCGCAAACAATGCGCTGGTACCAAAGGCGAATATTACCGCGTTGGTGTGTAATGGACGAAGACGACTATAGGTCAACCAGGGAGTGTCGAAGTTTAATGCTGGCCAGTATAACTGGGCTGCAATTAACACGCCCACCGCCATGCCTACAATCCCCCAAAGAACGGTGGTTAAGGCAAAGAGGCGGACAACGCTATAGTTGTAGTCAACATTTAACGAATTGGTATGGCTCATGTTGAGTTCCGCTGCAGTTTGTGCTGGTTACTGATACCGGCTGTAAAGCCAGCCGTTCTTGTTATAGACAGAAAAATACACCCTAATTAATCAAGTGATTCCTCTGTCAAATTTGCGCTGCATATTAAGGGTTTTCCTACTGAAAAGATAGGTAAAACAGCCCATTTTATGATTTAGAACAAAGTCGTTGGTTACTTAGTAATCAAGTGTAGACGGTGTTTGAAGCTTTTCTGTAAAACCGCGTACAATATGACTACATTTCTGTTAAATAACGGCTTTATGCGACTAATTTATCTGATTTATTTACTGTTGTTCACTGTTATTGGCTGTAAACCACAGCAAAATATGCACAGCCCCGCTTTAGTCTTAGTTAATGATACGGAGTTAGTACTGCAGTTGGATCCCGGTAATGCGCCAGTGGAAACCCCTTTGTTGCTAAAGCTTAGTGTTGTTGATGTGGAAAAAGTTACGGGTGAATTGACTGGTGTCTCAATGTATATGGGGCGTGTGCCATTAACGTTTTCTAAAACAAACGAAGGCTGGCAGGCTGAATTTTTGCTCGGCGCTTGTTCTGATCCAAAGATGGTGTGGCAACTCTCGCTAGAGTTGTCTTATGCAGATGAAAAAAAACGCTCAATAAAACAACAGTTTCAGTCGAGTTGGCGATAAAGAGAGAAAAATTAGCTTGAAGGGTGGTTGAAAAATAGCCATTATCGCTGGGCATTTTTTGTTGGAGTAAAGCGCATGACCAGTGAGTTTGTCCGTAATATCCACTTAGCAACAGCCCAGCGTCTTAAAGAACAAGGTGCTGACTTAAATTGCATTGTTGAGCATTTTGAAAATGTTTATATGCCGATGGACGAACTGCCAGGCTTGCTTGGGCAATTAGGTTATCCCCAACAGGATCTTAAACAATTTCTAAAAGGCGTCTATCAATAACCGGCTATCAGTGTTTGGTTAAGTTGCAGTGGAGCCTCAGTGTCGAGCTGTAAACGGGCAGTTTCGACGCAAACAAATTCCAGATAGTTGTTGTCTGCCAGATCATTAATATGCCTGCTTTTATCCTGCCAAGGGTTCCAAACAATAGTGGCGTCATGCCCGTGTTGCTTAATATGCACACGGGTATTGGCACTGATAATATGTATATCGTCGGCCGGTTGTTGATATATCCGGTCTACTTCACTTGTAAACTCAGCCGTCGTTGTTGTCCCCATCATGCTTTTACCGCTAACTTTATCCAGGTAATGCTGTGGCAGTGGTTGCACTAACGTTTGCTCTAGCATAGGTATGTTAAAGTAACTGTGCAGTGCCACTTGCTGGAGTAGTTTGTCAGCACAGGCAATATCGATACTGAGAGTATCGCTTAGGGTAACAGTAAGCTGCAGGGTAACGCTGTCACTATGATAAGGTAAGCCGTTGACGGTAACAGCTAATACGACACGGGTGTATTTATTGTTGCATCGTTGCTCAGTTAACTGCCATAACATCGTTCTTACTACGCCGTGGTTAGGCAGCGACATCTGCATAGGATTTAGCCTGCTCTCTGCAGGACCAAACCAAGGCCAGCATACGGGCACGCCGCCTCGAATAGGGGTATTGTTATGCCATGTTGCTTTTGGTGAGAGCCAAAGTACTTCTTCTGCTTTTGGCACATATGACAGCACTTGACCGCCATATAGCGAAATAACGGCGCTTGCATTGCCAAACTGCAATTTGATGCAGGGGAGGTCGCATAGATGATTAAAGCCTATTTGATGACTAATCCTTTCGTTCACCATGTTGCCTCCCTGTGTGTCATTCATGTTTTTATTATGCGTCAGATTAAAATAAAACAGCCAGCAAAATGCTGGCTGTTTTATTACAAATAGATTTATGCGTGCTTCATAAACTCAACCGTGTTATCGAGCATACGGTTACTAAAGCCCCATTCATTGTCATACCAGCTCATCACTTTTACCAAGCGGCCATTTACACGGGTCTCAGTAGCATCAAAAATTGATGATTTAGGGTTATGATTAAAATCTACTGACACCAGCGGTAAATCATTAACGGCTAAAACATCTGCCATCTCAGTTGATAGACTGGCTGTGCGAATAATGTCATTTACTTCTTCAATTGATGTATTACGACCGGCGATAAAGGTTAAATCAACCAGCGAGACATTAAGCGTTGGTACCCTAACCGCTAAACCATCAAATTTACCTACCAGCTCTGGCACAACTAAACCAACAGCCGCTGCAGCCCCTGTTTTTGTAGGGATCATAGACATAGCCGCAGCACGAGCTCGGCGCACATCAGTATGATACACATCGCTTAAACGTTGATCATTTGTGTAAGCGTGAATGGTTGTCATTAAACCTGACTCGATACCCAGGGCATCGTTTAATGGCTTTGCGATAGGCGCTAGACAGTTTGTAGTGCAGGATGCATTAGAAATAATGTTCATTTGAGGCGTTAAAATTTGATGATTAACGCCATATACGATAGTAGCGTCTACATCTTTTGCCGGGGCGGAAATAATCACTTTTTTCGCGCCAGCTGTCAGATGCGCGCCTGCACTCTTACGATCGGTAAATAAGCCAGTACATTCTAATACCACATCAACATTAAGTTGCTGCCATGGCAAATTGGCCGGATTGCGTTCACTTAATGTGATAATTTCATCCTGGTTAACATAAATAGCTTTATCATTATGTTCAACGTTGGCGGCAAAAATACCATGAGCTGTGTCATACTTTAGTAAGTGAGCGTTAATAGCTGCGTCGCCTAAATCATTAATAGCAACCACTTTAATATCGTAATTTTTGCTACTTTCATACAATGCACGCAGCACATTACGGCCAATGCGGCCAAAGCCGTTAATCGCGACACGAATAGTCATATTAACCCCGTTTAATAGATAATCTGAAATTGAGTAAAAACATTATGTAGTAAAATTACATTAATTGTCGGTTATTTCAAGTTTTAAACGCGTAAAAACTGATATTTATGTAATTAAATGACATAAATGAACAATGACTTTACTGGCAATGCCGCCTAGAATATGCGATAGCCAACTGACAAGACTGGGGATTTTTCATGGACGCTACCTTACTGGCTGAACTCATAGCCTTTTGTGGTATTGAAACAGAATTTAATGATGCCTGGGGCCAACCCACCAGAGTGAGTGAACAGCACCGGTTGGCGCTGCTTAGTGCACAGGGCTTTGACATTGACGATGATGACACCGCGCGTTTGCAGCTATTGTCGCGTCAACTTGATTTCTGGCAGCAGCCACTGCAACCGGTGTCAGTTCAAAGAATGGATGAACAGCTGCAACTGTTACTTAACGTAACGCTGGAACAGGCTAATGAGACCTGGACTTTTTTATTAACCAGCGAAGATGGTGTTGAATACCCCTTTACATTGATACCTGTTGATGGCGAGTTAGTCCAGGTTACTGTATTAGATGAAGTTGAGTATCATCAGTACCAGCACCCGCTGCCGTTATCGCTTGCACCGGGATATCATAAGTTGCAGCGCAATAACGATACGATGCAGCAATCATTAATTATTACACCGGGCCATTGTTTTGAGCCGGAAATGTTTAAACATAAACAGCAATGGGGCATATCGTTGCAACTTTATGGCCTGCGCTCAGAGCGAAATTGGGGTATTGGTGATTTTACCGACCTTGGTAATACAGTACGCTACTTAGCCGATATGGGCGCCGATTTTGTTGGGTTAAACCCCATTCACGCGTTGTATCCGGCAATGCCAGAAAGTGCCAGTCCGTATAGCCCGTCATCCAGACGCTGGCTAAATATTGCTTATATTGATGTCAGCGCAATGCCTGGTTTCGCTCAGTGTAGCCGAACGCAAAGTCTGGTAACAGCACCAACATTTGAGGCACAGCTCAGTGCGCAGCGTGATAAAGACTTTGTTGACTACAGCGGTGTAATGCAATTAAAACTGCCAGTGATGAAAAGCGCGTTTCAATGGTTTGTTGAGAATGAGAAAACCACAGCAAAAGCACTGAGTAAATCCTATAAGCAATTTAAAAAGGCAGGAGGGGCCAGCTTACAGCAGTTGGCACTGTATGACGCCTTACACGCCCATTTATACCAGCAAGACAGTATGAACTGGGGCTGGCCAAATTGGCCTGACGAATATCGTCAACCGCAATCTCCTGCTGTAGTTGCGTTTGCTAAATCACATAAAGCAGAGCTGGAGTTTTACTGTTATCTTCAATTTATCGCACAACAACAATTGGCATCTGCTCAACAGGTTGCAAAGGATGCCGGTATGTTGTTGGGGTTGTATCGTGATTTAGCCGTAGGCGTAAGTGAAGCATCGACTGAGATTTGGGGAAATCCGCAGTTGTATTGTCGGGACGCCAGTGTGGGCGCTCCGCCGGATCCGCTTGGCCCTGCGGGGCAAAATTGGGGCTTACCCCCGATGTATCCTTTCGAATTATATAAACAGGGCTACCAACCCATTATAGATTTGCTGCGCGCTAATATGCTGCATGCTGGTGCGTTACGTATCGACCATGTAATGGCGTTGCTGCGTCTATGGTGGGTACCTAAACAAGCGGACAATGCTGGTGGAGGTGCTTATGTTTACTATCCTATTATGGATTTACTGGGTATTTTGGCGTTAGAAAGCCAGCGCAATAGTGCGGTGATAATTGGTGAAGATTTGGGCACCGTGCCTGATGGTATCCGCGAGATGCTGGCGCAGTATGGCGTATATTCTTACCGCGTATTTTTCTTTGAAACCGCCGCTGACGGTGGCTATATCTCGCCAGCACATTACCCCCGACAGGCGATGGCGACATTAACAACACATGATTTACCTACTTTAATCGGTTTTTGGCATTGCGAAGATTTACGCCTGGGTAAAGAGCTGGGGCTTTACAAGGATGAGAACCAGCTACAGGGCTTGTATGCGCAACGGCATAATAATAAACAACGTATCCTAGACTCTTTGCATGGTCATCATGTGCTTCCGGCTGATTATACCCGCAGTGTTGACCATCTGGGCATGGATACTACGCTGAATTTTGCCATGCAACGGCATCTTGCCGTGACCAGCAGCCAGTTATTGTGCCTGCAATTGGAAGATGCCCTGGAGATGACGCAGCCAGTCAATATTCCCGGCACTTGCACAGAATACCCAAACTGGCGGCGTAAATTGTCACAGCCAATCGAGCAGTGGCGGCAAAAAAGTGGTATGACTGAGCTGTTTAAAGACATTACTAAGCGACGCAATAGCTAAAAGGTGTTTCCAATAGCTAAAACACTGATTGCGGTAAAACTGGCAGGCAACGAAAAAAAGCAATAATAAGGATAGACTATGAGCTTAGCGCTATTACAACAGGTAAAGTGTGCAGAACCATTTTCCGTGCTTGGCTGGCAACAGCTCAAAGCGGACAGTCGGGTAGGCTTAATACTGCGGGTTTATTTACCGGATGCTTTAGCGGTGAGTGCCGTGTCGGCCAAAACGGGCAAGTCCTTGGGTGAGCTAACGGCCAATAGTCTTTATTCTGGTGTGTTTGAATTATCGTTACCGAAAAAACGTGTTACAGAGCCATACATCCTAACGGTGAAGAGCGGTAGTTTTGAGTATCAGTTGTTCGACCCTTATCAGTTTACGGACGAAGCATTTTACGCCGTGCACTATGTTGGTAGTCAGCCAGAAAATCTATATCGCCAACTTGGCGCGCAACTCATTAGCCTTAATGTAGGTGGGAAACAAGTTAATGCCTGTCGGTTTGCGGTATATGCACCAAATGCTAGCAATGTAAGTTTGATTGGCGATATGAATAATTGGGATGGTCGGGTGCATCCGATGCAACGCACCCACTGCGGGCATTGGGTGCTAGTGTTGCCGGAGGTTGCAAGCGGCGTGCGCTATAAATTTGAAATCAAAGATAGTCATGGTCATTTATTGCCACACAAATCTGATCCTATGGCATTTTTCGCGGAGCAATACCCGTCGCATGCCTCTTTAGTCTATGACCACAATCAATACCAGTGGCAAGATGCAACCTGGCGCAACAGAGCCGTAACTGACCCATTAACCAGTCCCATGAGTATTTATGAGCTGCAAGTGGGTTCCTGGTGTCGCGATCTGGATAATCAGCCGTTAACATACCGGGCGTTGGCCGACAAATTAATTCCATATGTGTTGGACATGGGCTATACCCATATAGAGCTGCTACCGGTGATGGAACATCCGTTTGATGGCTCCTGGGGCTATCAGCCACTGGGCTTGTTTGCACCATCTTCACGGTTTGGTTCACCAGATGACTTTAAGTATTTTGTTGATGCCTGCCATCAGGCTGGTATCAGCGTTATTTTAGATTGGGTTCCGGCTCACTTCCCGGAAGATGGCCATGGTTTAGCCCGTTTCGATGGTAGCCATTTATATGAATACGAAGACCCGCGTCGTGGTTGGCATCCAGACTGGAACTCTTGCATTTATGATTACGGTAAAGACTATGTTCGCCAGTTTTTAATTGCCAGTGCCTTGTATTGGCTAGAGCATTTTCACATTGATGGCTTAAGGGTAGATGCTGTTGCGTCAATGTTGTACTGGGATTATTCACGCCAGGAAGGTGAGTGGATCCCAAATATTGACGGTGGTAACCACAATTATGAAGCTATTAGCTTTTTCCGCTGGTTTAATACCGAAGTGTATAGCAAGTTCCCACAGGCAATTACTATAGCCGAAGAATCTACTTCATTTCCTATGGTGTCACGACCGGTTGATATGGGGGGGTTAGGCTTTGGTTTTAAATGGAACATGGGTTGGATGAATGACAGCTTACGTTATATCAGTAAGGATCCGGCGTACCGACGTTATCATCATAACGACCTGACATTTTCTATGGTGTACGCCTATAACGAAAACTTTATTTTACCGCTGTCACATGACGAAGTAGTGCATGGTAAAGGCAGTTTACTGAACAAAATGCCCGGTGATGAATGGCAACAAACTGCGAATTTGCGTGCGTATTATGCTTTTATGTTTGCGCATCCTGGCAAGAAACTGAACTTTATGGGCAATGAGTTTGCACAGGGCCGTGAATGGAGCCACATGCAAAGTTTGGATTGGCACTTGCTGGATTACGATAAACACCGCGGTATGCAACAATTATGTCGTGATTTAAACCACTGTTACCGCCGTCTGGCGCCACTTTATCAGTTGGATTATTCGCAAGATGGATTTCGTTGGTTAGATCATCAGGATGCAGATAACAGTACTTTGAGCTTTCTGCGTCGTGATAAAGCGGGTAACGTCATTTATGTTGTGTGCAATTTTACCCCACTGCCACGTCAAAACTTTTTGTTGGGTGTAGAGCAAGCTGGAGAGTACGAAGTTATTCTTAATACCGATAGCACTTACTATTGGGGCAGTAATTTTGATGTTGGTGGCGGGCTTGTTACGCAAAACCATGCTTATCAGGGAATGACGCAGTGTATCTGTTTGCAGTTACCCCCCCTGGCAACACTGTATATACGAAAAAGAGTTTAATGATTTACACGAACGACAAACAATGAGTGAACTAAGGCAATGAGTAATCAGATACCGTTATTGAAGATGTCTTTAGGTAGCGCCGCTCCACTTGGTGCTACGTTGGTGTCTGAAGAAGCAGGCGTTACCAGCTGGAACTTCGCGGTTTTTGCACCTGATGCCTCTGCGTTAACGTTATGCCTGTATTTACCTGACACCGAGGAGTTGCTTGGTGAGTTTAACTTTAGTGGCCGCACTGGGCCTGTGTGGCATCTGCAGGTAGACGGAATTGATAGCGGCACCTTGTATGCGTTTAAAGCGGCAGGCGCAGATAACCGAGAGCTAGGTTTGGCTTTTGATGCTGAGCGTGTTGTGCTGGATCCCTATGTGAAACAGCTGAACCGTAGTTTAAGTTTTAATCAACGGCTGTATCAAACTAAAAGCCACTATATGCTGGCCAAAGGTGTACTTAAACCGCAGCAGTTTGATTGGCAAGGCAGTGTTAAACCGCAGGTTCCTCGCGAAAAAACTGTTATTTACGAAGCGCATGTCAAAGGCATAACCATGCTTCACCCTGAGGTGCCACCACCATTGCGTGGTACCTATCTTGGCTTGTGTCATCCTGCGGTTATAAGCCATTTACAGCAGTTAGGTATTACTACATTGCAGTTACTGCCTGTAGCGGCATTTTTAAGTGAGCCAAGACTTAACGCACTGCAACTGAGTAATTACTGGGGATATAATCCGGTAAGCTTATTTGCACCAGAACCACGTTATCAGGTTAATGATGCCGTATCTGAGTTTAAAACGATGGTACGCAGCTATCATCAAGCCGGTATTGAAGTCATTTTAGATGTTGTATTTAACCATACGGCTGAAGCCGGAGAGGATGGCCCGGTTCTGAGTTTCCGTGGTTTGGCAAATAAACATTACTACTTATTTGAAAGTCATGCCGACATTACCGATTTTAGCCAGCCTTGTAATTATACCGGCTGTGGTAATACGCTAAACGTTGCGCATCCAATGGTACAAAAATTGGTAATGGATGCACTGCGCTATTGGGTTACAGAAATGCAGGTTGATGGCTTCCGGTTTGATTTGGCCACAACACTCGCCCGGGAGCACAAGCGATTTAACCCTTACGCTGCGTTTTTTCAAATCATCGCACAAGACCCTGTGCTGTCTGGCGTCAAGTTGATAGCTGAACCATGGGATGTTGGCCCAATGGGCTATCAATTAGGTCAATTCCCTGCGCAATGGTCAGAGCTAAATGACAAGTGTCGTGATACTTTTCGTGCATTTTGGCGTGGCGACCAAGGCGTGTTACCCGAATTTACCACCCGGTTATTGGGATCGCGGGATATTTTCCAAAAACACCATAGACCCGCATGCTGTAGTGTGAACTATTTAACTTATCACGATGGTTTTACGCTACATGATGTTGTCAGTTATAACGATAAACACAATTGGCTTAATGGTGAAGAAAATCGTGATGGACATAGCCATAACCTAAGCAGTAATCATGGTGTGGAGGGGGCAACGAAAGACCCGCTGGTCATCGCTAATCGATACCAGCATAAACGCAATCTGGTGGCGACTTTACTGCTTAGTCAGGGCATGATCCACTGGTTAGGTGGGGATGAGCTTAGCCATACTCAGCGTGGCAATAACAATGCCTATTGTCAGGACAACGACATTAGCTGGTTGGACTGGCATTTAGACAGCGATGAAGATGACTTTTTGCAGTTTGTTCGCCAGATGCTGGCATTTCGACGTAAATATGCCTGTTTGCAGCAGTTATCACTACTTGATGACAGTTATCAGTTGCATGGTGATAAACACCAAATCACCTGGTTTTTGCCCGATGGAAGTGAAAAGCAAGAGCATGACTGGCACGACCCTCAGCGGTCTGGTTGTATTTTCCAAATCAGCAATAAAGTGTCTAAAGTCAGTTTGTTGTTCGTTTTCAATGCTGCAGAGACGCCGCTTAATATCAGTATGCCTAAGCGACAATGGCAGTTGCTGTTTGATACCAGTATCGACAAAGGGCTGCAACAAGAAGACGCTAATCGGGTAAGTCAGTATCAACAGAGTGCACAGAGTATCTCAGTCTGGCAGTAGGTTTATTGCTGCCTTTTCAGTATAATGCGCGCCATTTGAATGCCGCAGCCTTCATCGAAGGCGTAGCGGGGCAACAATAATGAAGGAATGTCAGATGACAGACACAGCAGCACTTTGTGATATCGGGTTTGTCGGCGCCGGTGTGATGGGCAAAAATCTTATTTTGAACCTCGCCGATAACGGTTACCGTGTTGCCGCCTTTGACCTGGACCATCAGAAATTAGAATCGGTACTGGCGCAGGATAAAGCGGAGCGTGGCGATAAACCGGCCCGCGTTATTGCTTGCAGCTCTTACACTGAATTGCTGTCGCGTTTGTCAGCACCTCATCTTATTGTGTTGTCCGTCCCGGCAGGTAAGCCGGTTGACGATGTTTGCCACAAGCTGATTGATGCTGGTATTCAGGCCGACGATATTATTGTTGATACCGGTAATAGTTTGTGGACAGATACCGTTGCGCGCGAAAAAGATTTTGAAGGTAAGTTTATTTTCTTTTCAACCGCTGTATCCGGTGGCGAAGTGGGAGCACGTTTTGGCCCGTCACTTATGCCAAGTGGCGACCCATACGCGTGGACACGCATTAAACCATTGTGGCAGGCGATTGCCGCGAAAGTAGACCCTGCTACCGGTAAACCCATTGAACGATTTGAGCCTGGCAATCCTGTTACGGAAGGTGAGCCCTGTGCAACTTATATTGGCCCAAGTGGCTCTGGCCACTATGTAAAAATGGTTCACAACGGCATTGAATATGCTGACATGCAGCTTATCTGTGAAGCCTATCAGGTGATGCGCGATATTCTTGGTATGCCTGCTGCAGAAATTGCAGAGGTGTTTAAAAGCTGGAATGAAGGCAAGTTACATAGCTATTTAATTGGTATAAGCGCCGATGTACTGGCAACCAAAGACTCTGAAACAGGCTTGCCGTTAGTTGATGTCATTATGGACAAGGCTGGCCAAAAAGGCACCGGCTTGTGGACAGCTGTTAGTAGTTTGCAACTGGGAAGTCCGTCACCAACAATTGCTGAAGCGGTGTATGCTCGCTCGTTATCAGCGCTTAAGCATGAACGGGTAAAGGCGGCTACAGTATTGGCAGGCCCGGCGCAAAGCTTAATTTCTCCTGAGCAAAAAGAAGACATTATCCAGGCACTACACGATGCGCTGTATTGCGCCAAAATATGCGTTTATGCACAGGGCTTTCATTTAATGAAAACCGCCGCGGATGAGCATGGCTGGCAGTTAAACTTTGCCGAAATTGCTAAAATCTGGCGCGCTGGTTGTATTATTCGTGCTGTGTTTTTACAGTCAATTACCGAAGCGTATGAACGTAACGATGAATTAGAGAATTTGTTATTAGATCCCTTCTTCGCCAAACAAATTTCTGTTTACCAACAAAATTGGCGCAAAGCGGTAGCTAACGCCACCTTAGCGGGTATTCCTGTAGCCGCATTAAGCTCGGCGCTTAGTTACTACGACTCATATCGCACGGCAGTGTTACCTGCTAATTTATTGCAGGGCCAGCGCGATTATTTTGGCGCGCATACCTTCGAACGTACCGACAAGGCCAAGGGCAAAATGTTTCACGTAGAATGGAGCCAAAAAGACCGGCCGATGGTGAAAGTAAAATGACAACTCAGCATAACATACAACATATTGGTACTCCGGGTACCGCTAGCAGCACTAAGGTGCTGTTATTAGGCGCTGGTGAATTAGGTAAAGAACTGTGTATCGAACTAAAGCGTTATGGCTGTGAGGTGATAGCAGTAGATCGTTACCCTAATGCACCTGCCATGCAAGTTGCAGACAAAGCCGTAGTCATGTCTATGCTAGATAACGCTGCACTGCGTCAATTGGTGATCACTGAAAAACCTGCGTTAATTGTGCCAGAGCTGGAAGCTATCGCTACCTCGGTATTGCTTGAACTGGAAGACTGCGGTTTCAATGTGGTACCCAGTGCAAAAGCTGTGAATTTGACGATGAATCGGGAAGGCATCCGCCGCTTAGCCGCGGAAGAATTAAAGTTGGCTACGTCACCTTTTGTTTTTGCCAGTGATAAAGACAGCTTTATCGCTGCGGTTAACACCATTGGCTACCCTTGCGTAGTTAAACCCATCATGTCATCCAGTGGTAAAGGGCAGAGCGTGCTTCGTTCGGACGCTGATTTGGACGCGGCCTGGGTTTACGCTCAGGAAGGCGGACGCGCCGGTAAGGGTAGGGTTATAGTAGAAGGCTTTGTCGACTTCGACTACGAAATTACGCTGTTAACGGTAAATTCGGTGTCCGGTATTCAATATTGTGCACCGATAGGCCATCGGCAGGAAAAAGGCGATTATCGTGAAAGCTGGCAGCCACAGGCCATGAGCAGTGTCGCCTTTGAAACGGCAAAAAGCTACGCGAAAGCGGTGGTAGAGGCTTTAGGTGGTTATGGTTTATTCGGCGTAGAGCTGTTTATTAAAGGTGATAGCGTGTACTTTTCTGAGGTATCACCCAGACCACACGATACCGGCATGGTCACCTTGATATCCCAGCAATTAAGTGAGTTTGCTTTGCATGCCCGCGCTATTTTATGCTTACCTATTCCACAGATTAAACAATACGGCCCGGCAGCCTCTGCCGTGTTGTTAGTGCCAGGCAACAGTGCCGATATTCAGTATCATGGTTTAGCCGATGCTTTAGCCGAGCCAGATACCGAATTACGTATTTTTGCTAAACCCGAAGTACAAGGCGAGCGCCGGATGGGCGTAGCACTGGCGTTAAGTGACACTGTAGAAGCGGCAACGCAAAAAGCGCTTAATGTGATTAGCAAACTAAGAGTGACACTGAAATAAGATTGTTATAATGCTGCATAAAAACCACCTGAGGGTGGTTTTTTTATGCCTGCTTTTGTAAATAAGTTGTTCACTTTGCTAATAAAATCCACTAGCATCAACGCCTGTTGGTCATCATTTAAAACAGGTATAGACGCATGCAGCAGCAACATCAGCAGCGAATTAAAGACATTGATAAACAGGTTATTAAAATTACCTTATTTGAAGCACCTGGCAGCTTGCTATTTGGCGTGGGGTTGTACGCTAAATTTACTGACGATGGCGCATCAATACTGCCCATATTGCAAGATCAAGCTGTGGTTAACAGCATTATCTTTGTCGGTGCAGCAATTATGCTTTGGGGAACATACAAAATACTCATGCTGACGCAGGAGAAATCCCGATTGCAAAAAAAGACTAATCATTAAACGCTTACGATAGGGAATGTCGAATTTTGAACATGGTACAAATAGCGCGTTATGTAATTGGTTTAACCTGGATTTACCACGGTATCTTCCCAAAACTATTGCAAATTGCCCCGCTGGAGCAGGCAATGACCGGAAGTTTGGGTTTTTCTGACGACATTACATATTATCTGGTGAAAACTGCCGGCGTGGCAGAAGTGATTTTTGGCCTGGTATTTATTTGCTGCTACCGGCTGAGGATGGTTCAGCTATTAAACCTTATTGGTTTAGTTGGCTTGTTAATATTCGCTGCCATAATGACGCCTTTTATTCTGCTTGAAGCTTTTAATCCTATAACCACTAATGTACCGTTAATCGTATTGGGGTATTACATGGTCAGGCAACTGGATAGCAACGGTTACACGGAAAAGGATAACAAAAATCGTTTTCAGCAAGAATAAACCACGTTTGAATATTTACACCAATTTAGAAGGTTAAATGCCGTCATTGATTAAAGCATTATGTGAATCTGTTATTTTGTTTTCTCATCAGGAGCTATTTTGAAAGTTGTAGTCTCAATTTTTGCGGCACTGTCTTTTACCCTTGGTGCCAGCCAAAGTCAGTTTATTAATGTTAATGAGTTCGAGCTGGAGTACGAAATTGCTGGTAATGGCAAACACACCGTTTTATTAGAAGCGGGTGCTAGTTCGGCAATGACCGACTGGGACCCTGTGTTTAGCCAGTTTGCAGAGCAAGCTACTGTTATTCGTTATTCCCGCGTTGGCAACGGTAATTCAACCCAAGTTAAACGCCATTTTACCTCGCGCGATTATGCTGATTACGCCAGCGAACTGTTGGATAAACTGCAGGTAGCTAAACCGGTAATATTAGTTGCGCACTCTTATGGTGGCAGTATAGCGCGGGATTTTGCCGCCGCTTACCCGGACAAAGTTAAAGCCTTGCTAATGCTAGACCCGTCATCTGAACATGACGTTGATGTACTGCGTGCCATAGATCTGGAGCAAGGCAATAAAGAAATTGCAGCTATTAAGCTGGATGACATGAAAAATGGCATGTCGAATAACTATTTAGATTTTTGGAGCAAACGGCCATTACCGGATTATCCGAAAATTAAGGATATGCCGGTCACGGTTATTGCTTCAGTTAAAAAGACAGAAAACCCGGCCAATTTATTTTTCACCGACCAGGGCCGTAAGCTTTGGGGTGAACACTGGCACAACTGGGCCGCAGATTTTCCGCAGGGGCGGGCGGTATTAACCGATAAAAGCGGGCACTTTGTACAGTTTGATGAGCCGAATTTGGTGCTGACAGAATTGCAACGCTTGATTACAAAACTAAATAAAACTAAACACAAGTGATTAAGTGCGGCAAAACTGAACCCCGCTGCGTTAATCAAACCAAAGGAATGAAACTGTGCAATATGTAATGTGTAAAGCTTCGCTGCTGGTGTCAACGTTGTTGTTATCAGCCTGTGCAGTTAAACCTGTCGCGGTGCAGCCGGTGGAACAGACCATAGCGCAAGATACTGCGCCTGCTAAGGTGGTAAACAAAACAACATACACCAGCCAACCTTATACCCCCAAACTATGGTCTGGCCATAAGGTGCTCACGTTGTCTGCTGAGCAATGCGCAGTTAAAGGCAAAGCGGTGCTTGAAACCATGCAGTTTGGCTCTGTGGTTCAAAACGGCAACTATGTATATGGTAACTACCTGCAAAACCGTGCTGCAATTAAGTGTGTTGCGCTTGATAAAGGTAGTTTTGTTTATGTGGCGGTTGCCGGCCAGCAGAAAAAAGCAGTTGAAGAGCTGCGCAATGAGATTGTCTGGCAGTTTTAATTGGCAGCTCTTTTTCAAGAAGCATCTATTTATCAAGGAGCAATGTTGAATATTTCATTACGTGACGTAAACCACGAAAACTATGAAGCGGTATGTGAGCTGGATGTCACTAAGCAACAAGAGCCCTTTGTGGCTTGCAATATGTGGTCTTTGGTTGAGGCGGCCTACAACGATGGCCACACCTGCAGAGCTATTTACCAAGGGGATCAGCCGGTGGGGTTTTTTATGTGGGTAAAAGAAACGCCGGAACTTATTTCCATTTGGCGTTTTATGGTGGATAAGCAATTCCAGCATCAAGGTATTGGGCGCAAAGCGATGACATTGGCGTTAGCGCAAATCAAACAAGATACTGACATTAAGCAAATTGAAATTTGTTACAACCCACAAAATCCGGTAGCAAAAAACTTTTATGGTAGCTTTGGTTTTATTGAACAAGGGCTGGATGATGAAGGCGAAGATATGTTGGCCAGTATCACACTTAAAGCTGTTTAACATTTAACTGGAGTGTCGCATGTACCGGGGATCTTGTTTGTGTGGTGAAATTGAGGTTGAAATTACAGGGCCTATCAGTAGCATTATTCATTGTCATTGCTCGCTGTGTAGAAAGTCCAGCGGTACCGCCTTTGCCACTAATGGCTTTGTGAATAGTACAGATTTTACAGTAGTAAAAGGCGAAGCGCAGTTAAGCCATTTTGCTTTTAAACCTGGCCGGCTTAGGCATTTTTGCCGCAACTGCGGCTCGCCAGTATACAGCAGCAATGCCGACGACCCGACGCGGTTTCGCATTCGGCTGGGTATTTTAAACAGCGATATTATCGAGCGGCCACTATCACATAACTTTTACAGTTCAAAAGCCAACTGGGAAGATTTAGATGCTGATTTACCGCGTTACAACCGCTTTGAGCCTGGACGTGAATAACGCAAAAAATATTAGGGGAAGCACTGCACTTGGCAAAAAGCAATTATCTTACTGGCGCTGCGTTATGTTGCGCACTGGCAGCATTAGCGCATTTGGGTTGTATTGTCTTTGGCGCAGACTGGTATCGCTTTTTTGGTGCCGGCGAGCAGATGGCACTGATGGCTGAGCGGGGCGATTGGCACCCCACCATTGTTACCACTATTTTGGTGCTGATATTAATGCTATGGGCGCTTTATGCTTTATCTGGCGCGGGGATAATACGGCGCTTACCATTACTACGAACGGCACTGTGTGTTATATCGGCTATTTTTCTGCTGCGCGGGCTGGCCTTTGTTGCCATTATGCCGCTGTTTCCGGAGAACAGTGTGTTATTTTGGCTGGTAAGTTCAACCATTTGTTTATTTATTGGTGCACTCTTCGCGTTGGGTACAGTTAAAGCCTGGCATTATTTAAGTATTACATCGGACAAGTTTTAAATTGGCTATTCGTATTGCGCCTCTAGTGGCCAGCGATAAAACGTTATTTATTGCACTGTGCACCAACCAAACTATTATGCAGTATGTGTATACACCTTTAACTGTCACGCAGGCGGCTAAATTGTTTGCTGAGCGACTTGTACCGTGGCATCACAAAAGTAGCGGTTGGTTAAGCTACACCCTTGTTGAAACCGTAACAGAAAAAAAAGTAGGCACTATTGGCTTAAAGATAATTGACCACCAGGCGGCTGTAGCGGAAGTGGGTTTTATGTTGTTATCTGACGCGCAAGGCAAGGGCTACGCATCGCAAGCCCTTGGATTGCTTTGTAAACAGGCGTTTTCAGTATTGAATTTACATAAGCTGGTTGCCGTCTGTGCAGCTGAAAATAGTGCTTCGGTAGCGTTACTTCAAAAACAAGGGTTTCAACTTGAGGAACGGTTGAAAAATAATACTGAAATTAACGGTGTTTTTGTTGATGATTTGCGATATGGTTTAGTTAATAACACAGTAGGTAACGGTTATTTTCTTGAAAATAATTAATTGAATTAATAGTGTTTTAAGTCTATATATAATGTTCGCACTGCCTGTTTTAGCTGTGTTTGATAATGATGTCAGGGAGAAATTATGTCAGTCCGTATAGGAATATGTCTGATAACAGCGATGGTTTTTAGCAGCGCTTTATATGCTAAGCCAGCAGTAGATTTTTCAGCTGAGCAGAATAAACCTTGCTGGAAAATGATTGAGCAGAAAACGGTAGGGCATTGTAAGTTGCATTTTGAGCGACTTGAAAAAACGGAGCTGAAATTTGCTCCGCGCGATGAAATATCCCGTGCCTATAGCCGTTATTTTTCGGCTCGTACCGAGTTTCCAACGTCTTATCAGCAAATTGAATATGCCCTTCAATTTTTTAATTTTAGCATTGATAAGTATCCGGTAAGGGATAGTCTTAATTATATTCGTAGTGGTGACGGTTCTACGCAATTAAGTATGACAATACTTACCTCTAAAACCGGTGGTTACAGCTTTGTTTTAGCGGATAACGATGCACATTTTCGCCAAATAACGGATGCGTTACAATTTCCTAAGCGCAAAGTTGCTACACACTATTACCGCAATATAACCAAGCTATTTGCTGAATAGCTTGGTATTCACTTTTATTAACGCTGCCTTATTTAAGCTGCTTTTAATAAAGTTGTTTTTATTAAATTAAGGTTAGGCGGGTTGCTGAATCAGTCCAATCAATTTTTGCGTTTTGTTGACGTTCATTAAGCAACCGATGTTCAGCTTGCTTGATGGTATCTACATAGAGCCACTGACAATTAACGGTTTCCGGGCTGACTGTTAACACCATAAAGCCTCTATCGTAAAGGTTGGCATATTGTAATCCACTGATGAGTTGTACCAGAGCCTGCTCTGTTGCAACGGCTGATGCTCGGTCTGGCAGATTAATATATTGCTCTAGACCGGGTGATGTAACGGATGACGTTGCAAGCTCTACCCCTACCGGGGTGCCATCAGCCAGGTCAAGATGGTTAGCCCAACCATTATGCGTGTCACCGGCTAGCACCAGCAGTTTTTTCTGGTTCGCAGCAACATTGGCCAGTATGGCTTCACGCTCTGCAGGGTAACCATCCCACGCATCAAGGTTGTAAGGCATGGCGGGTAATTGCAAAAGTGCGATAACCTGAGGGGTTAAGCGTTGCTGATTTGCTTGCAAATAAGCCAGTTGCTCTGCAGTTAACGAAGGATCGCCTGCCTGTGCCCGCGCAGCCAATTGTGCAAGTGTAGCCAGCTCGGCGAAATCCGTAATACTTAATTGCTGTAACGCAACAGCACCAGGTAACAACATACGCCCCATCAGTACTTGCTGGCCAAGTATTTGCCAACGAGCATCATTCTGACTTAGTTTATCTTGTAGCCATTGCAGCTGTTCATTGCCTAGTATAGTGCGGTTGCTTTGGGTTAAATCAGCGCTAAAGCGAGTTTCATCAAGTTGACCGCTTACCGGGTCAATGTATTGGGCATATTCAAGCTGTTTGTCTCTGCCAATAACCCGTGTATCGAGCATAAGTAAATTAACCAGGTTGCCAAACTCAAACTGACGATAAATGGTTTCTTCGTCATTCGCCGAAAGTGGGCGTATTGGCATCCATTCAAAGTAGGCTTGAAGTGCAGCGCGTTTTCGCTCGGTGAAATCGCCTTCATTGGGTTGATGATTTTCAGCACCGTCACGCCAGGTGTCATTAGTAACTTCATGATCATCCCAAACGGCAATCATAGGCGCTGCAGCATGAAGTTGCTGCAAAGCGGTATCTGTGCGGTATTGCCCATAGCGTTGGCGATAATCAGCCAAGCTCACCATTTCGTTAACCGGTTGCACTTCACGACCCAGTGCTGCGGCATCTTCGCTGGCATAGCCACCAACGCCGTATTCATAAAGGTAGTCACCTAAATGAATCGTTGCATCTAAGTTGCTTATTTCAGTTGCTTTAGCGTAAACATGGAAATAACCGGCCGGATAGTTTGCGCAGGAAAATACTGCCAGTTTTACCTGGTTAACATCGCCAGTAGGTAACGTTTTACCCCGTCCTATTGCTGAATATTGTGTCCCCGCCCTAAAGCGATAGAAATATTCACTCCCGGCCGATAAATCACGCACATCAATTTTAACGGTATAGTCGCTGGCGGCAGACGTTGTTGTTTCACCGGAACGAACAAGTTGACTAAATTCTTTATCCAGCGCCAATTGCCACTCTAGCGGCACTTCTGCTGCATCAGCAGTTACGCGGGTCCATAGTAATAGCGCATCAGCTGTTGGGTCGCCACAGGCTACTCCGTGTGAGAATTCAACATTATAGGGCAGTGGTTGCGGCGCTGGTTCATCACTGCTACAACCTGTTAGGCTGGTAGAGATTACCACGCTGCCAATGGTCGCAGCTGAGGCAAAAAGAAAATCACGGCGGGTTAGTCTGGTCATTAATATTCTCCTGGTTCGACCAGCGCAGTGAAACAAAAATTCATGACAACAATGTGAATTGCTAGAAAAAAAACACTATGAGGCAGTTTTTTACGTATACAGCATTATGTAGTTTAAGCAGGTATAACAGCGCACTTTATTAAGGAAACAAATTAGATGAAACAGACAGAGCAACAATGGCGTGAGCAGTTAACTGATGAACAGTATCGGGTTACTCGCCTTAAAGGTACTGAGTATCCTTTTAGCGGAGAACTGCTCCATAATGAACAGCAGGGGACATATCACTGTATTTGTTGTAATAACAAATTATTTAGCTCAAACACTAAATTTGATGCAGGCTGTGGCTGGCCAAGCTTTTATCAAGCAGTTGCAGATAAGGTAAAGTATCAGCCTGATAATACCCATGGTATGACAAGAACTGAAATATTGTGTGCAAATTGTGATGCGCATTTGGGGCATGTGTTTAATGATGGACCGGCGCCTACAGGAACCCGCTATTGTGTAAACTCGGTTTCGTTAAGCTTTACAGCTGAAAATGAATAAAAAAGCTGTAACTGTTGTCGTAGCCTTTCAACTTCTATTACAATACGCGCCGTTAAAGCAATTAGCGGCGCAGACCTCACTTTAACACCCGATTAATTCATCTTAATGAAGTAAAAGGCCTACACACATGACCCTATCGCACGAAGAAATGTATCAGAAGAGCTGGCAAGAGCGCCAAGAATATGCCGAAAACATGCAGCCAATTATTGGCAGACTGTATCGCAACAAAGGCATTGAAGTGGTGGTGTATGGCCGCCCACTCGTGAATGCGACAACAATCGATATTATAAAAGCACATAAAAGCGTTGAGCGTTTTGAAGGGCAAAAGTTGCGCCTGCGCGAATGTTTTCCTGTGCTAGATGCGATTAGCAAAATGAATATAGCACCGGGTCGTGTTGATATTGGCAAGCTGGCTTATGGTTTCATCTATAAAAATGCGGCGAATGGCATCGCATTGGAAGAGTATTTAGCAGCTGAACTGTCCGATATTCTTGATCGTGAAGATCAAGTAAAACCAGTTGATGTTGTGCTTTACGGTTTTGGCCGTATTGGCCGTTTGTTAGCGCGCCTGATGTTAGAGCGCTCAGGGCCTAGCAGCAAATTACGTTTACGCGCAATTGTTGTGCGTGGTGGTAAAAAGGGTGATTTGGAGAAGCGTGCCAGCTTATTGCGCCGTGACTCAATTCATGGCCCGTTCAATGGAAGTATTACCATTGATGAAGAAAATCAAGGTATTAAAGCCAATGGTACCTTTATTAAGGTAATTTACGCTAATTCTCCTGAGCTAGTGGATTATACGCAATACGGTATTCATGATGCACTGGTGGTTGATAACACCGGGATCTGGAAAGATGACAAAGAACTGAGTATTCATTTTAAAAGCAAAGGCAGCGCTAAGGTGCTGTTAACGGCGCCAGCTAAAGGCGAAGTTCCCAATATTGTTTACGGTGTAAATCAGCATATGATTCTGCCGGAACACAAGATTGTGTCAGCTGCCAGCTGTACTACCAATGCCATTACGCCGGTGTTAAAAGCCTTAGAAGATGAATTTGGTATTCGTAACGGCCACGTTGAAACCGTGCATTCTTACACAAATGACCAAAACCTGATTGATAACTTCCACAGCGCAGAGCGGCGCGGTCGTGCAGCGCCACTGAATATGGTGCTAACATCAACAGGTGCAGCCAGTGCTGTGGCTAAAGCCTTGCCTCAGTTAAAAGGCAAGTTGACGGGGAATGCTATTCGGGTGCCGACGCCAAACGTGTCTATGGCCATTTTGTCACTGAACTTAAACCGTGAAACCAGTCGCGAAGAGATGAATGACTTTTTACAGCGAACGTCGTTATTCTCTGAATTACAGGACCAAATTGACTTTACCGCCTCTACTGAGATCGTATCATCAGATTTAGTTGGTTCGCGTTATGCGGGTGTAGTTGACTCTCAAGCGACTATTGTTGATGGTGATCGTTGTGTGTTGTACGTATGGTATGACAACGAATTCGGTTACAGTACTCAGGTTATTCGTGTGATGAACGATATGGCCGGTATTAAGTACCCAACGTTGCCGGTAGCGCGTTAATTCGTTACTTCATCGAAAAGCCGCTTTTAAGCGGCTTTTTCTTTGGCGCTAACCTGTTAGAATCCTGTTCACCAACAACTGGCATACAGCGTACTTTTAAGCATGATTAATGCTGTGCTAGTTTTTTCTTTTTATCGGCATTGGGTTTACTTTATGAAAATCACCAGCAATTTTGACAGCGGTAACATTGACGTCATTCAGGCAGATACCCCTGATAACATTCAATTGGCCATCCGCAAAGACAATCAATCAGATTTCTATCAATGGTTTCACTTTCGTTTAAGTACCGAACATGCCCAGGAGCATACTCTTACTATTACCAATGCCGGTGACTCGGCCTATCCGGACGGTTGGAAAGAGTATCAAGCCGTGGCATCTTACGATCGTCAAACCTGGTTTCGTGTTGAAACGGAATATGATGGTAAAGCATTAACGATTAAGCATTTCCCTGAAGCAGAATCGGTATATTTTGCTTATTTCGCGCCGTATAGCTACGAGCGTCATATGGATTTACTACATCAGGCGCAGTCAGATTATAACTGTCAACTGGTTGAGCTGGGTGAAACCTTAGATGGCCGCGATATGAGTTTGTTAATTGTTGGTGAGCCCGAAGCAGGCAAAAAGAAAGTATGGATTACGGCACGCCAACATCCGGGTGAGTCTATGGCCGAGTGGCTGATTGAAGGGTTACTGGATAGGCTGTTAGATGAAGACGATGGTGTTGCTCGCGCACTGTTAGATAAAGCGGTGTTTTACATAGTGCCCAACATGAACCCAGATGGCTCGGTCCGTGGCCATTTGCGCACCAACGCCGCTGGCATGAATCTAAACCGCGAGTGGTTAGCACCCTCGATGGAAAAAAGTCCTGAAGTGTACTTGGTTAGACAAAAAATGCTCGAAACCGGTGTTGACCTGTTTTTAGATATGCACGGTGATGAAAATTTACCTTATAACTTTGTCGCTGGAACAGAAGGTGTTCCATCATACAACGACCGGATTAAGATGCTGGAAGATGTGTTTAAGCAAACGTTGTTAGCGGTAACGCCAGAGTTTCAAACCGAGTTTGGTTATGATTTGGATGCACCGGGTCAGGCCAATATGACCGTGGCAACGGCATGGGTGGGTGAGCAGTTTAAATGTCTGGCATACACTGTTGAAATGCCATTTAAAGACAATGCCAACTTACCCGATGAAGCCTACGGTTGGTCCGATGTTCGCTCAATGAAACTGGGCCAAGACATGCTGCCCGCTGTGTTAGCCGTTGTTAACAAGCTGGGTTAAGTTTGAATGTGCTTAACACAATAACAAAAGCAGTGCTGATATCAGCGCTGCTTTTGCTCACAGGTTGTGTTTCGGTGCAGCAATGGCTTGCTGTATCGCCGCTACCTGTCACGAAGCAAAATGCTCAGCAACGGTTGGCATTGAGCCAAGGCATATCATCAGGTCAGCTTGATGTGAGTTGGCCAGAAAACAGCAGTAAACGGGCACTGGTGAATAACCGTGCCAGTTTCATGGGCTACAAGGGGCAGGGTAAGCTACTGGTTGAATTGGCTACAGCCCAAACTCTAACGTTAAATATTAATGGCAAAGCGTTTATGCTGACACCGGACGCTAACCTGGGGCAGCATTTAGTATTTGATATTAGCCAGTATACCCGCAACGGGCTTAATCAATTAGCGCTGCTAAATTTAAAGCCTTTAGGTGCCAAAGTACGGTTAGTTTTGCCTTATCCTGAATTACAAGCTGGCACACCCGAGCAAGCAGGCTTTTCTTCGGCGGTGCTTGATGAACTGGATCAGTTAATTAACCGTGAAGTTGCACAAGGTTTTCCAGGCGCAGTTTTATTAATTGCTAAAAATGGCAAAGTGATCAAAGAAACAGCTTACGGTTTTGCCAGCCGTTTTGATAGTAGCGGTAATATGCTGACGCAACCTGAAAAAATGCGTACAGACACGCTATTTGACTTGGCCTCTAACACTAAAATGTATGCGACCAATTACGCTATTATGCATTTGGTTAGTCAGGGATTGTTAGACATCAATTTGCCCGTGCAACAGTATATTACCGAGTATGTTGGGGATGGTCGCGAGCAACGTCTGGTGAGTGATTTGCTTTACCATAACGCGGGTTATCCACCAGAGGTGCATTTTCATCGACCCGATAATCGACATGGCGAGCAGTTCTATTCACTGGATCGTAACCGAAGTATGCAGCTTGTCGCGACTAAAGTGCCTTTTGAACGTGCCCGTGGCGGCAAAGCAGTGTACAGCGACATTGATTACATGTTGTTAGGCTTGCTAATCGAACGTATTACTGGCAAAACACAAGATGATTACTTAGAGCATACCCTGTATCAACCTATGGGGTTGCGTAGCACCGTTTTTAACCCACTACGAAAGGGTATACCGGCAAAACGCATCGCTGCGACAGAGCTGGACGGTAATAGTCGAGGTGGTAGGGTTATATTTCCAGCAGACACGCGTGGCGTAGTACGTGGTAATGTTCATGATGAAAAGGCGCATTATGCTTTTGATGGTGTAGCAGGGCATGCGGGGTTATTTTCTACAGCCAGAGAAACAGCCAGTTTAGCCATGCTGGCATTGCAAGGTGGATACGCGCTGACACCGGTATTTAGTTCTGAGGTGTTACAGCAATTTGTGCGTCCGTCAGTGTCGGATCATACGGTTGGCTTGGGATGGCGTACAGCAACGGGTGGCGATCTAAACTGGCACTTTGGCCCGTATGCAAGTGCATATGCCTTTGGCCATACCGGTTGGACAGGAACTGCAACCTTAATTGACCCTTATTATGGCTTGATTGTGGTGTTACTGACCAATAAAAAACACAGCCCGGTGTTGGCTGAAGGTGAAAATGGCTATTATTTTGCCGGAGACAGGTTTGAAACTGGCATGTATGGCAGCATCATGAGTAAAATATACGAAGCAATGCAGTAGGCGGCTGAAACGCAGCCAAATTTATATTGGGGTACTATGGCTATTATTTCCTGCCCATTTTGTGGGCAAAAAATTTCTGATAAAAGTGCGATATGCTCAAAATGTAACGGTGATATTGCAGGTTTAACACCGGAAAAGCGTGACTCGCTAGAGCGTAATAAAGCATTGGATAAAGCGCAAAGCTTAGTTAATCATTCTATGTTTGCTTTACTGTTATTTTTAGCCGGCTTTGGTTTAATGTACTGGTGGGACCCTCAAGCTGGTAGTTATCAGCAATATGTCGCCGGCGGCGCAATCGGTATCGGCTTTTGTTGGTATATGATTAGCCGTGCCCGCATCATGTTTATGAAAAAGCGTAAATAAAAATGAATTTTACTGCACTCGTTCAGGCCATGACGCCTGATACTTATGAAAAATTGGCCGATGCTGTTGCGACCGGCCGTTGGGCAGATGGCAATGCGATGGACGAAAGCCAGCGTGAACAAAGTCTGCAGTTGGTTATGGCGTATCAGGCACAAGTTCTTAAATCTGAAGAACTTTTTACCATTGGTGCCGATGGTCAAATGGTACACAAATCTAAAGCCGAACTAAAAAAACAGTTCGACACTCAGCCGTCTATTGCAAGGTTCTCGCACGATGATCTTTAAACGTTTTTTTAAACCTAAGTGGCAACATGCCGATGCCGCTGTGCGACAGTTAGCTATAGCGGATCTGAACCAAGATGATCAGGAACACAAATCTGTTTTGCATGAGCTGGCATTTAACGACGGGGCTGAAGCTGTTCGCAAAGCCGCTTTGCTAAAACTAAACGATTTCGCATTATGGTGGCAGGCGAGTAAACATGATAGCGCCGAGCGTTTACAACAGTTGGCTGAGCAAACGTTGATCAGTCAATTATTACAAAATAAAGTTGAGCCGAAGCTCAAACAACAGTTTATTGCTCAGTGCAACCGCAGCAGCATTCTTGAGCAACTAGCGCAAACTGAAACAGACGCCGGTATTAAATTTGGTTTGTTGCAGCGGCTAAATAAAGCCGAGCTTAATCAGAAAGCGCTACAAGATCCGGTATTGCAGTTAGCACAAAAACGAGAATTGCTGGCTCAAATAAATGATGAAAAGACGCTGGAGAAACTGGCGAAACAGCTAGATGGTGAGTTACAAACTGACGTGGTGCAAAAATTACAATATTGCCACGAACAAAAACAAAAACCGTTATTGCTGCGTAAGCAGCTTACGTTATTACTGGCCAAACTTAATGCCATACGTGAGCGAGTAACATTGTCTGACATCCCGCAGCAGCTTGGGGAATATCAAACTCATTGGCAAGAATTAACACCAGAGCTGGCTTGCCTTGGCGAAGAAGCTGCTGAATATCAGGCCAAATACGACAAAATAGTTCAGCAGTTACAACACTGGTTGGCGCCACGCTTGGCTGAGTTAGAGAGTATTCAGGCAGAGCAGGCGAAAAATGCAGCTCAGGCTCAACAACAACACGCATTGCAGCAGGAATTGGTTACACTAGAGCAGCAGCTGCAACAAACGCTATTAAATACGGATATTAATGCGGCGCAGCAGTTGGAGCAGCAGTTACAGGAGTTGTCGGCTAAGTTAGCTGACGCTGATGTCGCTAACCGGGCGAGTTTGGCTAAAGGTATATCACAGTTACAACAGCGTTTAGCACAATTACCGCTGTTGGCCGAACAATTAGCACAATTAACCCGCATAGTTGCTGACTGGGCTGCGTTAACTGCTCCAACAACCGCAGAGCAGTACCAACAGCATACGACGCAGTTAACTCTATGGCAGCAAGAGTGGCGTCGTTTAACTAAAGCGATGGTTATTGCGGTGCCAGCAAGTTTACTTGAAGCTAAAACCGCACTGTCTCAACAGTGGCAGGACCTGGCAAAGTCTTTTGATGCAGAAAGTGAAAAAATTCAACGTCAGTGTCGCAGTAAATTAGCGCAGTATCGCAGGCTATACAATGCCGGTAAGTACAAGGTGCTTTTTGGTCTTTTTAAAGGCATTGAAGAAGATTATCAACAACTTACTGAACAGCAACGTGCTCAGCTAAGTAAAGATTACGAGTTTGCCCGTGACAAAATGACAGAGCTGGCAGATTGGCAGGAATATATTGCCACACCGCGTAAGCAACAATTACTGGCGCAGATGCAGCAGTTAAGTGCTGAGGTACCTGATAATCAAATCCGCCAGCGTGCAGATGAGGTAAAACAGGCTCGTGCACAGTGGAACAGTTTAGGCAAAGCTGATGCGACCATGGAAGCGCAGTTAAATAATGCATTTGATGTGGCGTGTGAGCAAGCGTTTGCCCCGTGTCGCGTTTATTTTGCCGCGTTAGATGCACAGCGTGCTGAACACGTTAAACAACGAGAGCAACTGATTCAGCAAGCTGTTTTATTACAACAACAAAATCTGGACGTTAAAACACTGGATAAGCAGTTGAATCAGTTAAAACAAGCCTGGCAACAAGCTGGTGCGGTGGATAAGCAGCAGTTTTCAGTATTAAATGATGCCTTTACTCAGGCATTAACGCCTTTGCGCGAGGGGTTACTGGCCGCGCAGCAACAGGTGGTGGACGCAAAGCAGCAACTTATTGCAAAAGCACAGTCTGCCATTTCGTTAAGTGAGGCAAACGTCACGGCAAAAATTCTTAAAGAATGTCAGCAGCAATGGAAGACGTTGGGGCAGGCTGCGCGTAAACAAGATCAGTCGTTGTGGCTTGAATTTAGGGCCGTTTGTGATGGTTTTTTTAATGCACGTGTAGAGCAAGCACAACAGCAGCAATTGGCTGAACAAGCTGAGTTGCAGCAGTTTGATGCAACGCTGTCTGAATTAAAAACCGCGATACAACAAGCAAGCAGTGGCGCTGAACTAAGTGCCTTGCAACAGCAGGTTGAAGGGTTACAGCCGCAAAACGGCGCTGCTCAGCAAGTGGTAAGGCAGTTACGGGATACACTTGCTCAAAAACTTATTAGTTGGCAACAACAACAACAACAGCGAGACGTTGTCGAGATGTTTAACCTGCTAGCAAATCCTGCGTTGACCGCGGAACAGTTACCCACTAAGTATCGCGATAGCTTTGCCCAGGGACAGGAGCAACAGTTAACTCGCGCACAGCTTACACTGGCTCTGGAAATTATTTGCGATGTTGCTTCGCCCATAGAAATGCAACCGGCACGTCAGCAAGTGCAACTGCTACTGCTATCGGATAAGCACAACCAAGGCAATGTGCTAGATAAACACACGTTGTTTAAGCGTTGGTTACAGTTTGGTGCCGTTGTAGAGGCAGAGCTGCCGTTGTTAGCCCGTGTTAAAGCACTGTTTGAATAAAGCCGCTTTTTTACAAAGCTTTTAACAATCCTTCTTGCAAAACGTTTAACAAAGTATTGTCTGACAGCAGACTTAATCTGCTGTCAGCTCTCCGCGTAAATCTTGCTGCATTTGTTGGCGAATAGCGTCTGGATTCAAAGGTTTGCTCAGCAGATAATGTAATTTGGTTAGGGTGGCCTCCAATGTCATATCATAACCGCTAATGACACCAGATTGTTTTAACGCATTACCTGTAGCATAGCCCTGCATATTAACCTTACCTTTAAAGCACTGCGTGCAATTAACGATAATGAGTCCGCGAGCACTTGCATCAGAGAGTATTTGTAATAACTCTGGCCGCTGTGGGGCATTACCTACGCCAAATGATTTGATAATTAAGGCACGTACTGGCGCCGTTGTCATATTACGTATTACATCTGTGCTGATCCCCGGATACAGTGTCACCACGCTGATAGGTTGTGGCACCACTGATGCCAACGTCAATGGATCGGCATCTATTGTCTGGTTTAACTGGCCTGCGATTAAATTGATATGAATACCGGCTTCGAGTAATGGCGGAAAATTGGGTGAAGCAAACGCATTAAAACCACTGGCATCCGCTTTCGTTGCGCGATTACCGCGAAATAATTGATTATTAAAAAATAAAGCAACTTCAGCAATGGGGTAATTAGCTGCAAGATACAGTGCATTGAGTAGATTAACCTGACCATCAGAACGCATTTGCGCCAGCGGAATTTGTGAGCCAGTTATAATTACCGGTTTTTGTAAGTTCTCCAGCATAAAAGACAACGCAGAGGCGGTATAGGCCATGGTGTCTGTACCATGCAATACGACAAAACCATCGTAATTCAGGTAGTGCTGTTGAATATCTTCAGCGATATGTCGCCAATGTTCAGGTGTCATATCGGAAGAGTCGATAACAGGATGATATTCATGAATATCAAACTCGGGCATTTCAGACCGATAAAATTCCGGCATTTTTTTTACCGTATCGGTTAAAAAGCCTGGTACAGGAACAAAGCCCTGCTCGGAATGCTGCATACCAATGGTGCCGCCGGTATAAGCGACATAAATACGTTTTCTGCTCATAATATTCAAATAATGCTATGCAAATAAAAATGCCCGGTTACGTACCGGGCATTGTAATAGACTTCGTTAACGCTGTCAGTTAATGCTGCAGCCAACGCAGTATGAATAGACACCGTTAGGATCATTAAACTGGTTAAGAAGTACAAAATCTTGTTTTAACTGTTGAGTGAATTTACCCAATAATTTTTGCTCAGGACTAACATGCGTCTGAGGTAACCAACCCTGTGCTTTCGCCTCACCCAGTAACTCTTTGATCATTTGTTCACTTGGCGTAAGTGATTGCTTCACCACTTTTACGTCGTACTGACTTAAACCTGCTTTCTCCGCCGCGGCTTTTACAGCGTCATCAAAAGTGCCAAGTTTATCGACCAGACCAAGCTCCAGGGCTTTACTGCCGGTCCATACCCGACCCTGAGCTACTTTATCTACGTCAGTTACTGACATATTGCGGTTTTCACCTACCATGGTAAGAAACTCGGTATAGCCGCGTTCAATTAATAACTGGAAAAGATCTTTTGCTTTGTCGTCCAGCCCTTTAAATAAGGGTAAGCCACCCGACATACCGGCTAATTCAGTGGTACCTACACCATCTACATTTAGCCCTAGAGTTGGCAACACATTTTCAGCGGTATGCAGTAAACCAAAAATACCAATAGAACCGGTGATCGTGGTAGGCGCCGCCCAAATTTCGTTGGTTGGTGCTGCTATCCAATAACCGCCTGATGCTGCAACTGAGCCCATAGACGCTATTACGGGTTTACCGGCTTCACGCAGTAAGCGAATTTCCTGCGCAATGACTTCAGAAGCATAAGCGCTACCGCCAGGGCTATCAATACGCAGCACAACAGCTTTAATTTTATCGTCGTGTCTGGCTTGGCGTAACAAGGCTGCCGTAGAGTCACCACCGATGGATCCGGCTTTAGCTTGACCATCGACAATCACACCGCGTGCAACGACTACACCTACTTTATCAGTCAGAGGATTGTCAAATTGTTGTGCTGGAATAACTAAATCTGCATAGTCATTAAAGGTTACATGATTATAAGTATGCTCATCGTTCTCGCCAACAATGGCAACCAGGTTGCGGCGAAATGCTTCTTTGGTGTTGATATGGTCAACTAAACCCGCATTTAGTGCATACTTACTTAAATCACCTTCAGCAGCCTGTAGTTTTTCTAACAGGGCAGCGTAGGTTTCGTCAAAGTTAGTTACGTCAAAGCCACGACGGGCTGCAACTTGTGATTTGTAGTTGTTCCATAACTCAGTGAGCCAGGCAATGTTAGCTTCTTTTGCGGCATCAGACATGTCGTTGCGTAAAAACGGCTCCACCGCCGATTTGTATGTACCAACGCGAAATACATGGGTATTTATTTTCAGCTTTTCCAAGGCATTTTTATAATACATTGGATAGCTGCCATAACCTTCCAAAATCACCGCGCCCATAGGGCTTAAATGAATTTCGTCAGCGTAGCTGGCAAGAAAGTACTGACCTTGACCATAGTAACCGCCAAAAGCAAACACCTTTTTGCCTGCCGCTTTGAAATCTTCAATGGCGCTACCTATTAGCTTCATTTTATCCAGTGAACCACCGCCTAACATCGATAAATCCAGCACCATGGCCTGGATACGGTTATCTTTGGTCGCTTTTTTTACCACATTTACAACATCGCTAACCAAAACCTCTGGTGATTCTTCCTGACCGCCCAGGCTTTCATTAATGGCGGTTGCTATAGGATCAGCCCAGCGTTTTTCTTCGACCAAATCCCCAGTCAAATTAAGAATTAGAGCAGCTGTTGGTGGCACTTCAACCTTATCATCGCCACTAAAAATTGACACCGCCAAAACGGCCACTATAACAATAAAGAGCAAATTTAAAATGATAGAGCGAAAGCCACGATAAATGCGGCTAAGTGTGCTAAACAATCGGCGGATAGGGCCTGACTTTTTATCGGTCATAAAGACTTCCTGTTAAAACAAATACAAATTGGTCATGTTGGTATGCTAAACAATTTGACGCTAAAGGCTAAGTGGAATTTGTAAGTAAATGTGTAACACTTCTGCTGATAATAGGCGTGACTTGCTATCCAATCACAAAGCAGCTAAAGTCTGCCACAAACAACAGGTACGACCAGAGAGGGTGAAGTGGCTTACCAAAAATTATTACAACCACTGGACTTGGGTTTCACAACGCTGAAAAACCGCGTCATTATGGGTTCAATGCATACCGGCTTAGAAGAAGAAAAACAGGGTTTTTCAAAGCTTGCCGCATTTTATGCCGAACGCGCTAAAGGCGGCGTCGGCCTAATCATTACTGGCGGTATTAGTCCTAATTTCCGCGGTAATTTGGTGCCGTTTGGTAGCCAGCTAAGTTTTTGGTGGCAAACCGGTAAACATAAGCAAGTTACACAAGCTGTGCATGAGCATGGTGCGAAGATTTGCTTACAGTTGTTACACGCTGGCCGTTATGGTTACCATCCATTTAGTGTGGCCCCAAGTAATATTAAATCGCCTATCACGCCGTTTAAACCTTCGCAGATGTCAGCTCGTCAGGTTAGAAGTACCATTAAAGACTTCGCCAACGCAGCTAAGCTGGCTAAAAAGGCAGGCTATGATGGTGTTGAAGTGATGGGATCTGAAGGTTATCTGATTAACCAGTTTATTTGTGCCAGAACCAACCAGCGCTCAGATGAGTGGGGCGGTAGTTTTGAAAAGCGTTGCCGCTTTGCAATAGAAACGGTTAACGCAGTGCGTGCTGCTTGTGGCGACGACTTTATTATTGTTTATCGTTTGTCCATGTTAGACCTGGTTGAAGATGGCAACAGTTATGATGAAGTTTTGGCATTAGCAAAACAGATTGCCGCCGCGGGTGCCACGTTACTCAATACTGGTATTGGCTGGCACGAAGCCCGGGTTCCAACCATCGGCACTATGGTACCGCGCGCCGCTTTTAGTTGGATAACTGAACGAGTAAAAGCCGAAGTGAATATTCCGGTAATTGCGACCAACCGCATAAACGATCCGCAGGTTGCTGAAGATATTTTGGCTAACGGTCAAGCTGATATGGTGTGTATGGCGCGGCCATTTTTAGCAGATGCTGATTTTGTCAATAAAGCCGCAGCAAATCAGGCCGACTTAATTAACACCTGTATAGCCTGTAATCAGGCATGTCTTGATCACGTTTTTCAAAATAAGCGCGCCAGCTGTCTGGTTAATCCACGTGCCTGTTATGAAACCGAACTTAACTTTACGCCGGCAAAGCAGCGCAAGAAAATTGCTGTAGTAGGTGCGGGGCCAGCGGGTTTAGCATTTAGTGTTTATGCTGCTCAGCGTGGGCATGAAGTGCATTTGTTTGATAAATCACATCAAATTGGTGGGCAGTTTAACTACGCCAAACAGATACCCGGCAAAGAAGAGTTTCATGAAACACTGCGTTATTATGGGCGTATGCTGGAGCTGCACGCCGTTAAGCTGTTTTTAAACAGTGAGCAAACGGTTGAAAGTTTAGCGCAAGGTGGTTTTGATGATGTCGTATTAGCCAGTGGTATTGTGCCTCGTGATATCGGGCTTGCCGGTAGTGATCATCCTAAAGTACTGAGTTATTTAGATGTATTACGAGATCACAAAGCGGTGGGTAAACATGTCGCCATTATTGGTGCCGGGGGTATAGGTTTTGATGTGGCAGAGTACTTAACCGAACCTCATTCACTAACGCTGCAACCTGACGCTTGGTTAAAAGACTGGGGTATTGATAAAAGTTATCAAGCCCGAGGGGCATTGTTACCCGATAGTGTAACGCCGCCAGCAGACCGAAAAATTTACCTGTTACAGCGTAAAGCCAGTAAGGTAGGCGCAGGGTTAGGTAAAACAACTGGCTGGATCCATCGCGCATCGTTAAAGAAAAAAGGTGTCGAAATGATAGCCGGTGTTAACTATATCAAAGTAGATGACGATGGACTTTGGATTGAAATCGGCGGTGAAGAGCGTTGCCTAAATGTCGACAATGTTATTATTTGTGCCGGACAAGAGCCTTTTAGAGCATTGGTTGCAGGCTTGCAACAACATGGTGTAAAAGCTCATTTAATTGGCGGGGCAGATGTGGCGGCTGAGCTTGATGCCAAACGCGCAATACGACAAGGTGCTGAACTAGCTGCAAGTATATAATTACAGTGCCGCCTTGGTGCTTGATTGCACCAAAATAGTACGCCATTTTAACAAAGGCACCAATTTGGTGCCTTTGTCATATCTTAGTCATGAATATCTTCTACTTTAGTCGGTGCAAGTGCCTTATTCATCACGATCACTAGCCATTTAGCAACAGCTGCTGCTATTGTGGTATCAGCTTTGCAAACAAAAAGAAAAAAACAGACTAAATGTTCAACAGGGAGTTTTTATGTCCGGGGTATTAACGATGATTCTCGCTGGTGGCGAAGGCACGCGCTTAGCACCTTTAACTGGTGTTAGAGCAAAACCAGCCGTGCCATTTGGTGGCAACTACCGCATAATAGATTTTGTTTTAAATAATTTTGTTAACTCAGATTTACTTCAAATATTTGTTATTACACAATTTAAATCGCATTCACTGATGAAACATTTAAGTCGGGCTTGGCGAGTTACCGGCTTAACCAATCGTTTTATTGACCCGATCCCGGCGCAAATGCAAACTGGTAAACACTGGTATTTGGGCACTGCTGATGCAATATATCAAAATTTACATTTAATACATGGATTAGACCCAGAACATGTTTGCGTTTTTGGTGGTGACCACATTTACAAAATGGATGTACGTCAGATGCTTGATTTTCACCGGCATCACAATGCGCGTTTAACCGTCGCGGCTATTCCCGTGCCTGTTGAGCAAGCCCATGAGTTTGGTGTGATTGAAGTTGATAACAACGGTAAAATGATTGGTTTTGAAGAGAAACCCAAAACGAACCCTAAGACTATTCCCGGAAAGCCAGGCTTTGTGTTGGCGTCAATGGGTAACTACATCTTCGAAGCAAAAACCCTGGTTAATGTGTTAGAAGAGGACGCTATACAACCTGACTCAAAACATGACTTTGGCCATAATATCATTCCACAACTTTACCCTTCGGGTGATGTGTACGTGTATGATTTTTCATCTAACACTATCCGGGGCGAAAATGCTCGTAGCAGCGGTTACTGGCGTGACGTAGGTACGATAGATTCGTACTATGAAGCCAACATGGATTTAATTTCTGTAGAACCTCCGTTCGATTTATACAATAAATACTGGCCGCTTCGTGGTTATACGCCTCCTGTACCGCCAGCAAAGTTTGTGCATGATGAGGCAAACCGAACCGGGCAGGCAATAAGTTCTATGGTCGCGTCTGGTTGTATTGTCAGCGGGTCTATCGTGTATCATTCTATTTTAGGTTTTAACGTCCATGTGCATAGCCACAGTTATATTGAAAAATGTGTACTGATGGGGAATAACGATATTGGCCGTGGTTGCAGAATAAGACGCGCTATTATTGATAAAGATGTAAAGATTGCGCCCGGCACCATCATTGGTGAAGATCCAATTTTGGACAAGCAGCGGTTTCATGTGTCTGCAAATGGCGTGATCGTTATTGCCAAAGGTGCAAAGATTGGGTTTGATTAGCCCAGTACCATGTTAAGGACACGTAGTGCGGATACTGTTTATTTGTAGTGAATACGAAGGACTGATTAAGACTGGCGGTCTCGCCGACGCCTGTAAAGGTTTAGCGCAGAGCCTGGTGGCTGCTGGTCATCAGGTAACAGTGGCGTTGCCGCGTTACGCAGGATTGTATCAGTTACCTATATCAGATTGGCAGTCAGTATATTTTCAGTTAGCTGGCCGCCAGTTTGGTTGCGCTGTTCGGCATGCCCGACATGAGGGGGTTGATATTGCACTTATTGAGCATGACGATTTCTTTCAGCGTGCCCGCCCTTATGATGATGGTGAGCGGGGCTATACTGACAACCCGCTGCGATTTAGCTTTTTTTGTAAAGCGACCCTTGAATGGGCACTTCAAACCGAGCAAAGCTTTGACATTATTCATGGCCATGATTGGCAAAGCGCGGCTAGTGCATACTATTTAAAGCATCACTATGGCAATAGCCATTTGGCTAATGCTGCATTTGTTTTTAGCATTCACAATGGGGCTTATCAGGAAAAGTGTGCTGCCCACTGGCGGGGCGAACTTGATATAGCGCCACAGCGGTATGATGAGCTTAACTTTCTGGCAACCGCAATAGAATGTGCGGACAAACTTAACACTGTCAGTTGTGGCTATCGTGATGAGTTGATGCATGAGCCAGCAGGTGAGGGCTTGTCTGCTTTATATCAGCAGCGTAAAGCAGACTTTATCGGTATTTTAAACGGGTGCGATTATAATATTTGGCATCCGCAGTATGATCAGCACTTAGCTGAGCCTTTTGATGTTGGTGACATGCAAGGTAAACAGGCTTGTAAGATTGCTATCTTAAAACACTTTCATCTTGCGCCCACCTCACAGCCATTGTTTGTTGGCGTTAGCCGTCTTACTGGACAAAAGGGTTATGATTATCTTGTTCCTGCACTACGTCAATGGTTGGCCTCTGCAGAGGCGCAGGTTGTTATTATGGGCACGGGTGAGGCAAAATACTGCCTCGCACTTGAAACCCTACAATGGGATTTTCCGCACAAATTTCGCTTTATTCAGGGCTTCAGTGATGCGTTAGCGCATCAGTTAGAAGCAGCTGGTGACTTTTTCCTAATGCCATCGTTATTTGAACCCTGCGGGTTAAACCAGTTATATAGTTTACGCTATGGTACGGTACCGCTGGTACGGTTAACCGGTGGATTAAAAGACACAGTAAAACCCTGGCCAGCACGTGGAGCTACGGGTATTGGCTTTGTTGAACCTGACGTCAACGCAACTTTAGCGGCATTACAACAAGCGCAATTGTTATATAGCAAAACCGACAGCTACGCGCGTGTGCAAAAAAACGGTATGGTACAAAATTTTAGTTGGTCACAATCGGGCGAACACTATCTAGCCTTGTATCAACAGGCGATAGAAGCAAAAGCGGGTTAAATTTCAGCAAACTGGTTGAAAGCCCGTCATACGGGCGCTACCTTGTCATAATATGATGTAAAGGTTAGGATTAATTTGCTAGGCTGCAAGCAGCTTATATCATCGGGGTTTTTTTATGGATGCATTGACGTTACTTACCACCCGTTTTTCTTCTGCACGTTTAACCGAGCCAGCACCGTCTGGTGACGTATTGGACAATATTAAACGCGCTGCGCTGCAGGTACCTGATCATGGCAATTTAAGGCCATGGCGTTTTGTTATTGCACACGGCCGTCAGGCATTATGCCGTTTAGGCGATATATTTGCTGAAGCAGCAGTGGAGGACGATCCTGCCATTGCTAACGAGCTATTAGAGCGCGCACGGCAATTACCACTGCGTGCTCCTATGGTCATTGTGTGTATAGCTAAAGTGGTAGAGCATGCAAAAATTCCGTTAGCTGAACAACTGCAGTCGGCTGCTTGTGCGGTAATGGCGATGCAACAAGCGGCTTTTGCGCAGGGATTTGGTGGTATATGGCGCACAGGCGCTTATGCACAACTAGACTTTGTTAAACAAGCGTTGGAGTTGGGTGAAGACGACGAAATTGTTGGTTTTTTATATCTGGGTACACCCAGCGGCGAACCAGCAAAACGGCACACCGCCGATCCGACAGAGTTTTTTTCTAGCCTATAGTCAGGTTTTACCTACTAACTAATAGGTTAATGGTTTTTCCATGAAGTTTTGCAATAAAAAAGGAGCTTATTGCTCCTTTTTTATTGGGTTTTTTATTGGATTCGCTTTTAGAAATCAGCGTTACCCGGTGTACGTGGGAAGGCGATAACATCGCGGATATTGCCAATACCAGTAACGTAAGATACCAGACGCTCAAAGCCTAAACCGAAGCCAGCATGAGGCACGGTGCCAAAGCGGCGCAAGTCACGATACCAGCCATAATCTTCTTTATCTAAGCCCATTTCATCTAAACGCGCATCGAATGCTTCCAGGCGCTCTTCACGCTGGCTACCACCGATGATTTCACCTATACCGGGTGCTAAAACGTCCATAGCAGCAACTGTTTTACCATCGTCATTTAAGCGCATGTAAAACGCTTTAATGTCTTTCGGGTAGTTTTGCATAATGATTGGCGCGCCAACATGCTCTTCGGCCAGGTAACGTTCGTGCTCAGATTGTAAATCGACACCCCATTCAACCGGGTATTCGAATTTTTTGCCACAGCTTTTTAATATTTCAATGGCGTCGGTATAGTCCATACGCACGAAAGATGAATCAACTAGCTGTTGTAAGCGAGTGACTGCCGTAGGGTCGATACGCTCAGCAAAAAATGCCATGTCATCGGCACGCTCGGTCAGCACGGCTTTACATACGTATTTCAGCATGTCTTCAGCCAGCTGCGCGATGTCTTTTAACTCAGCAAAGGCCACTTCAGGTTCAATCATCCAAAACTCAGCTAAGTGACGGCTTGTGTTAGAGTTCTCAGCACGAAAGGTGGGGCCAAAGGTATAAATTTTTGACATTGCACAAGCGTAGGTTTCGCCGTTTAACTGGCCAGATACGGTTAAGAAGGTTTCTTTACCGAAAAAATCCTGACTGTAATCGATGACGCCTTTGTCTGTGCGCGGCAGGTTTTCCATATCAAGTGTGCTAACGCGGAACATTTCGCCCGCGCCTTCAGCGTCGGAGCCAGTAATTATAGGTGTACTGATCCAGTAGTAACCTTGCTCATGAAAGAAACGATGTACAGCTTGCGCCAAACAGTGGCGCACCCGGGTAACAGCGCCCATTATGTTGGTACGCGGACGCAAGTGTGCATGCTCACGCAGATATTCCATACTGTGGCGTTTTGGCGCCATAGGGTAGGTATCCGGGTTTTCTACCCAGCCCAACACGTCAACCTTGCTCGCCTGGAGTTCAAAAGCCTGGCCCTGACCTTCAGAGCGGGCTATTACACCGCTTACAGCAACAGAGCACGAAGTGGTCAACCGTTTTACTTCAGACTCATAATTCGATAATTCAGACGGTACAACCGCCTGCACAGCATCGAAGCAGCTGCCATCATGTATAGCTAAAAAGGAAATGCCAGCTTTTGAATCGCGGCGGGTGCGGATCCAGCCTTTAACGGTGACAGTGTCACCGATGGCATAGCGACCAGCTAAAACATCTTTAATAACGGCGTGCGTCATGCAACAAACTCCAGAGGGTGTAAACTTAGAAAACTGCGTAAAGCCTGTAATGATACTGAGCCAAGCGCACAACACAAGTAAAAATTATCAGGATGATAAAATTGACGGCTGAGCAGAAAAAAGCAGAAAAATATGAGCGGCGCCAAGGACCCGATTTACTGTGTCGGGCTTTTAGCATTTTAGCGGTATTGGGCTGGCTACTGTTTATTGCAGGTATGGTTGTCGCGCATTATGCCAGCCCGGAGTTGGATACCGGGCTGGTACGCTATTGGGACATCGACATTCGAAGTGTTTGGCATCCGCGCTTAACCGCATATTTGCAATATTTGCTTTGGGCAGCGGCGATTGTCAGCGCTATTAGCTTAGTGCTAAATAGAGCGCGCTTAAGACGACGTGGTGATCATTTGCATTTTAATATTGTCATGCTGCTACTGGGCAGCATTGGCTTGTTGCTGTATTTGTATTTGCAGGTTTAACTACTGGTTACAATTCGCATGGCCGCAGTTAGTTTGCTTAGCTCGTCAGGGCTTATTATAAATGGCGGCATGATATAGATCAGGTTGTTAAATGGCCTGATCCAGACACCCAGTTCAACAAATTGCTGTTGCAGTGCAGCGACGTCGACTTTGCTGTGCATTTCCAGTACACCAATTGCGCCCAATACCCGCACGTCTTTTACTTGTGAGGAGAAACGACAAGGAGCAAGTTCTTGTTTTAATTGCGCCTCAATCATGGCAACCTTTTGTTGCCAGTGGCCTTGTTCAATAAGCTGCAGGCTGGCATTTGCAACTGCACATGCCAGCGGGTTAGCCATAAATGTAGGCCCATGCATTAAGCCGCCGGCGGCACTTAAGCTAATGCCACGGGCAACTTCATCGGTGCACAGTGTTGCTGCCAGCGTGATATAGCCTGCGCTTAGTGCTTTACCAACACACATTATATCTGGTGCAATATCGGCATGCTCGCAGGCAAATAGCTTACCAGTGCGGCCAAAACCTGTTGCTATTTCATCACAAATTAACAGTACCTGATACTGATCACATAGTGCGCGCGCGCGGCGTAAAAACTCTGGATGGTAAAAGCGCATACCGCCATAACCTTGAACAATAGGCTCAACAATTAACGCTGCAACTTCACTGTGATGCTCCACCAGCAATTCTTCCAATGGGGTAATGTCGCTTTCGATAAACTCGCCATCAAACCGGCTTTGAGGTGCAGGTAAAAAGTAATGTTGGGGCAGCAAGCTGGAAAACATGTCATGCATGCCATCAACCGGATCACACACTGCCATCGTTGCAAAAGTATCACCGTGGTAGCCCTTACGCAGGCTAATCAATTTTTGTTTCTCTGGCGTGGCGCTTTCCATCCAATACTGCAATGCCATCTTAATGGCGACTTCAACAGCGATTGAACCGCTGTCAGCCAGAAATACCTTGGTTAAATTTTGCGGCACCATTTGCAATAAGCGTTGGCACAACTCCACCGCGGGTGGATGAGTAATACCGCCAAACATAACGTGGGCCATTTTGCTTAGCTGTGTGGTAACAGCGTTATTAAGTATCGGGTGGTTATAACCATGTACTGCTGACCACCAGGAGGCAGTGCCATCAACTAAGCGCTGGCCGTTTTCCAGAATTAATTCGCATCGCTCGGCCGCTACAACAGGATAAACCGGCAGTGGGTCGATCATAGAGGTGTATGGATGCCAGATATGTTCGCGATCAAAAGCGATATTTATGCTCATTATTTAACCTGTAGTAAAGTTTTATTGCTGGTCAGCGTTGACAATGCATTGCCGGCGGTTAGACTAGCCGAAAACCTTTATAACCTCAATCTGAACAGGGATTAATATGCCGGCTGATGTACGACACGACTGGACCCTTGCGCAAGTTAACGCTTTGTATGCATTACCGTTTAACGACTTATTATTTCAAGCGCAAACCGTGCATCGTCAACACTTTACGCCCAACGAAGTGCAGGTAAGTACGTTGTTGTCCATTAAAACCGGTGCCTGTGCTGAGGACTGCAAATACTGTCCGCAAAGTGGCCATTACAATACTGGCCTGGAACGTGAACGTTTGCTGGAAGTAGAAAAAGTACTTACTCAAGCCAAAGCAGCAAAAGACAAAGGTGCGACGCGCTTTTGCATGGGCGCGGCCTGGACCAACCCTAAGCAGCGCGACATGCCTTATATTATTGAAATGGTGCAGGGTGTTAAAAACATGGGATTGGAAACCTGTATGACACTGGGCATGTTAAGTGGTGAGCAGGCGCAAACTCTGGCACAGGCCGGATTGGATTTCTACAATCACAATTTGGATACCTCACCTGAGTTTTATGGTGAAATTATCACTACCCGCACCTATCAAGACCGGCTTGATACCTTAACGCATGTTCGCGATGCGGGCATGAAAGTATGCTGTGGCGGTATTTTAGGTATGGGCGAAAGTGCTAATGACCGCTCAGCCCTGCTAATGCAGCTAGCGAACTTACCAGAGCACCCACAAAGTGTACCAATTAATATGCTGGTTAAAGTCGCGGGTACACCACTTGAAAATGTCGACGATTTAGATGCGTTTGAGTTCATCCGCACTATTGCTGTAGCACGTATTATGCTGCCGCAAAGCCATGTACGCTTATCTGCGGGGCGTTCACGGATGAATGAACAAATGCAGGCGTTGTGCTTCTTTGCTGGTGCAAACTCGATTTTCTATGGTGATAAACTGCTTACCACTGATAACCCCGAAGCCGATGCGGATATGCTGTTGTTTGCTAAACTTGGAATTAAGCCAGAACAGCGCCACGATGTGTCAGATGAAGCGCATGAACTAGCATTGGCCGATGCTATCAATGAGCAAGCCAACCCGCCATTATTTCACGCCGCAGGCTAAATGCAGACGTTAAAGTTACAGCGCCTTAAACAGGCGCTTGATGCGCGTGCAGAACAGCATTTGTTGCGCACGCCGCAAACGCTGCAACAATACAATGGGCGCGTGGTAACGGTTGCCGATAATGACTACCTCAATTTTTGCGGTAATGATTATCTGGGCCTTGCGACAGCGCCACAGGTACTACAGGCTTATGCTGACGGTGCACTGAAATACGGTGCAGGTAGCACGGGTTCGCCCTTAGTTACAGGCCAGCACGATGTACATCAGCAGTTATCCGAGCAGCTGTGCGAGTGGCTTGGTGCAGAGCGGGTATTGCTGTTCTCATCCGGCTTTTCCGCTAACCACGCTATGCTAACAACCTTGTGCGATAAACACGACACGCTGCTGTTAGACAAGCTGAGTCACGCGTCGCTAATTGATGGCGCCTTACATAGCAGTGCGCTGTTCAAACGCTTTGCGCACAATGATTACGCCGGGCTTTCGACCTTATTGCAACGCCATGCTGGCGCAATGGTGGTGACAGAGGGCGTGTTCAGTATGGATGGTGATAGCCCGGATCTGAATACGGTAAGTAATCTGTGTCAAAAAAACGGGGCAATGCTGCTGCTTGATGACGCGCACGGTTTAGGTGTGTTTGGCACTGAGGGGCGGGGCACAGCGGCTGAACAAGGTGTTCGCCGCGCTGAAGTATTTTGCACAATGGCAAATTTTGGTAAAGCACTAGGGGTTGGCGGGGCTTTTGTGGCCGGTAGCAAAACGGTGATCGATTATCTGGAGCAATTTGGCCGGCATTACGTCTACAGCACTGCATTATCGCCAGCGTTATGCGCAGCGGTAATAGCAAGTATCCACTTGTGTCGTGCCGATAACTGGCGCCGTGACAAGCTGCATTGCAATATTAGTCTGTTTCGCCGTTTAGCTTCTGATCTCCCCTTACTTGCGTCAAGCAGCGCAATTCAGGGCCTTGTACTGGGTAGCAGTGAAAAAGCACTGGCACTTAGCCAAAAGCTCAAAACTGCCGGCATTTGGCTTAGCGCTATTCGCCCGCCGACAGTGCCTCAAGGCAGCGCCCGTTTGCGTATAACCCTCAGCGCGCAACATGAAGAGGCCGACATTAAATTGCTGGTGCAAACACTAAGGCAATCGTTATGACAGCCCTAATTCGACATAGCACAGACGGTTTTTTATCCCAGGTTGCTGACAGTTTTAGTAAGGCGTGCGACAGCTACTTTTCTGCTGCGCGCCTGCAACAACAGGTAGCATTAGATGCATTAACCCGCTTGCCATCAGATCAGCAAGGTAAGTTGCTGGATATCGGCTGTGGACCAGGCTGGATCCATCCGCGTTTTTGTCACTTCAGCGCCAGTTTTAGCGCAGTAGATTTAAGCTCTGGTATGTTAAACAAAGCCGCACAGCAGGGCCTGGCAGAAAACTATATTCAAGCCAATGCTGCATCGCTACCAATACCTGATTGCAGCATTGATAAAATATTCTCCAGCTTGATGTTGCAGTGGTGCCCTGCACCTGACGCGGTTTTTGCTGAAGTGAGCCGGGTGCTTGCGCCGGGTGGGCGTGTTGTGATGACTACACTGCTAGATGGCACGCTGGCGGAGCTAAAGCAGGCATTTTCCAACATGGACAACCGTCAGCATGTAAATGCTTTTTTACGCGAGCAACAGGTGATGGCTGCAGCACTTGCTGCAACCGGTATGCACTGGCAATTTGAACGTCGCAGCTATGTATTGTATTACCCAGATGTGCAAAGCCTGGCGCGGGAATTAAAAGCACTGGGGGCAAATCAGGTTTCAGAGCGGGTAAGGCAAGGGCTTACCGGCAAAAATTATTGGCGGCAACTGGCAGAAGCCTACGAGACAAAGCGTGGTTTGCTGGGGTTGCCCGCGACTTATCAGGTACTCATCATCATGGGCTATAAAACAAATAATGAATAGCTATTTTATTACCGCAACTGACACCGATGCCGGAAAAACCTTTATAAGTGTTATGTTACTTAACGGTTTTAATCAACTAGGTGACAAAGCCATAGGTGTAAAGCCCATCGCAGCTGGCGCAGACGAGCAGGGACGAAATAGTGACGCGTTACTATTGCAACAACACTCTGGTATCGCGTTACCCTATGATGTGATAAATCCAATCTGTTTTCATGCGGCTGTAGCCCCGCATTTAGCGGCATTTAATGAAAACCAGGATATTGATGAAGCCTTGCTGTCTGGCAGTATGGCAAACTGGCAACAGTTGCCTGCCAATCAGTTACTTATTGAAGGCGCGGGAGGCTGGCTACTGCCATTAAGTGACAACCGCTATTTAGCCGATTGGGTCGCAGAACAACAGCTACCGGTGATAATGGTAGTAGGGATGAAGTTAGGTTGTTTAAACCATGCCATGCTAACGGTACGCGAAATTGCACGAAGTGGCTGTAAGCTGGTGGGCTGGGTAGCAAATTGCATTGACCCTGATATGGCGCTACTTGAGCAAAATATTGCTGATCTGTGTCAACGAATAACTGCACCTTGTTTAGCGGTAGTGCCAAATGCGCCGGATAACACTACATCAAAACAATTAGCGATAGATTTAGCAAGAAAACTACTATTGTGCCAACATGTCTGATAGTACGATGTTTTCAGCAAGTACCGTTTTAGTCCCGCCCTGAAACAGGTAACCTCCAGCAGTACCCAGCAGCGTAAGTTTATTGTCGCTACAGTGCAGCGCTGAACCTTCTGGTAAGCCAATAATAGGCGTTGTTGGATTAAGATGCATAAACTCGGCTAGACGCATATCGCGCGTTTCACCGTGAAAACCTTCCGGTGAAAAATTTTGGTAATGCGGGTTTAATTGCCATGGCAAAAAGCCTAACGCGTCAAATGAAGCGGGTTGAATTATTGGCATATCGTTGGTTGTTTTGATACTGGCACCAGCAATGTTTGCGCCTGCACTCCAGCCGATATAGGGTATGCCATTGGTTACGCGTTCCTTAATGGTGTCAATTATATCTAACTGATATAGTTGATAAAGTAAGTGAAACGTATTACCACCTCCCACACAGATAGCTTGAGCGTTTTGTAATGCAGTTTTGGGGTTTGTATGCTGATGAATACTGCTAACAATAATCCCGGTCGATTTGAAAGCCTGTTGTACTTTTAACAGATATTCGTCGTAGCTTGAGCGAACACCGGCATAAGGAATGAAAAGCAGCTCGTTTATACCCTGCAGTGCTTGTTTCACCCATGGCATATATGGCGCAAGATAGTCGCTGTTATTTACCCGTGAACTGCTCAGTAATAGTAATTGCATGATAACTCCCGTAATAAGTGCGCTATTGTAACGAAGACTTTCTTTGTCGACACCTTTTCTTACAAATTATCGTTGTGGTGGCAATTGAATTCCTAGCCCGAGCCCACATAATTCAAAGCAGTAAGCCAATTGAGGTAAAGCAGTATGAAACGCATATTTTTATTTTTAGCAACTAACCTGGCGGTGATCCTTGTGTTGAGTATCGTACTCAACATTGTGTTCAGTTTTCTTGGCGTTGATCGCAGTAGTATTAGTGGGTTATTGGTATTTGCTGCGATATTTGGGTTTGGTGGTTCATTTATTTCACTGGCAATATCTAAATGGATGGCCAAGCGTTCAACGGGGGCTGTGGTTATTGAGCAGCCGCGTAATGCCACTGAGCAGTGGTTAATGACTACCGTTGCCCGGCAGGCAAAAGCTGCTGGTATTGGTATGCCAGAGGTTGCAGTATACGACTCGCCTGAGATGAACGCCTTTGCCACAGGCATGAACCGTAACAACGCGCTGGTCGCTGTAAGCACCGGGTTATTACGTAATATGCGTGAAGACGAGGTAGAGGCGGTGCTGGCACATGAGGTATCGCATATTGCAAATGGTGATATGGTGACACTAACGCTGATCCAGGGAGTGGTAAATACCTTTGTTATTTTCCTTGCGCGTTTAATTGCCGGTATGTTGAATAACAATGGTAACAATAATCAGGGCGGTGGTATTGCCTACTTCGCCACAGTAATTGTGTTGGAAATGGTGTTTGGCGTACTGGCCAGTATTATTGTCATGTGGTTCTCACGTCAGCGTGAATATCGTGCAGATGCCGGTGCAGCTAAACTTGAAGGCGGACCAAACAAAATGGTAGCTGCTTTAGAGCGTTTGAAGCATAACCATGAAAGCCGGTTAGAAGGCAGCATGATGGCATTTGGTATTGCCGGTGGCGCTGCGAAGTCTGAACTATTTTTAAGCCACCCACCACTGGAAAAGCGTATAGCGGCTTTACGTGGTCAGTTATAATACGTGTTCCGTTTCAGCCCTTACGGGCTGAAACGAGCTTCACCTGGAATGGCGCTTAATCCTGTACCTTGCGGACAAATTCTGATTTTAAGCTCATGGCACCAAAGCCCTCTATCTTGCAATCAATGTCGTGATCACCTTCCACCAGACGGATATTCTTCACCTTGGTGCCAATTTTTACCACAGACGATGAACCTTTTACTTTAAGATCTTTAATTACGGTAACCGTATCGCCATCCTGCAGTACATTGCCTGCACTGTCGCGTATTTGCTGACCGTTGTTGTCTATTTCGTCACTAGCAGCCCATTCGTGGCCACACTCTGGGCAGTTTAATAAGGCGCCATCTTCGTAAGTATAGACAGATTGACATTTTGGACAGGCAGGCAAGGTATTCATTGATATTTCCTGAAATAGGGTGCGCAGGAGCACAAAAACGCAAATTATAACGCAAAGTATGCTCAATCTGTGACTATTGATCTGTTGAATAGTCACAATTCAGTAGTCTCTATGGTTAATAGGCTATTTTTTGCTAAGGTAACCACATTTGGCTAAAACGGAGTTGTTATGTTACCGCCACCTAAAACCGACATTTTTTTTCCTCCTAAGCGCATTCTAATGGGCCCCGGGCCATCTGATGTGTATCCACAGGTACTTGCAGCTCAGTCCAGGCCAACAATCGGGCATTTAGATCCACTGTTTATTGGCATGATGGATGAACTGAAATCGCTTTTGCAATATGCCTTTCAAACTAAAAATGACATGACTTTAGCCGTGTCTGCACCCGGCAGTGCTGGTATGGAAACGTGTTTTGTAAATTTACTGGAGCCGGGTGATACCGTTATCGTCTGTCGCAACGGCGTGTTTGGCGATCGAATGCGGCAAAATGTTGAACGCTGTGGTGCTGAAGCCATAGTGGTTGACAATGCATGGGGCGAGCCGGTAGATCCGCATGCTGTAGAGGCGGCATTGGTTGCAAACCCCAAAGCGAAGTACCTGGCATTTGTGCATGCAGAAACGTCAACCGGTGCGCTATCTGACGCTAAAACATTATGCGCATTAGCACGAAAGTTTGGTTGTTTATCCATTGTCGATGCCGTTACTTCTTTGGGCGGTGTTGAACTTAAAGTAGATGAGTGGGGCATTGATGCTATCTATTCTGGTAGCCAGAAATGCTTATCCTGTGTCCCGGGTTTATCACCGGTGTCATTCTCACCTGCAGCGGTAGAAAAAATTAAACAACGTAAAACAGTTGTTCAAAGCTGGTTTTTAGATCAAAGCCTGGTGATGAATTACTGGAGCGGCGGTGCAAAACGCAGTTATCACCATACTGCACCTGTGAATACGCTTTATGCACTGCATGAGTCGTTAAGATTATTGGCGCAAGAAGGATTGGAGAATGCCTGGCAGCGCCATCGCGATATGCACAAGATATTAAAACAAGAGCTGCAAAGACTTGGGCTAGAGTTTGTGGTTGCTGAAGAGTCACGTTTGCCGCAGTTAAATACCGTATATATTCCTAAAGGTGTTGATGATGCGGCTATTCGCAAACAATTGTTAGTACAATATAACCTGGAAATTGGCGCTGGCCTTGGCGAGTTTGCCGGAAAAGCATGGCGTATTGGTTTAATGGGTTACGCGGCGCGGCGGGAAAATATTGTCTTGTGTATTAAAGCCTTAGAAAACGTACTAGCTTAACAGCCTAAACAGGAGATTGGCCGTTTTTGTTTGGCGAGAGTTGCTGCTTCTGCTAAGTTGTGGCGACAAATAACCGACAATAACGAGGCTATGATGAAACTGCGTTATTCTATGCTTACCACCGCCTTAGTGGGCATGCTTTCTTTACCTTTGCAAGCCGTTCAGGGCTATTATCGCTCTGCGGTATTGCAGCAGGATAATCTGGTATTTACCGCTGAAGGCGATCTATGGTTGAGCTCGCTAAACAGCGAGCCGGCTCGACGAATTACCTCTCATCTGGCGGAAGAAACTCAGCCGTTATTGTCTCCCGATGGAAAAAATCTGGCTTTTGTTGCTAACTATGAAGGAGCCAGTGAAATTTATACGATGCCACTTTCAGGTGGTGTTGCTAAGCGGGTTACATTTGAAAATAGTCGTATACGCATTCAACAGTGGCTTGCAGACGGGCGCATTTTATATGCCACCGACAGTGCGGCAGGACCTTCAAATTACTGGCTGCTTAAGCTGGTCAGTCCCGACAATCTTAATACCGAAAAGTTGCCCTTGGCTGATGCGTCAGCAGGCTACATCGATGAGCAACACGGCATGCTGTATTTTAGCCGCTTTGGTCTGCAACTAACCGGCGATAACACCCAAGTATATCGAGGCGGTGCCATGGGGGAGCTATGGCGCTGGAAACTTAACAGTAAAGACGAAGCGAGCCAACTGAGCAAAGCCCATAAAGGCAGTATTAGTCAGCCCGTGTATTATGAAAATCGGCTGTATTTTGTTAGCGACGCTGACGGTAACAGCAATATTTGGTCGACCGATACAGATGGCAACGAGCTTACACAGCTAACGCAACATAAAGACTGGCGTATTGGCAGAATAAGTGTGTCGGCTGGCAAAGTTGTATACCAACTAGGCGCCGATTTGCAGGTGTTACACATCAGCAATAAAAGCACGGCGACATTGCCGCTGCAGCTAACATCTGATCTAGTGCAGCAACGAGAGCGATTGGTTGAAAAGCCGTTACAGTTCTTTAATTCGGCGTATTTTCATGCTCAACAAAGCAGTAGCAATAAAGCTGTTGTTACAGCCCGGGGCCAGATAGCACTAACAATGACCGGTAAACAACGACTGGTGCAAATTGATACGCCAGCCAATAGCCGCTCTCGTGAAGCCATACTGTCTAAAGATGGTAAATGGGTGTATGCCATTAATGATCAAACCGGTGAGCAGGAAATTTGGCAATTTGCTGCTGATGGTAGCAATAAGGCTAAACAATTAACCAAAGATGAGCGTGTTCATCGTTGGCAGTTACGTTTATCCCCAGACGGTGAGTACCTTGCCCATGATGATAAAAACGGAGATTTGTGGTTACTACAGTTAAGTACGGGTAAAAATACCAAGATATACACCGGCGGTATTGGGCTGTCAGAATATGAAGATATTACCTGGTCTGCTGACAGTAAATTGCTGGCATTCACCTTCAACGGTGCATTAAATGAACGCCCGCGTGTTGCTTTGTATAATCTGGACGATAAGCAAAGCGCACTGATAACATCTGACAAGTATCCGTCATTTTCACCAGCATTTAGCCCTGATGGCCTCTGGTTGTATTTCGCATCTGATAGACAGTTTACTGCAACGCCGGGGCATCCTTGGGGTGACAGAAACCTGGGCCCAATGTTTGACCGGCGCACTCAGCTGTTTGCGGTTAGCCTGAAACAACAAGCTTGCTTTGCTTTTAGACCAGAACAAGAGCTGGAACAGTGTGATGACAGCATAGCAAGCGCAAACCGCAGTGATAAAAAGGGCAGTTTAGTTGACTGGCAAGCACTTAACACGCGTTTGTGGCAAGTGCCGGTACCGGCAGGCAATTATGCAAAGTTAGTGGTAAATGACAAACGAATATACCTGTTGCAACGCGACAGTGCGCCAGGCAGCAAGAGTGCGTTAGGTCATATAGAGTTCAGCCGCACTGGAGCAAAAGTAGAACAGGTTGTCAGTGACATTGTGGATCACCAGCTGTCTGCAGATGGCAAGACGTTATTCATCCGTAAATCTGGTAACAATGGGGCCGGAGCAATGTATGTTGTCGAGGCTGGTGATAAGTTACCTTCTGATCTGGGTAAGCATAAATTAAACATTGATAGCTGGCAGTTAAAAATTAATCCGGTTGATGAATGGCAGCAAATGTTTGCCGATGCCTGGCGTTTGCACCGCGATTTTCTGTTTGATAAAGGCATGCGTGGTTTAGACTGGGCTGCCACTAAACAAAAATATCAACCATTGTTGGCTCGGGTGACAGACAGATTTGAATTAGACGACATTCTGGCGCAAATGATGGGGGAGTTAAATGCGCTGCATTCTCAAGTTCGCGGCGGAGATTATCGCGACGATAATTTAGCGGGGAAAGCCGCTAGTTTGGGGGCTGAATTTGATGTTATCGCAGGGCATATTATTATTCGTCATATTTATCGGACAGATCCAGAGTTACCTGAACAGGCATCACCGCTGGTTCAACCAGGCGTTGATGTGCAAATAAACGATAAATTGATAGCAATAAACGGACAGAAAGTAAACGACTTAGCGCAGTTAACTCAGGCACTTAGTAATCAAGCAGGGAAGCAAGTACTGCTTACCTTAGAGCGAGCAAAGCAACAAATTAATACCGTGGTTGAGCCCATAACAACCGGTCGTGACAGCTTGATGCGTTATCAGGATTGGGTAACTGCAAATCAACATGCCGTTGAGCAAGCAAGTAATGAGCGGTTTGGTTACTTACACCTCTACGCGATGGGGGCTGGTGACATTGCTAACTTTGCCCGGGAATTTTACGCTCAATATGACAAAGAAGGCTTAATTATTGATGTAAGACGCAACCGTGGTGGCAATATTGATAGTTGGATCATCGAAAAATTGCTACGTCGCAGTTGGGCGTTTTGGCAACCCACTCAAGGAAAGCCCTACACTAATATGCAACAAACGTTTCGTGGTCATTTAGTGGTACTGACCGACCAACTTACGTATTCCGACGGTGAAACTTTTTCTGCTGGCGTAAAAGCGCTGGGCCTGGGGCCATTAATTGGTAAGCGTACGGCAGGAGCTGGCGTTTGGTTATCTGGGCGCAATAGATTGTCGGATAACGGTATGGCGCGTGTTGCTGAGACTGCACAATTTGCTGCCGATGGGCGTTGGATCATCGAAGGATATGGTGTTGTGCCGGATACTGAAGTAGATAACTTACCGTACGCTCGATTTAACGGACATGATGCACAGCTTGATGCCGCTTTGGCATATCTTCAGCAAAGATTGCAACAACAACCCATATTGGAGTTGGATGCACAGTCAGTTAAGTTGCCGCAAGCGGCAGATATTAAACCCTAACACTACAGCCCGGACAAAACCTGCCGGGCTTTTTTTTATTAGTGCTTTGCATTTGGGCCAATGCCAGCTATGTTGAGTACAACAATCAGAGCAGGAAGTTTAATATGCCAATATCACCAATACTAAACGCAGAAATTCGTGTGCTTACTTTGTTTAACCTTGATAGTGCGATGGAGGGGATAAAAGTTCATCAAACTGCAGACGCTGACACCTTGGACGCCATTAAACGTTTGTACGAAAAAGGTTTGGTGACACAGGCTGATGGTGGCTACCTTACCGATCTGGGCATTCATTGTGCCGAACATTTACAAACCGCTCTACGTATTCTTAATACTTCGGCGCAGGATCTTTAGGCGTTTACTATTGCACTTAAGTTGTTTCTGCAACGACTTAAGTGCATGTGTATCGTTATTAAAAACGGCTTGCTCATAGCTAAGCGTCAGCAGGATTAACCAATCACGTTGTGTTGGATGTTGGGCTGACAATTGCCGCAAGAAAGCTGACATTGACTGGTTAGCCGCTTTAGATTGCAATAACTTGCCTAATTGACGTTGTATCAACAACGTTGCTGCGTGCGTGCTGTTTAGCGGTCGATTTCGCCACCAGGAAAAAACAAAACCGGCAAAGATCAATGCTAAGAGCGTTGTGAACGTTATCGCAATAAGGGTGATATGCTGGCGTAAATTGCGCCAAATCGCCTGCTGGTTGTTATCATTAAATCCCAATACCCACACAGACCAGTAGTAGTCCAGGTGCATTAACTGCAGACGCAGGTTTTGCAGCAATTCCAGCTCTAGCCAACCCGACATCAGCATTTGCTGTTGTTCTAAAGTTAAGGCTGATTCCAGACTATCAAGGATCCGTTCAGGTGCGACGGCGGCAGTGGGATCATATAAATGCCACTGATCTTCATACAAATATTCTACCCAGGCATGTGCTTCGCGCTGGCGCACGGCTAAATAACCTTGTTGTGGATGCCAGACACCGCCCTGATAGCCACCAACGACGCGTGCAGGAACGCCTGCTGCACGCAATATAAGTGCGGTTGCAGACGCGTAGTGACTACAAAATCCAGTACGGGTATCAAACAAAAACTCATCGATACTATTACTGCCAAGCATAGGTGGTGTAAGGCTGTAATAATAATCTTGTTGATTAAAATGTGCTGAGATTGCCTGTACCAGAGCGGCAGGCGTACTATGCTGTTTAGCCAACTGGCGGGCAAAGTTCAGTGTTTCAGCATTGCCCTCGGCTACATCAAGGTTAATGTCGCGTTCATTATCCGTTGCCTGAGCAATCAATGTATTCGCACCAGTTACCTGATAACTTATGCGTTGACTAACAGGTTTATTGCTTTTTATTAAGCCGCCGGAGCCAATATATACGTCGTTATTGACTTTAGAGGGCAGTGCTAGCGCAAACAAATTGTACTGCCGACTGGCTTCCGCGATAATACGATACTGCATATTATCGGTGTTACCCGTTGCAGTAATATTCGGCATTCTGTTTCTATTTTTACGCACTGCGTTGACTTGCCAACGGCGGCCATCAAAATCTTCATACAAGTATGACCGCCAGTAAAGTTGATCCTGACTTGGTGGTGCACCGTCAAATTCGGCTCTAAAGGCTAAGCTGTCATCCCGTACCAGTTGTTCAATACTTCCGGGATCCAATGTGTCACTTAGGCCAGAGCTGGCAATTTTAGCATTAGGTATTTGCCAAAATGGCGGTACGCGTGGAAACAGTAAAAACATACCAAGCCATAAAGGTAATATAATTAGCAAACTGCGCCCGGTTTGATGCCATTGCACCTTAACGGCAGATGGCGCGAATAAATAAAAGTGACTGTATAAATTTACTGTAAAGGCAAAGAATATAATCAACGCAACGAGCATGTCTTGGTGCATAACAAAACAGCTTCCAATCAAAAAATAGTGCACCCATACCAGTTGCCGCGCATCATAGCTGTGTTTAAGTGCGAGCAAACGGCAAATCGCTGCAAGCAGGAGTATTTGCAGCATAAAATTCAAAACGCCTGATTGTCGCAGGTTAAACATCAGAGCTATCGCAATGACAGCAGCTATCAGATTGACCAGTTTCAGCCCGATTGCTGGTCTGCCGCTAAGATGGGTAATTAACTTGTAGACCAGCATTGAGGCAAATAGCGCCATCATCCAAACAGCAAACGCTTGTTGCAACAGCAGTAAAATACCCAAATGCAACACTGCCCAAATGGTAACTAGCCTGGCAGGAATTAGCATAACGCCAACTCCTGCAAGCAACGTTGTAAATGTGTCGAACCAGAGGACTGTGGTAATGTCTGGTGGGGTAACTGCAAGCCGTACCGTTTACCCGTCTGTTCTAGCGTCAGCAATTGTTGGCAGGCTTGGCGCAAGGCACGTTCGAGAGCTTCACCTGTCAATGCCGGGACTACAACCCAGTTTGGTGCCGCCTGTGGTGAGGTAAGTTGCTGACGCACTACTGGATTAAAAGGATCGCGCGCCAATCGCTTCCAGACCATATGTCGAATGCTGTCTCCCGGGCGATAAGGCGTCAATGTATCACCGCTTTGAACCGTCGATTGGGGTTTGTCATCAATATCAACGTCGTTATCTTTTGTGATTTGTGCCATTGGTGTTGGGTACACCCAATATATTTGATCCAGTGCAATGTAACTCCAGGCGCGCCATAGACCAAATGGATACTGACTACTGATTTTTATCCGTGGCAAAGCGAATCTACCACGCTCTTTGCCGGTAAAACTGAAGCGTACACTACGCTCAAGTTGTGGCATGGTAATTAGTTGACTGTGTTGGACCAAACTAAACTGCAACATCATATGTTGTTTAGCCGAAGAAGTTAGGATCTCAGGTTCAATATCACTATTAACAAAGCCTTCTGCAGGTTTAGCTGTAGATAGTGTAAGGCCGCTCATATTCAAATAACACATTGTGATACTGAGTAAAAAAACACTAAGTAGTAAGTAGCACAATAATAAAATTAAATTATTTTGATAATTTGTGCCCAATAAATACATCAGAATAATGAGTAGAAAAAACCACCAGCCGTAGCGGGTTGGCAGAATAAAGATTAACTTTTGCACCAAGGTAACGGTACTGCCAGCAGGTTGCCGTTTATCTAAATAATTACTTACGAACTGCCAGTATCGTTGATACAACCGCTGCTTAAAATTTAGATTGAACATGGTGTCGCTTTCAGAATCAAGGTGCTTAAACGGCTTTCCTGCGCCGAAGAGGTCGGATCTAAACGGTGTTCTGCAACATATGGGAATACTTGTTGTACATCGTCAGCATTGACATAGTCACGGTTGTTAATTAATGCAAAGGCTTTAGCCGCACGTAATATGGCTTTTGATGCCCGCGGCGATAGTGGCAGCATATCATTGCGCTGACGACTCGCTTCTACCAGGGATAACAAGTAGTCAATTAAACTATCCGATGCATTAATTTGCGGTACTTGTTGCTGCAAGGTGCGTAACTGTTCTAAATCTAACTTTTCAGTTAACAACTCTAGCCGCGAGTTACTGCTGTCACGCTGCAATAACAAATGTTCAGCTTTACGATCAGGAAAACCCAGTGATAAACGAAACATAAAGCGGTCCAGCTGCGATTCAGGCAGGGCAGATGTACCAGCGTGAAACAACGGGTTCTGCGTTGCAATAACAAAAAACGGCTTCGGTAATGCCCGGGTTTCGCCATCGATTGAGACTTGTTTTTCTTCCATTGCTTCAAGTAACGCGCTTTGCGTTTTGGGGCTGGCGCGATTAATTTCATCAGCAAGCAGTACTTGACTAAATACCGGCCCTGCCTGAAAACGAAATTGTTGTGATCGGCTGTCGTAGATATTCATACCGACTAAATCACCTGGCAGTAAGTCACTGGTAAACTGAACCCGACGATAGCTCAAGCCTAAACTGTCAGCCAACGCATGTGCCAGAGTCGTTTTACCCATACCCGGTAGGTCTTCAAGCAATAAATGGCCTTCAGCTAACAGGCAGCATAACGCCAACCGGATCTGATGTGGTTTGCCCAGTATGACCTGATTTAGGTTACGTTCAACGTTATGTAACTGAGTTAACATGTCTAATCCTTACTACTTCGGGATGGTTTATCAGTAAAGCAGGGAGCTATAGTACCTTGCAGACTTAGAACTGCAACCCAAAAAAAAGCGGCCAAAGCCGCTTTAACCTTACGTACTAGTACAATACGTTAAAAATTAACAACCAGATCGCCAGAGCAGCTGTCTGTTCCCGCTACGCAAATTTTATACGTAGTGGTAGCGGCTTGCGAGTTGAATCGATCACGATATCTCCCGTTAGCATCTGTGGTAGTTATTAGTGCAGCGTCACGATAAATGTCAACGGTTTCTGCCGTTCCTGTCCAACGTAAATCTACAATGGTTGAACCGGTTCTGGTGCGCACTGAACGATGTAAAGTAAGGTCAATGCTAACGTCAGACTCTGTCACGCTAACCATTTTCATACTGCTATCGGTAAGGCCGGTTCTGTCAGTAACCATCAGACTAACCTGATAGGTACCTGGGGCTGCATAGCTATGTTGTGGGCTTGCACTTGTTGACACATTGCCATCGCCAAACTCCCAACTCCAGCTGCTGATATCATTATTAACATCGGTAGATAGATCGCTAAAGCTAACGTTAAGACCGCTAGTTACAAAACTAAAATCTGCCTCAGGGGCAACAGGATTTGGCCCGGTGTCACCATCAGGTAGCGCTGTCAGTACCAGGTTCCAGTTATTAAGTGTACCCGTATCGGCACCGGCATTATCAGAGACAAACAATGTCCAGTCGCCTTGCATTGTCTCACCGTCGAAGCTATCAATTTGCCAGCTTTGTACTAAATCATCTGCACTGCCGCCAGTACGATTATGTAATATATGGTCAGTGCCTTGTGGTGAACGTAATGTTACCAATAGATCACCTTGCCACGTATGCGTAATGTTAACGCCAACATTTGTACCAAATACTGTACCTTCTTGCGCAACATTAATGACACTACTAATACCTGTAGGATCATTGTCCGGGATTGCGACTGGGGTATCGTTGTTGTAAGGGTAGTCTTGCAAACCTTGTGGCTGCACATTTAAACCTGCATTAACCGATTTAACCAGTTCACCTGTTGCGATATCAGTACCGGTTACAGTGAACTGATAACTACCCCAAGCCGTGCTGGCTGATGTAACCACATCCAATGTTAGCGCTTGTCCTGGTTGTGCTGTTGTTGCAGATAAACTAACACCGCTAAGCGCTGGTGTAACGTCAACACTGAGTGCAACATCGCCCATCCAGTCTGCAACATTGCCGATATTGAGCGTATACTGTGCTGCATCGCCAGCAGTAATTTGTTGATTACGTGGTGACAATGACAATTTAAACGACGGCGTTGGATCGGCTTCTACCATCGCATTGGCTAAATTTAGCCGTTTACCTGAGACCGTTTTACCTTCTAAAGCAACCAGGCTGTCACCTGATTCCATCAAAATGGTTTTCATTTCATCTGCCGTTAGATCCGGATTAACCGACCAGAGAAGTGCTGCTGCGCCTGCAACATGGGGTGACGCCATCGATGTACCAGAATAGGTTGCATAGCCATTGCCAGGTACAGTAGATAAAATATCAGAGCCAGGCGCGCCTAAATCAACAGAAGTTACACCGTAATTTGAAAAGCCAGACATGTTGTCGTTTCGATCTGTTGATGCTACAGACACGATAACGTCAAGATCATAGGCGGCAGGGTACATAGGAGCAGAGTCCGCATTGCCCCCGTCATTTCCCGATGCTGCGATAAATAAGATGCCAGCTTCACCGCCGGATTCAATAGCGGCCCGCAGTGTTTCAGAGAAGCCGCCGCCGCCCCATGAGTTATTTGTCGCTTTTATATCAACACCATAATTCAGCTTAAGATCAGTAAAGTAGTTGATGCATTCAATAGCTCCGGCTGTGCTACCGCCGTCTGGCCCCAGAAACTGACATGGCAACAGTGTAACATTCCAGTTAACGCCGCTTACTCCTACACCGTTGTTACCTGAACCGCCAATAGTGCCGGCAACGTGAGTACCATGGCTGTCACTATCCATCGGATCTTGCTCATCATTAAGTGTTGAATAGCCGTAGGTGCTACCGGGTAAGTTACCAGGGTTAACCCAGCGGTTATCAATTAAATCAGGATGATTGTAATCCATGCCGGTGTCGATAATACCAATAATGATGTCATGACTGCCGGTAGAGATATCCCAGGCGTCAGCCGCTTTAATATCCGCACCTGCTGTACCACCACTTTGGCCAGTGTTATTCAAACCCCACAATTCATTGAACCTCGGATCATTCGGTATAGCCAGTGCATGTAACGGGTAATCCGGTTCAGCAACCTCAACAGCCGGATGTGCTGCTAGTGTTTTTATCAGCCTTGCACGGTCTGCTCCTTTAGGCACCGATACTTTTACAATACGGCCATCAGCAATATAGCGCATTTTTACGTCGCGACCCTGAGCGTCTAGCTGACGTAAACTTGCACCGTTTTGTTTAATAAGCGCTTGTCGCTCTTGTTTTGATACGCCGTGTTTAAACATAACTAAAATTGAATCGTCCGTAGCAGTAGTGCCTGCCAGTGCTGAACCAGATAACAACGCTGCTGCGATAGCAAGTGTTAGAGTTTTTTTCTGCGTCATAATTACCCCAATTAATGGTTTGTTAAATATATGCCTTTTTTGTTAGCACAATAAGGGATAGCACGAATGTTAACTTATGTTAAACAAATGATTGAAAATAACCCAAAAGTATTAAGCACAAAGGTGTAGTTTATGTTAATAGTAATGGTTAAAATAATGATTTTTTGAATATATAATAATTCATGCTAGTTAATTACGAATTGAAAAATAGTTATTTTGTCCTATTGCAGCTTTTTTACGGTGCTTTAGCCTAGAATTTGTTGCAACAACGTTAAGGTGTTTGAGTGATTAATAAAATAAAGATGTTACTAATGCTGGCAATGTTGGGCTTTGCCTCGCATGGCTATGCAGAGGTCTCAGTACAATTAACGTCGTTGCTTGAGCGGCATGCATTAGCCAATGGGGTTGACATAACTCAACTTGGCGATCTTAACGTTGCTGATGTTATGCAGTCAGGCCAAGGCCAGTATGCTGTGCTGTTACAACAAGGTGTATTAAACCAGATCGTAGTACAACAAACCGGGGTTGGGCACCATGCTGGCATAACCCAGTATGGTAATAACAACTCTGTTGAGGTTATTCAAAATGGGGCGAATAACCTTATTCAGGTTGAACAGTGGGGTGACCGACATTTTACTATTGAACAGTCAGGTGTCGGTGCCACAATTTCAGTTATTCAATACTAAAAATAAGCTAGGGAGCATTTTATGAATCGGAATTTTTCACGTAAACACATGCTTGGTTTGGCAATAGCATTAATTGTTAGTGCGCCGGCCTTAGCCGCAAATAATGAAGTGGTTATCAATCAGACATCAGCGCCAGCAACGGAAGGCAATATTGCAAACGTTAGCCAAGCCGGTGACATCAATGTACTTTCTTTAAATCAAAATGGTTCTGCTAACAGTAACGTTGTACAGCAAGATGGTGTCTGGCTTGAATCATACAATAACGTTACGGGTAACAATAATCAGGTTGACACTACCCAACTTGCAGACTGGCACATTGCCTCATTAGACATTAACGGCAATGACAACAACGTAACGCTGTCACAAGATGGTTTCTTTAACGACGCCCAACTTACGCTAAATGGTGCAAATAACTCAACATTACTTATGCAGAATGGAGACCAGGACGAGGCGATAATTTCACTGGATGGTAATGGCAACAACACAGAAATTCAGCAGCTTGGAAACGCTAACTGGGTTAATGCGGGTTTTGTGGGTAACGATAACGAACTGCTAAGCCAACAGACCGGAGATAACAATGAAGCGGGGATGTTCAATCTTAGTGGCGACCGCAATACATTTGAATCTGAGCAAATGGGAAATGGTAACGTCGGGGGGGTTGTTGGTCTAACTGGCGACAGCAATAACTTCTTTGTGGCACAGGAAGGTAGTGCAAACGTTTTTATTGCGACAGACGTAGCGGGTAATGACAATTTGGTTGATGTTTTGCAAACAGGTAATGCCAACGAATTTACATTGCAACCCCTTGCCGGTGAGCAGAACCTGATATTGGTTGATCAGCGTGGAGATGGCAATGTTGTTGCAGCCCCGCTGGGGTTAAGTGGTAACGACAATCAGGTTGATGTGTGGCAAAGCGGAAATACAAACGCTGCAACGTTTGCTACTGAAGGTGACGCTCATAACATTGAAATTCAGCAGCGTGGAGATGGCAATAGTAGTGAAATGCTGTTGACAGGTTCCGGTAACGTTGGCGTGATTTATAGCCGTGGTAACAATAACGCTGGTGGTTTGGCCTTAATCGGGGTTTCTAACAGCGGCAACCTGCAGCAAGTAGGTGACGATAACACCGCTGTCGTTGAAATTATTGGTGACGACAATAATGTCATGGTGCAACAGCGCGGCAATGAAAACAATTTATTTGTTAACAGCGAAATGGCAGTTACCGGAAGTACCGTTGATGTGGAACAGAACGGTGACATTAATTTGGTAGATTTATTGGTTGCGGGTAACGGTAATACATTAGATATACTGCAAAATGGTAATGGTAACTGGGTTGCCGGTGACGACGGGTATTTTGCACTGTCGGGCAATAACGGCAGCTTATCTGTAACACAGCAAGGTAGCGACAACCTTGTGCTGGGTGCACAGGGCGGTGATGGAAATATGATGTCGGTATCTCAAATTGGGGATTTTAATACCGCCATTGTTGTTCAGAACTAAGTTAAGCATAAAAGCGGCGCAAGCCGCTTTTATGCATTAATGCTATGAAATACTTCACTAAGGTCATATTTTCAGTACTGATATTTACTTGCTCTTTTTCGTCTCAGGCAGATGACATTGAGCTTGGCGGAATGGTGCTCGATCGGTCTATATCTCGTTTTGGTAAAGACTTCACTTTTTATTACGCCGGTTACTGGCGGGATATGCCATCAACTGAGGGCGTTACCGTGGTTATCTATGAACAAGTTTACCCTCAATCAGGGACCTTACTTTGGGTCGAAATGAACCAAAAACGCATTTATCAAACCTATTTTGGTCGTCGTTATAACGACGTTAAACAAATGGCTGAACAAGCGGTGTTGTTAAGTATTAATGAATTGGCAAACATTCAAGCCAGTAAAATGCTTGGCGAAAGCGTCGACGACCAGTAGTAAAAGGAATAATAATGAAGGTGATATCACTGCTAGCCGCTGTATTAGCGTGCAATTATGTTAGTGCAACTGAAATAGTTTACACGCCGATTAATCCCAGTTTTGGCGGCAACCCGCTAAATGGTAATTTTTTACTGCAGAAGGCACAAAGTCAGAACGCTCATAAAGCTGAAACGGTGGGACTGTCTTTTATCGATAAGTTTCAGGATGCCTTAGAGCGTAACATCATTAACTCGCTAACACGTCGTATTGCTGATGGCGAGTTAGTGGAAGGCGTGTATAACACAGGTGAGTTTCTGGTTGAAGTGAATACCGGCACAGATGGCAGCGTTATTGTAAACATCACTAACCTTGAAACTGGCGAAGTCACCATCATTACCATTCCTGCGATAGGGGGCTAACGATGAGATTACATAACGTCGTTTGTTTTATCAGTGTCGCATTAGTGTTAAGTAGCTGTTCTTTATTACCAAAGCCAGATATTAATATTTCACCTGCTAGTATTAATCCACAAAGCGCTATGATGACTCAACTTCAGCAGCAAGGGCGTCCAAGAACTGCGATCCCGGTATCGGTGTATGCATTTCGTGATCAAACCGGACAATATAAGCCTCAAGCTAATGTCTCGAGTTTTTCAACTGCAGTAACTCAGGGCGCTACATCGGTGTTAACTCAAATTTTGCTGGAGTCTGGCTGGTTTGCGCCATTGGAACGTGAAGGGCTACAAAACCTTCTGACAGAGCGCAAAATTCACGGCTCAAACAAAAAATTGACCGAGTTGCCACCGTTAAAAGAAGCGAGGTTGTTGTTTGAAGGCGGGATTATTAGCTATGAAACCAACCTGAGTACCGGCGGTATTGGTGCGGAGTATTTTGGCATCGGTGCGTCGGAATTGTACCGGGAAGATCAAGTAACTGTGTATTTACGCGTAATAGATGTGCATAGTGGTCAGGTACTATTATCTGTGTCAGCAAATAAAAAAGTGTTTTCTCAAGAGTTACGGGCAGGCTTGTTTCGCTACGTATCATTAAATAGGCTGGCAGAAGTGGAAGCCGGTTACTCAACCAACGAGCCTGTACAATATTGTGTGAAGCAAGCTATGGAATCTGCCGTAATTGAACTCATTGCACTAGGGCAAAAACGCAGTTTCTGGCGGGCAGAGGATCAGTTAAGCCTAAATGGGGCAGAAGGATCTTGACGAAACGGCTGTTGCACCCAGCGCAGCAGCTCTACCCGGTTTCTAGCATGTGTTTTTCGAAATATAGACGACAAATGTGCTTTAACGGTATGTGCACTGATGTTCAAATTTAGCGCTATTTCCTTATTACGGGCACCTTCAGCGACTAACTGAATAATCCGCTTTTCTTGTTTTGTCAGTAGGCTGTTCTCTGGAAGACTAAGTGCATCTTGATTAGCGGTTACTTTTAAAGCCAAAAGCTGATCGACTAATTGAGACATAACAGAGCGGGCAAAATAGAGTTCGCCAAGCATCATGGTTCTAAGCCCGGTGAGCACGCGGTCCAGTTGCTCATCACGATAAATAACGCCTCTAAGTCCTGCGTGTAACGCTTGAAGCGGGTCTACTAACATTCTTTCAGTTTGAAACAAGAACACCGCTGATTTTTGCAACAGGTATTGTAGTTCGGCTGACATGCCTTTTTTGTTCCAGTCAATATTAGTATAAGGAAAAGCGATCAGGGTGCCTGGTTTAATGGTGCCACCATATAACAGTTCAACTTTTGATTTCTGTTCAACCAAAATACCAACTGATTGTGCCAGCAAGGTTAAACTATGCTGTGACTCTTGCTCGGTAAGTACGATAAGTTTCATAAACTTATCCATCAGATATACTCCTGCGAACTGCGAATATCGATAGTGCCTATACTGTACCGGGCATAATTTTAATGCAACCATTTAACGGTTTGTTTAAACCATGCTAGCATAATTGGCAATTAGACGTGGGGTTGGTATGACTGTTAAATTACTATTTGTTTGCCTGGGGAACATTTGTCGTTCACCTACGGCACATGCCGTAATGCAAAAAAAAATTACAGATCACAATATGCAGGTAGAAATAGAATCGGCAGGCACAAGCGCTTCGCATCGTGGTGCATCTCCTGACTCTAGAAGTCAGCGAGAAGGTGTTGCCGCTGGTTATGTATTTAGTGGCATTGTGTCAAGACCGGTACAGGATACCGATTTTGAATATTACGATGTAATACTTGCTATGGATAACGACAATTTGAAAGCCCTTAGAGCACGTTGCCCAGCTGAACTACAGCATAAAATCAAACTGTTTTTACAATATCATCCTGAATTTCCGGCCATCAGCGAGGTACCTGATCCTTATTATGGTGGCAGTAGAGGCTTTGCCTTGGTATTGAAATTAATTGAACAGGGCTGTGATGGTTTGCTACAACAATTAAAGCAACAGTCAGATTAAATGTCGCATACTTGGCTAAAACGTGTACAGAAATTCTTGCTGATAAGAAAATGTCATAGATTATGCTAAAGTCGGCATTGAATTTACGTCCAGAAGTCTATAACTTGCTGGCACTATATTAAACAAAGGAACATCATCGTGACCACCTGGACGCCTCAAAGCTGGCGCAACCTTCCGATCCAACAGCAACCAAGCTATCAGGACCGGGAATTGTTGCAACTTGTTGAACAGCAATTACATAAATACCCGCCTCTGGTTTTTGCTCAAGAAACGCGGGATTTGTTTAGTCAGCTTGGACAAGTTGCAGAAGGTCAGGGTTTTTTACTGCAAGGTGGTGATTGCGCCGAAAGCTTTAACGATTTTAATGCGCCTAAAATTCGCGACACGTTTAAAGTACTACTGCAAATGGCTGTCGTGTTGACGTTTGCTGGTGGTTTACCCGTGGTGAAAGTGGCGCGAATGGCTGGCCAATATGCCAAGCCCCGCTCCAGCGATATGGAAACCATTAATGGGGTGGAATTACCTAGCTATCGTGGTGATATCGTCAACAGCTTTGAGTTTACCGACGCGGCGCGTCAGCCCGATCCAAACCGGTTAACCACGGCTTACCATCATTCTGCGGCTACACTGAACTTATTGCGCGCCTTTGCACAGGGCGGACTAGCAGACTTGCATCAGGTCAGTAAATGGAATATGGGCTTTGTGGAATCCAACCCGCTGAAAGAGCGCTATCAAGATGTAGCACAGCGAATTCAGGAAGCACTACGTTTTATGGAGATTTGTGGTATTACCGGGCAAAATTCGCCGTCAATCCGTGAAACTCAACTATATACCTCGCATGAAGCCTTGCTGCTCAATTATGAAGAAGCCCTTACCCGGCGTGATTCATTAACCGGCGATTGGTATGACTGCTCTGCACACATGGTGTGGATAGGTGAGCGTACGCGACAATTGGATCACGCACATATTGAATTCTTTCGAGGAATTCATAATCCAGTGGGTGTGAAAATTGGTCCGGGCATGCAACCGGATGAGCTTATACGTTTAATAGATGCATTAAACCCCAACAACGTAGCAGGCCGTTTAACACTTATTACGCGCATGGGCGCAGATAAGCTGGCAGACAAATTACCTGCTTTAGTGCGACGTGTACAACAAGAAGGGCGCAAAGTTGTATGGAGTTCTGATCCAATGCATGGCAATACGGTAAAAGCCAGTAACGATTATAAAACCCGTGATTTTGAAGCCATATTGCGTGAAATCCGTAATTTCTTTGCTGTTCACAAAGCCGAAGGCAGTCATGCTGGTGGAATTCATCTGGAGATGACCGGTGAACATGTTACCGAGTGCACGGGTGGCGCCTATGGTTTAAGTGAAAATGATTTAGGCAAACGTTACTTTACCCAGTGTGATCCACGTTTAAATGCTGATCAGGTACTGGAATTAGCCTTCTTAATTGCCGATACTTTGCGCACAGCGCGTAAATAATCACGCGCTCACAAGGAGCGCCGGTGCAATCAGGTCAACAGCAAGATAATCATCGTGGCCAGCAAGCAACTGCTGGCCAACGTTATTGTGTTGGCGTCGTTGGTGCTGGCAGTATAGGTTGTTTTTTAGGTGCCTATTTATGTCAGGACAGCGCTCTGGACGTAAAATTTTTTGGCAGAGAAACCATGGCTTTGGAACTAGCCGCCCATGGTTTGCGCGCCTCATCTTATCGTCAGCACCATTACTTTGCTCAGCCGGTCGCATTTTACAGTTCACTCAGCAGCTTAATTGAATGTGATCTGGTGTTATTAACGGTAAAAGCGAATGCGTTAGTGCCAATGCTGCTAGAGTTAAAACGCTATTTGCGGCCTGAGATACCCGTCGTTGCCATGCAAAACGGTATTGGTATTGCTGAAATGCTATCGCAAGACATCGCCAATCCTATATTACGCGCCATAATACCCTTTAATGTTATTAAGCCCAAAGCAGGACATTTTCAGCAGGCAACTGCTGGCAACATTATCTGGCAACAGAACACGCATAAGTTGGTTAATTATGTCATTGCTGTATTTAACCGATTAAAATTGTCAGTAGACGTGTGTCTCGATATCACTGCTGCCGAGTATGGCAAGCTGCTGTTGAATTTAAATAACGCCTTAAATGCGATAACTGATATACCGCTGAAACAACAATTGCTAGACCGTGACAGCCGATTAATCTTAGCCCTTGCTATGCAGGAGTGGTTGGCCATTTGTGCGCAGGCTGGCGTAAAGCCATTGCGTTACACTTTGCTACCCAATACTTTGCTGCCGTGGTTACTTCGCATGCCTACATCTATTTTTAAGCGTATTGCTCACGTATTGTTAGCGATAGATCCTGCTGCGCGCTCGTCTATGTGGGATGATATACAAGCAAAAAAACGGACTGAAATTATGTTTCTAAATGGTGCTGTAATGCGGCTTGGGCAGCACTATCATCTGCCCACACCGGCAAATAGTGTGCTGGTAGATTACATAAAACAGTTAGAAATGGGCACATTTCATCCGCAAAGTACGCAGACTTTGTTGAAAAAAATACGTCAACACGCCTAATATTTTCGACGTTTCAGCCCCGTTTTAGCGATAATTTTCGCTGATATTTCTTCTATAGAAAGATGGGTAGAGTTTAAAAACGGAATTTGCTCACGGGTATATAATTTCTCAACTTCGTTGAGTTCAAGTTGGCATTGTCGCATCGATGCATAACGACTGTTTGCCCGCCGCTGTTCACGGATTTGGCTTAAACGCTCTGGTGTAATGGTAAGTCCAAATAGCTTAGTTTTATTGCGCTGCAAAACATCGGGCAGGTGTAATTGTTCCATATCTTCTTCAACAAACGGATAGTTTGCGGCTTTAATGCCATATTGCAAAGCTAAATACAGGCTAGTGGGGGTTTTACCTGAGCGGCTAACACCCACCAGGATGATATCGGCTTGATCATAGTTTTTTAAATTAGAACCATCATCATTCGCCAAAGCAAAGTTTACAGCATCGATACGAAAGTCATAGGTTTGTTCGTGAATACTGTGCGTGCGGTGTGTTTTTGGCACGGGTGCTACGCCAAGCTCGCGTTGAAGTGGTTCTACAAAGGCATTAAGAAAGTCATAGCAGACGCCGTCACTACTATTAATAATTTGTCTGAGATTGTCATCAACAAAGGTTTGAAAAATTAAAGGGCGTTCCCCCGTGGTTTTATAACGATCGTTTATGCGTTGCTTCACTTGCTCTGCCATTTCATTGGTTTCAACAAATGGTATGGTTATATGTTCAAATTGTGCTGGAAATAGAGTAAGTAAGGCATGACCGAACACCTCAGCGGTAATAGCGGTTCCATCAGAAATATAAAAGGCTGCTCGCACAGTTGCTCCGTTTTGTTGTTATAAAATTACATTGAAAATTAAGGTTTTAATTCATGCTGACGCCAGTGTAAAATTGTTTTGCTATGTAATGCTAGCTGTAAGCTTACACGCCTCACAACAAAATGGAGACGAACTGTGCAAGAATTTGTGATTTGGTACGAAAATCTGGGGATGCATGATGTAGACCGTGTAGGCGGTAAGAATGCGTCATTGGGTGAGATGATCAGTAATCTGGCGAATGCCGGTGTACAGGTACCAGGCGGCTTTGCGACTACAGCCTATGCCTTTAACCAATTTCTTGAGCAAAGTGGTGTTAACGAGCGAATTTATCAGCTGTTAGACGGACTGGATGTCGATGACGTTACTGCCCTGGCAAAGGCGGGTAAGCAAATTCGCCAGTGGGTTATCGACACCCCGTTTCAGCCGGAATTAGAACAAGCTATTCGTAACGCTTATCAGCAATTACATCCCGACACCTCGCACGATGTGTCTTTTGCCGTGCGTTCTTCGGCTACTGCTGAGGATATGCCCGACGCCTCTTTTGCCGGACAGCAAGAAACATTTTTAAATGTTCGCGGTTATGATGCCGTGATTGTTGCCATTAAGCATGTTTTTGCCTCGTTGTTTAATGACCGTGCCATTTCATACAGGGTACATCAGGGGTATGACCATAGAGGTGTCGCATTATCTGCCGGCGTGCAGAAAATGGTGCGCTCCGATTTAGCGTCGTCTGGCGTAATGTTCAGTATTGATACTGAATCAGGCTTTGAAGAGGTGGTATTTATTACATCATCTTATGGCTTAGGTGAGATGGTCGTGCAAGGTGCTGTTAACCCAGACGAATTCTATGTGCACAAACCAACACTGGCTGCAGGCCGCCCGGCGGTGGTAAAACGAAATTTAGGCAGCAAAAAAGTAGAGATGGTGTACTCCGGCGAACAGGGCCATGGTAAGCAAGTAAAAATTGTAGATATTGACACTGCGCGCAGCCACAAGTTTTCGTTAACCGACGCCGAAGTAGAAGAACTGGCAAAACAAGCCGTTATAATTGCACAGCACTATGGCCGCGCCATGGATATTGAATGGGCCAAAGACGGTAACGACGGCAAACTTTATATTGTGCAGGCGCGGCCGGAAACCGTTAAAAGCCGCGAAGACAGCAACAGCATGGAGCGTTTCCAATTACAGGGTAGTGCGCCGGTGTTAGTGGAAGGCCGGGCAATTGGCCAGCGTATTGGTAGTGGTACGGCAAAAGTGCTTAGAGGCATTGAGCAAATGGACCAAATACAACCGGGTGATGTTCTGGTTACCGATATGACTGATCCCGACTGGGAACCCATCATGAAACGGGCTTCAGCCATTGTGACTAATCGCGGTGGCCGAACTTGTCATGCGGCCATTATTGCCCGTGAGTTGGGTATTCCTGCCGTAGTAGGTTGTGGTGATGCTACCAGCAAAATTAAAACAGGTCAGCAGGTCACCGTATCTTGTGCTGAGGGCGATACCGGCTTTATTTACGATGGCAAGTTAGACTACAAAATAGTTAGCAGCCGTGTTGATAAAATGCCCAAGCTTGACTTAAAAATTATGATGAACGTAGGCAACCCAGAGCGGGCGTTTTCATTCGCTAAATTGCCGCATGCCGGCATAGGTCTGGCCCGACTTGAATTTATTATTAACCGTATGATTGGCGTGCATCCTAAAGCGCTAATAAACTTTGATGCGCAAACACCGGAACTTAAAGCCACCATTAGTGAAATGATTGCCGGTTATGAAAACCCTGTCGAGTTTTACATTGCCAAGTTAACAGAGGGTATTGCAACGCTAGCCTGTGCCTTTGCACCGCAAAAAGTCATTGTGCGTATGTCAGATTTTAAATCAAATGAATACGCGAACTTAGTGGGTGGACGTCAGTACGAACCGCACGAAGAAAACCCGATGATTGGCTTTCGTGGCGCGTCTCGTTATATCTCTAAAGACTTCCGCGACTGCTTTGCGCTTGAAGTTGAGGCGTTAAAGCGGGTTCGAAACGTTATGGGCTTTACTAACGTTGAAGTGATGATCCCGTTTGTTCGCACGCTTGGCGAAGCAAGTAGCGTAATTGATTTACTTGCCGAGCATGGCTTAAAGCGCGGTGAAAATGGTTTGCGCGTTATTATGATGTGTGAGTTACCGTCCAATGCATTATTGGCAGAAGAGTTTCTTGAATACTTTGATGGTTTCTCAATCGGCTCAAACGATTTAACGCAGTTAACGCTAGGTTTAGACCGTGATAGCGGCCTTATCGCACATCTGTTTGATGAGCGTAACCCCGCCATTTACAAATTGTTAGAGATGGCCATTAAAACCTGTAAAGCCAAAGGTAAGTATATTGGTATTTGCGGGCAGGGGCCTTCAGATCATGAAGACTTCGCGGCGTGGTTAATGCAACAGGGTATAGATAGCGTTTCGCTAAACCCGGATACGGTACTTGAAACCTGGCTATATCTGGCCGAGAAATACGGTAAGTAAATGTAAAGCCCCGCAAATCGCGGGGCTTTTTTATCAGGTGCCGCAAAACGTGTTGCTGATACACTGCTCGGGCATTGGTGGCTGTGCCAAATCGGCATTTTCGCCACTGAGTGTGAAAGGCGTTTGCAGAGCCTTGTGCAGCCTGTTAAACAATGATAAATCACCTTCAGTGTTGGCCAGCTCAATCGCTTTGGCTATCTGATGATTACGCGGGATAAGCGCCGGGTTAGTGGCATCCATCTGTTGTTGCACCTCATTTAGCGCTAAACCTTGCGTAGCCAGTCTCGTCTGCCAGCGGTTAGCCCACTGCTGCCAGTTGCTGCTGTCGGCAAACAGCTGTGCAGCACCCTGCGTTGTATTGGCCACTGACAGGCTTAAAAGGCGAAATGTCTGGCTAAAGTCTGTGCTGTTGCCGCTCATCAGATTAAGTAAGTCTCTGATCAGCACTTCGTCGTCTTTTGTTGCTGACTTAAGGCCAATTTTTTCGCCCATCAGCTGTAAAAACGCTGCTTCGTTTTCGGCATTAAACTGCAGCAGTGCGGCTGTGGCGAGTTCTATCGCCTGCTCTGGCTCAGCGCTTAATAGTGGTAGCAAGGTTTCAGCAAAGCGGGTCAGGTTCCAGCTCGCCATTTTCGGCTGATTGCCCCAGGCATAACGGCCTTGTCTGTCGATATAGCTGTAAACTTGCGCCGGATTAAACGCATCCATAAAAGCGCAGGGACCATAATCGATGGTTTCACCGGCAATACTCATATTGTCAGTATTCATGACGCCATGAATAAAGCCGATGCTCATCCATTTGGCAATGAGCTGTGCCTGCGCAGTGATTACGCTGGTTAATAACGTCAGGTAAGGATTTTCTGCCGCAGCACTTTCAGGATAATGCCGTTTTATAACGTAGTCTGCGAACGTTTTAAGCTGAGCAATATCCCCTTTTGCCGCAATAAACTGAAAACTGCCAATTCGAATATGGCTTTTCGCGATGCGGGTAATAATGGCGCCTGGCTCTGCTTTATCGCGCTGTAACCAATCACCGGTAAGCACTGCTGCCAGTGCTCTGGTTGTTGGCACTCCAAGCGCATACATTGCTTCACTGACTAGGTATTCCCGCAGTACCGGACCGAGCGGGGCGCGGCCATCGCCGCCACGCGAATACGGTGTGCGTCCAGCCCCTTTTAACTGTATGTCGTAACGCTGTTCATCGATGGCAATCACTTCAGCAAGCAATAACGCACGGCCATCGCCAAGCTGCGGTACAAAGTGGCCAAATTGATGTCCGGCATACGCATGTGCAACTGGGTTTGCCCAGTCTGCAATCACATTTCCACTAAATACGGCTAAACCTTCATCACTTCGCCAGTACTGTTCCGGTAAACGTAATTGCGTTGCCAGTTCAACGTTGAACGCCAGCCACTGCGGCGCGGCCACTGGGGTTGGTAAGCAAGCAGTTGAAAACGGTTGACCAAGTTCGGCCAGGCTATGCTGTACAGAAAAGTGCTTCATATTTTAGTGCCACAATTGAACGTATTACGCGGTAGTGTACAGACAGGGGATTTTAGATACAAAAAAACCAGCAAAATGCTGGCTTAAATGTTGGTTGCGGGAGCCCTGCTTTTGTGAAGAGTGAACCGACGACCTTCGGGGTATTGAATTTAAGGCACAAAAAAACCGACTTTATTAGTTGGCTTAGTTGGTTGCGGGAGCCCTGATGTTTGTGAAGAGTGAACCGACGACCTTCGGGGTATTGAATTTAAGGCACAAAAAAACCGACTTTATTAGTCGGCTTAGTTGGTTGCGGGAGCCGGATTTGAACCGACGACCTTCGGGTTATGAGCCCGACGAGCTACCAGGCTGCTCCATCCCGCGTCCGTAACTTAACACCGAGCAGAGTGTGTTAAGTATTTGTTTGCAATGCCGTTTCAACTTTAAAGTTGGTTGCGGGAGCCGGATTTGAACCGACGACCTTCGGGTTATGAGCCCGACGAGCTACCAGGCTGCTCCATCCCGCGTCCGTCATTGCGGGGCGCATCTTAGTGTTTTTACTTTAGGCTTGCAAGCCTTTAGCTACTTTTATTTTCTCCCTTTGGTTCAAGTGCTTCTTTAATAAGCAAAGTGCGGTTTAATAAAGCAATTTCGCTGTATTGTAAAAACTCAACCTTATAAATAGTACATTCTGCTATACTAGCGACCATTTTTGATAAGGGTTGGGTAGCATGCTGGAATTCTGGGCGTTAACGTCTAAAGGGGTAGAAGAGTTGTTGGCGGATGAAGTTCGTCAACACGGTGGTGAAGTGTTAAAAGTTACCATGGGGGTGGTACGCTTTAGTGCTGACTTACGCACCGGCTATCAGCTGTGTCTATGGTCACGCCTGGCTACCCGCATTCTGCGCTTAATTCAGTCTGAGCCAATAACTGCAGATAGCGATATTTATCAAGTAGCCTGTAAAATAGACTGGCCGCAACAAATGTCGTTACGCAATAGTTTGGCGGTGGATTGTGTCGGTAAGCACCCGAAGATAGACAACACCCAATTCGGCGCTATTCGTTTAAAAGATGCTATTGTTGACCAGTTTCGCGAAGAAACCGGCAACCGGCCTGATGTAAACCGTATGGATCCAGACGTGCGGTTTCAGGTGCGGTTAGATAAAAACCATTTCCACTTTCTACAGGACTTCTCGGGCCCCTCTTTGCATCAACGTGGTTATAGAAGCGGGCAGGGAGACGCACCTTTAAAAGAACACCTGGCTGCTGCTTTGTTGAAACGCTCTGGCTGGCAGGTTAACCAACCCTTGTTTGACCCTTTCTGTGGCAGTGGCACTATTGTGGTTGAAGCGGCATTAATTGCTTTGAATAAGGCGCCTGGTTTAAGCCGGGAGAAATTCGCTTTTGCCGGTTGGCCAGGCCATCGTGAAGCTATCTGGCAACAACTAAAGCAAGATGCCAAGGATGCTGAGCTGACATTGCCTGCGACTGTTCAGTTTTGGGGCTCAGACTCGGATGAACGCAGCCTGGCAAAAGCAAAACAAAACGCCGCACGTGCCGGTGTTGCCTCTGTTGTGCAATTTGATTATGCCGATGCAACTGCTCTAAAAACTGCCGTTACCGCAACAGCCGGTGTAATAGTCACAAACCCTCCGTATGGTGAGCGTTTAGGCGATTTACCGTCATTGATACCGCTGTACAGTAAATTTTCACTGGCGTTAAAACAGCATTATCAGGGCTGGCGCTTAGCCATTATTACTTCAAACACCGATTTGCTTCGTGCTTTGCGCTTGTCTAAAACCAAGAGCTATAAATTTACCAATGGCCCGTTGGATTGCGAATTCACGTTGTTTGATTTAACAGAGAAACAAGTGGCGGTCAGTAGCGACGCACCTTCACTGTTTTACAGTGAAAGTAGCTCTTTTGGTAACCGGTTAGCAAAAAACCTTAAGCAACTGCAAAAGTGGGCGAAAAAGGAAGGCCTAAATTGTTATCGCTTATATGATGCCGATATTCCTGAATACAATGTGGCTGTTGATTGGTACGACGGTGAAGTCGTGGTGCATGAGTACGCTGCTCCTTCGACTGTGGATGAGCAAGTGTCGCAAAAGCGTTTATTCGATGTAGTAAACCAGGTACCTGCGGTGCTAGGCATCAGTTCTGACAAGATGATATTAAAAGTCCGTGAAAAGCAAAAAGGCAGCTCGCAGTACCAAGCCATAGCTAAAGCCGGACAGTATAAAGAAGTAAGTGAATACGGCGCTAAGTTCCTGGTTAATTTGCGCGATTATTTGGATACCGGTTTATTTTTAGATCACCGCATTACCCGTCGTATGATCCAGCAACAGGCAAAAAGCAAAACGGTATTAAATTTATTTGCTTACACTGGCAGTGCTTCGGTACATGCCGCTATTGGAGGCGCAACAAGTGTCACAACGGTCGACATGTCAAATACCTACCTTGATTGGGCTAAACGTAATTTCACCATTAATGGCCTGAATGGTAAGCAGTACCAATTTGAACAGGCCGACTGCTTGCAATGGTTAAGTCGTTGCCGTGCACAGTTTGATTTAATATTTGTTGACCCGCCAACGTTCTCAAACTCTAAGCGTATGCAAGACAGCTGGGATGTGCAACGAGACCACGTTAATTTACTTAATATGTTAACACCGCGTCTGGCACCGGGTGGCAAGGTGATTTTCTCTAACAATAAACGTCGGTTTAAAATTGATACGCAAACACTTAACGATGCAGGTTGGCAGGTTAAAGACATCTCAGCGGCTACCTTGCCAGAAGATTTTAAGCGCAACCCCAATATCCATGTGTGTTTTGAGTTAACCCGGTAAGCCATGCGCGCCGAGTTAGTTTTATACAGTACCTGGGGCTGTCACTTATGTGAGCAAGCTGAGCAGTTACTCCTGCAAGCGGATTTAACGCAGCCATTTAAGGTTGTGGATATTGTTGAAGATGAACAAGCCTTTGAGCGTTATCGTGTGATGATCCCGGTATTACGCTCAGGTGACAATGAATTATGCTGGCCGTTTGACGCGGCACAGCTGGTAACATGGCTTAAGGAAGTAAGTTAGTGGAATTATTACGTTTTCAGCAGGCATGCCTGGCATTTGGTACGCACCCCATTTTAGACCATGTCGATTTTAGTTTATTTAGTGGTGAGCGGGTGTGTCTGGTAGGACGCAACGGCGCCGGCAAATCCTCCTTTTTAAAACTGCTGACCGGTCAACAAAATTTAGATGATGGCCAGATAGTGGTGAATACCGGTGTGGTGCTAAGCCGTTTAGAGCAAGATCCGCCAGCGAAGATGGATGTGAAAATAGCGGATTTTATTCGCGAAGGTGCTGGTGATTTAGCCCAAAAGGCACAGCAATTTTATACTTTGTCAGAAAATTTAGAAGGCGCGACTGACGCTGACTATCGTTTATTTGAACAACTACAAAGCGAAATGGACACCCGTGATGGCTGGGGCTTGGAAAGTCGTGTGGTTGATTTATGTCAACAGTTTGAAATGGACGGCAACGCTAGCTTAGCAACCTTATCGGGTGGTTGGTTGCGAAAAGCAGCTTTAGCCCGTGCGCTTATTGCTAAGCCTGACATTTTATTACTGGACGAACCGACTAACCACTTAGACGTTGCGGCAATACAATGGCTTGAGCAGTTTTTACTAAACTTCTCCGGCGCCATAATCTTTATTTCGCACGACAGGGCATTTATTCGTGCACTAGCCACCCGCATCATCGATTTAGATCGCGGACAATTGACATCACACCCGGGCAATTATCAGGAATATCTGGATCGCAAACAAAAAATGCTGGAAGACGAGCAACAGCATAATGCCTTGTTTGATAAAAAGTTGGCTGAAGAAGAAGTGTGGATCCGTCAAGGCATTAAAGCCCGCCGTACGCGTAACGAAGGCCGGGTAAGAGCACTTAAAGCATTACGTCGTGAAAGAGCAGAGCGGGTAGAAACGCTTGGTAAGGTTGATTTTAATATTGAGCAGGCCGACCGCTCCGGTAAATTGGTATTTGAAACCAAGGCCATCAGCTGTGGTTTTAACGGTAAAACGATTATTGATAAGCTTGATTTGCTGGTCATGCGGGGCGATCGTATCGCATTGGTCGGTCCTAATGGGGTAGGCAAATCTACGTTGATTAAACTGCTGCTGGGTGATTATAAACACGACAGTGGTGATATAAAGCGCGGCACTAATATTGAAGTCGCCTATTTTGATCAACATCGTATGGCACTGGATTTAAATGCCACCGTGCAGGATAACGTGGCTGAAGGTAAGCAAGAGATCACCCAAAACGGTAAAACCCGCCATGTGTTAAGTTACTTGCAAGACTTTTTGTTTCCTCCAGCCAGAGCGCGCACTCCGGTTAAAGCCCTGTCAGGTGGGGAAAAAAATCGTTTATTGTTAGCAAAATTATTTGCCCGGCCAAGTAACTTGTTAATTCTCGATGAGCCAACAAACGATTTGGATGTCGAAACGCTGGAACTGCTGGAAGATATTTTGCAGCAGTACCAGGGCACAGTATTACTAGTCAGCCACGACAGGGAATTTGTTAATAATACGGTTACCAGTTCACTGCTGTTTGCCGGTGCGGGCCGCATTGTTGAAATTGCCGGTGGATACGACGACGTTATTGCTTATCAACAACGGCAGGCTCCAGCAGTTGTGACTGCACAAAAAGTGACAAAACAAGCACAAAGCATTACAGAAGAAACACCGGTGCAGGCTTCTGTTGTTAGCTCTAAGAAGTTATCATACAAAGAAAAACGTGAACTGGAACTGCTACCCGCACTAATAGAGCAGCTCGAAACCTCACTTGAAGCCATGCAAGCTTTGGTTAACAGTGCTGAGTTTTTTAAGCAAAATGCAGAGCAAACTCAAGACACGTTGAACCAATTACAACAGACCGAGTCGAAGCTGGCGCAAGCGTACGCGCGCTGGGAAGAATTAGACGCATAAGAAGTAGAATTTAGGGGCCCCGAATGAAGTTATCTCGCATCAGCCTGGCGTTATTGCCGCTGTTAAGTCTGTGTTCTGTACAAGCGGCAGTTTATAACGTCGTAGAAGTTGGCAATGTGCCGGAGTTAAAGTCAACTTATGCCTCAGGCATTAATGATAGCGGCGATACCGTGTTTAATGGCGCAATCAAAGTTCAGCGGGGGACAACGAGTTCAGGTGCGCCGCTTTACGACTATACCTATTTTAATTACCCGGTTGATTTGGATGCTATTGATTTTGAAAATTCAATTATTCAAGCATTTTTTACTGATGAGCAATTAGCGGATATTAACAGCGGTAATATCACGGCGGATATTCAGTCAATTTTATTATCGAATAATCTGGCTTTGCAGGTTATTGGTAATGCTATTGGTTATGTAAAAACCGGCACAGAGCAAGCCCAAAATTTTACGTTGCGTGACACCGCTATGGCGCGTGCAAACAGTGAATATATCTATGATATTAACAGTGCTGGAATCGCAGTGGGCATGGCGACGTCAACATTTACCAAGCAAAGTTTTACACCCGTGGCAGAAGATGATGCGACTACCGAGCCGGAAACAGTAGAAATATGGGTGCCTGATTTACCGTATTTATCAGGTGTTGCCGTTGTATCTGGTGAACCGCTTGTTTTGCCACCGCCTTATCAGGACTTTGGTGGTGGGATGAGCAGTGCAAGGGCTATTAGTAATAGTGGCTTTATTGCAGGTTATGGCAGCATTGGCTTGGTAGATGAAGCCAGCGAACTTTTAGAGACTAATTGTAACGGGGAATCACAGCCGATAAATTCATGTTTCTATGGACAATATACATCTGATCTCAGAACGCCTGGTACCAGGGGGCAGCCGCTGACATCTTTTGGTTATACTCAGCGTGGCTTGATTTGGCAAATAGAGGGCAGCAACATTTCAGCGCCTACTGTCTTGGGTTTTTTGGGTGAAAAAAATACTCAGTTAGAGCATAGCAAAGAAGGCGCTTTGGCTATTAATTACTTTAGCCAAGCACTTGCAGTTAACAACTCAGGTATTGCTGTTGGTGTATCGTCATACACTGATGAAGATAAACCTTATTTTACCAACGAAGTTTACCGCACTACGCATGCCACATTATTTGTTGAGAATGAAGCATTGCCAATGGTGGATGCTGACAGTTGGTTAACGAGTACATCGGTTGGCATCAATAATAATAATATTGCTGTAGGTTACGCCTCTAAAGTAATAAATGGTAACACACGCAACAAAATGTTTTATTACGATTACAGTACTAATACGACTTCGTTTGTTACTGGTTTTTTTGACAGCTCAGGTACTGTGCCGCGTGCCATAAACGATGACAATGTTATTGTAGGTAGCGCCGAAGTCATTGCGTCTGGCACAACAACCCGACGTATCCATGGTTTTATGTATGACGTAGGCAGTGATAATTTTGTCGATCTGAATACTCTGATAGGTTGTAACTCTCCCTATACCATAGTTGAAGGCCGTGATATCAACAGCAATGGTACTATAGTTGCCACCGCCCTGGTTAATCGAGACACTAGAGACTTACTGGGCAATGTTGTTGTCGATGCGCAGGGTAATCCAGAAAAGGAAGTTGTCACTACGGTGGTAACATTGCAGCCAATTGCTAATGGAGAGGTGGATGTTTGTAACACTGGTGAGTCTGAATACGAGCGAAAAGGTGGTAGCCTAGGCGTTTGGACCTTCTTGTTTGGTGGAGCTTTAATCTGGTGGCGGCGTCGTAAATATTAATTAAAAAAGCTGCTTCGGCAGCTTTTTTTCTGCTTTTCAACTCGTTGTTAATATTCGCTATAAAAAAACATTCTATTAGTGTAATTAGATATAAATAATTTTGTCATCAAATCTTAAACAACATCAGCTCGTTAGCCTTTGTCAAGCGATTAATTTTTCGGTAAAGGATTGAACCTTTTAGTGTAGTCAGCTATCAATTATAGGGTAGCCGCAAGCAATTTTGTGGTTATTATTATCAAGCAAAGTTGAGGAAGACTGCCGTATGAAAAGACAAAAACGTGATCGTCTGGAACGTGCTCATGCTCAAGGTTATCGTGCCGGTGTAACTGGACGTTCAAAAGAAATTTGCCCATATCAAGGTTTAGATACGCGCTCACAATGGTTAGGAGGCTGGCGCGAAGCCATTGAAGACCGCCATGTAGGGTTGTTTAATAAAGGTCAGTAATTTCCCATCATTTTCATAGGATAAAAAGCCCCGTCAAGATAACTCTGCGGGGCTTTTGCCATTAAATTCTACGAAAATATCAGAAGCTAGAGGTGTCCTGAAACAAACCGACTTTTAAATCTGTTGCGGCATAAATGTCGCGGCCATCAACGCTAACAATACCGTCGGCAATACCCATAAACAGTTTCCGCTTAATAACGCGTTTCATGTTGATGGTATAAGTTACTTTTTTCGCCGTTGGAAGAATTTGACCGGTAAACTTTACTTCGCCAACGCCAAGCGCGCGTCCTTTACCCGGACCACCTGACCAGCCTAAGAAAAAGCCTACCAATTGCCACATAGCATCAAGCCCTAAACAACCCGGCATTACCGGATCACCTTTGAAGTGACAAGCAAAGAACCACAGCTCTGGGGTAATATCGAGCTCAGCGATAATTTGTCCTTTACCATAAAGGCCGCCTTCTTCTGAGATGTGAACAATGCGGTCCATCATCAGCATATTATCTGATGGCAGTTGACTGTTGCCCTCGCCAAACAAGTCGCCGTTGCCGCAGGCAATTAAATCTTCTTTTGTAAAGCTATTCTGAGTCATGTATGTTTAATCCAGTGAAAATTCCGGCTCACTTTAGCGAACACTTGTACGCTAGACAAGTCCGATTTGTACAAACAGCCATTTTTACGTCGAAAAGTGCCGTCTTGGCTAAGTTTATGGCCGTGTTATTACTAAAGAGTGAAACATGACAAATTCAAGTGGAAAAGCGCTGAGCAATGCAGAAAAACAACAACGTTACCGTGAGCGGCAAAAACAGTCTGGTAAAAAAGAGCTGCGCGGCTATTTAACCCCAGAAGCGTTAAGCTGTTATGAGGAAATTCAGCAAAAAACGGAGTGGAATGACAGTACTTTACTAAGCAATGCAATACGACTGATGTATGCGGCACATAAATGCGGCCAAATAGGCATTTTAAACAGTTGGTTGACAGAGCATAAACGGTAAATTAGCGTCGGCTAAGGTGTTGTTATGGTATGTTCAGCGTTATAATACTGGCTGTTTACTGTAATAGAGAGCCACTGATGATTTTGTTTGTACGGGACTTAACCGTTATTGATTTTTCTTACCTATGCGAAACACGGGGTATGTTAGGCGAAAGCTATATTGCCGATGTTGAATTGCATGGCGCGCTGGATCAAACGTCAATGGTGCTGGATTTTGGTAAGGTTAAAAAAGTTATCAAACAGGCCATTGATCAGCTGGTCGATCACAAATTGGCCGTTCCGGCTCACTCTGCCGCTTTATCACTTCAAGCGACAGAACAAACTAATGTGCTTAAATTTCAAAGTGACCGTGGCGTTATTCAAATGGCCGCACCGGAACAAGCCGTTGTGGCTATTCCTACTAAAGTGATCAATGAACAAAGCGTTACTGAGTTCCTGCAAGACAGCATAAAGCCGTTATTACCCACAAATGTACAAAAGCTGGTTATTAACTTACGCCCTGAAGCGAGCAATGGATTTTACTACCACTATAGCCATGGTTTGAAGAAACATGATGGCAATTGTCAGCGTATTGCACATGGCCATCGTTCAACTATTCAGATTTATGCTGATGGTATGTTGTCACCCCGACTTAATAAATATTGGAGCGAGCGTTGGCAGGATATTTATTTAGGTACCGCTGAAGATTGCTGTGCAGTTAATGAGTTGCAATATATAACTGCGGGTTGCGACGACTATAGTTTCCGCTATCAGGCTGCGCAAGGCTGGTTTGAATTAACGATGCCCAAAACACATTGCGAAATTGTGCCGTGTGATACCACTGTTGAGTGTTTAGCTGATTATATTGTCGCGGAGCTTAAACAACAGGATAATCTGAAACAATATAAGGTTGTAGCTTATGAAGGGGTGGGTAAAGGCGCTATCGCTTTTAGTTAGTGTTAGTGGTGCTCTTGCAGCAAAACCTGAAGTAGAGCTGATAGGTGCGTTAACGCAAGGCAGCTTGTTGGTGGGAAAAACAGCCCCTGGCAGTGAAGTCTATTTTAATGACGCAGCGCTTATAGTTAGTGCTGATGGTCGTTTTGTCTTTGGTGTAGGCCGAGATGCCAAACTCACTCATCAATTAAAAATTAAATCCGCTGGTGAAGAGCAGGTTATTGAACTTACTATTAGTGCTCGCCAATATGATATCCAGCGGGTAAACGGGGTAGCACAAAAATACGTTACCCCCCCTAGTGATGTTAGCGAACGGATTCAGCAAGATAATGTGCAAGTACGTAAAGCACGTGAAACAGTATCTACCTTGCCGTATATCTTTGATAAGCCAGTAATGCCAGCACAAGGCCGAATTTCGGGTGTTTATGGTAGTCAGCGTATATTTAACGGTGAACCACGTAACCCGCATTATGGTCTTGATGTTGCGGCACCAATTGGCGCTCCTGTTATTGCCCCGCTAAGCGGAACGGTGTTACTGGCAAAAGATTTGTACTATTCTGGCTTAACACTCATTGTTGATCATGGTTTTGGCATTAATTCTACTTTTATGCACCTGAGTAAGTTTCATGTCGCCGTCGGTGATATGGTGGTGCAAGGACAAAAAATTGCTGAGGTTGGAGCGACGGGCAGGGTAACCGGCCCCCATTTAGATTGGCGTATAAACTGGCAGCAAGAGCGGCTTGATCCGGCCTTGCTACCTGGTTTACCGCTTACTCCATATCCATAGTTAACCAGTTATCACATAGCGTTTGGTCCGAAATATTAACTATAGCCACCTGTGCGTTTGACTGACAAAGCTGCAGGGAACACTGTAATAAACGATCTTTCCTGAACAAGTGTAAGATTGTCTCACTATTAATTTCATAGCGTTGTAACAGTTGGTTAAAGTTGTTGTTGGTGATTTTGCGGTTATCTAACGCTATTAGTTGATCGCCTACCATTAAACCGGCCTGATGCGCCGCACCGCCGTGATAAACCTGGCTAATGGTGAGCTGGCCATTAACTGTTTTAGTTAATGCACCGATAAACGGAAGGTTAGCTGGCCCATAAGATTTTTTTAGTATTTCGCCACCAAAATCATCGCCGTGCTGCATCGGCCTTAACGTCACTTTTAACCCTAAATTCGCCAGCGTATCAGCCAGGGGTAATGGCTTGGCTTCATGCAACCACTGTTCAGATTGGCTTGCCAGTTCAGATAATCCCAACTCATTTAATACAACACTTAACGCATTATCTGGCGTACCGGTTGCGATAAAGCGTTGCCATAGTTGTCGCACAACGTGCTGCAATGAAAGGCCTCGTTGGCGTAATGCGGCTTCCAGACAAAGGGCTAGTAACGCCCCTTTAGCATAATAACTGACAACCGCATTTACCGCATTTTCGTCTTGCTTATAAAATTTAGTCCAGGCGGTAAAACTGCTATCTACTAAGCTTTGTACTTGATCACTTGGGTTACGCGTGACTCTGGAGATAAGTTTTTCTACCGTTTTAATGTAACTTTCCGCAGTTATTAGTCCCGAGTGAACCAACGCAAGGTCATCAAAGTAAGATGTAAAACCTTCATATAACCACAGCTGTGATGTGTATTGTTCATTTGCAAGTTGATATTGCATAAAGCAGGCAGGCTTAAGGCGTTTCACCCACCAGGTATGAAAATACTCATGGCTGCAAAGTGCCAGCAGATTCTGGTAGTTTTCATCGACTAATTCTACGCCAGGTGTGGGTAAATCAAACCTACTGCAAAGTAAGAGTGTTGAATTCAAATGTTCCAGACCACCATAGCCGTCTTCTGTTACCCAGAGTAAAAACCAGTAACTGTCTAAATCATCGGGTAGGGCGCCAAACACATTTAGCTGTTGTTGACATATTTTGGTTAAATCGTCGGTGAAGCGGGTTAAATCGGTCAGGTTTGAACCTGTTACTACCAAATAATGGTTAATGTCGTTGATGCTGAATTCACATAGGGTAAAAACGCCAAGTAGCAAGGGGCTATCAATTAGTATTTGATAGTTATCAGCGTAGTAACGCCCAAAGCCAACAAAGGGAGTGTCGCTTGCACGCGACAAACCGGTGGCCAAGCGCCAGCTTGCCGCTACGTCTGCTTGTGGCTTTATAACATCTACATGGTGCACTAATGTTTGTAGTTCGCTAACGCACAGGCAAAGGCAGGCTGGGTTTAATACCGCAACTTCATCATCAATATAGGCTGCGCGGACAGATAAATCATTGGCATATACCTGATAGCGCACGTAGATGATGTGGTTATTACAACTTAGCTGCCAACGTTGTTTATCCAGTTGTGTCAGTTTCAGTGAGCCCACATCATCATATGCGTTGATTGAGACAATGTTGCGGGCAAAATCACGGATCATGTAGCTACCAGGGATCCACGCTGGTAATGTGAGCTCATGCACTGCTTGTGTAGGTTTGAAACTCAGTGTGACTGTTATTAGATGAGCAGTTATGTCAGATACATCCAACTGATAGTTTACATAATTCATAATGTGGCCTTGGCTTCGCATTTTGATAACTATTATGCCGTTAAAATAAGTTAAGGAAAACGACAAGGCACGGATCTGCATTTCTAACTACATGCAAAAGTATTAATAAAAAAGAAGGCTATGACGCTATTAACACTTGTAGCGGTTGCAAATAAAGGTCAGTCTTATAAAATCCGCAGCCTTTAAGCATTAGTGAGAACAACAATGAGCAATGACGCGTTAATTGCTAAACGTATGGAGCACGCTGTTACCCGTGTTACAAAAACAGTATTTCCCGGGCGTACCAATCATCATAACACCTTGTTTGGTGGCGAAGCGCTAGCGTGGATGGACGAGGCGGCCTTTATTGCAGCGACCCGGTTTTGTCGTAAGCCTTTAGTAACAGTAAGTTCTGATCGCGTTGATTTTAAAGAGTCTATACCTGCAGGAAGCATAATTGAGCTGGTTGCCAGAGTGGAGCACGTTGGCCGCACCAGTATTCGTGTGCAAGTCGATATTTTTGTAGAGAACATGTATAGCGATGATCAGCATAAAGCCATTTCTGGTAGTTTTACTTTTGTTGCACTTGGGCCCGATCGTAAGCCGACACCCGTGCTTAGCTAGTGCTATATATTCAACAACACGCTAACTCTTTTATGTTATTACTGCGATTAATGCGAGTGTAAATGCGGCCAGTTAACGAGGGCTTTTGTCATTGTTTAGTTATAATCCCACTAGGGTTAAATTTCGCTGCGGGTCAGTATTTTGTATAAGTTTTTAGAGGACCGCACCCGCCAGTTTTGGCTGCTGCATACATTGGGCTGGCTCGGTTTTGCCATTGTTACGTATTTAAACTCGTTAATACAGGAAACCCGAGATGCCTATCTTATAGTGGTAGCACTTGATTCTTATATTGGTTGGTTAATTACCATTCCGCTGCGTTACACCTATCAAAGAGTAGGGCAATGGACACCGTGGAAAATGATCATTACGGTTTTGGTGTTAGCTTTTACCGTAGCGGCAATCTGGACTGCGGTGCGTAATTTTAATTATTGGGAAATTTACCGCCACGGTGCACGGCCAGATCATTGGTTAAAGTATGTGCGTGAAACGCCATTTGCTTTTTACGTTATGTTGAGCTGGAGCGGGCTGTACTTTGGTATTAAGTATTATCAGACGTTGCAATTAGAGAAGCAAAAATCATTAACTGCAACCAATAAAGCCCATGAAGCACAACTTAAAATGCTGCGTTATCAACTTAATCCGCATTTTCTGTTCAATACCCTTAACGCCATTTCAACCTTAGTGTTAATTAATGAAGCCGACACGGCCAATAAAATGGTGACAAGGCTTAGTGACTTTTTGCGCTATTCATTGTACAAAGACCCTATTAATAAGGTGCCGTTAGAACAAGAGGTTTATGCGGCCCGCTTATACCTTGAGATAGAGAAAGTGCGTTTCTCTGAACGCCTGTCAGTAGAATTTGAATTAGAGCCTGACACTGAGTCGGCGCTGGTACCTAGTTTAATTTTGCAGCCTTTGATAGAAAACGCGGTTAAATATGCAGTAGCCAGTCAGATAAATGGCGGGAAAATTGCTATAACGGCGAAAAAGTTTGGCCATGATTTGTTGCTTGAAGTCGCCGATAATGGTCCGGGAATGACCATTACCAATGGCTTACCCAAAAGCAGTGATAGTGGTGTTGGCTTAGTCAATACCAAAGAACGATTATCCGCATTATACGACAATAATTTTGCGTTGGTGTTAACGCATAATCAGCCACAAGGGTTGAAAGTTAATATTCGGATCCCATTAGAATTAGAAAAAACGGAACAGGCACATGCTTAAGGTAATAGTGGTAGATGATGAGCCTTTAGCCCGTAAAGGGATGATGGTTCGGTTACGCGAATTTTCTGAATTGAACGTTATTGCTGAGTGTAGTAATGGACAACAAGCAGTAGAGCTTATTAGCGAGCTTGCTCCGGATTTGGTTTTTCTTGATGTTGAAATGCCTGGGATGGATGGTTTCGCTGTGCTTAAGCAACTTCAAGCAAAGCAGGTTGTTTTACCCTACGTCGTTTTTGTTACAGCTTATGATCATTATGCTTTTAATGCCTTTGAAGTCAGTGCGCTGGATTATGTGCTTAAACCCGTTGAGCCGGAGCGTTTAAAATTAGCAATAGAAAAGGTACTTAAACTTTTTCAGGCACAGGACACACAAAAACATAAGGGGCAGCTTGCTGAAGCTGTAGCAAAGCTTACCGGAGATGATACTGGTAATATTTTACAACGACTTGATAACGCCCAGCCGGTTGTTAATGACCGATTCCCAGATGCAATAAGTATTAAGGACAGCGGCGAGATAACGCGAGTACCGGTATCTGCAATAGAGTGGGTTGATGCCGCTGGTGACTATATGTGTATTCATACGCGCGATGGTCAAACCCATATTTTACGTCGCACAATGAAAGAGCTGGAACAAGAACTTGACCCTAAGCTTTTTGTTAGGGTCCATCGTTCTGCGATTGTTAATGTTCATACCATTGCTAAGTTGCAAATGTTGGCCAATGGTGAGCATCAACTAATGCTGACTAATGGCCAGGCAGTAAAAGTAAGCCGCAGCTATAAAGACCGGGTTAAACAGGTTTTTACACCATAAAATAGCCTAGTCGCTGGCAATGTTTTGTTGCCAGCGAACTAAATAGGGGTCGAGTTGTTTTTTCTTCTCACCGGTATTTATTAGCGGGTAAAGCACAGGTTTTTGATGCACTTCACCTGCCATCATCAGATGCGCGCCATCAAGTAGTTGCTCTACTGCAAAAGCCCCTAGTTTTGTCGCCAGAATTCTGTCAGCGCCCACAGGGCTCCCCCCTCGCTGGATATGTCCAAGAATACACGCCCGGCATTCAATTCCTAACGCTTCACTTATTGTTTCTGCCAATGCGCTGGTTCCTGCTGGATAACTGTTTTCCGCTACAACAATAATATAGCTGCTACTACCCCGCATTAGTTGTGCACGCTGTATTGGTGCAAGCAGGGCTTTTATATTATGTGGCTGCAAAATGCCAAATTCCGGGCAAATAATTTGCTCAGCACCCGCTGCAATACCGGCAGATAGGCTGATATAACCTGAATGTCGGCCCATAAGCTCAATTAGAAAAATACGCTCAAAGGCCTCTGCCGTGTCACGAATTTTATCAATTGTGTCCAGTGCGGTGTCGATAGCTGTAGCAAAGCCAATAGTAAAGTCGGTTCCATCGATATCGTTGTCAATGGTGCCCGGTATCCCCATAATTTGACCTTGATAATAATTGGCAATTGCCAGCGCACCACGAAAGCTGCCATCCCCGCCAATAACAATTAGGGCATCAAGTTCAAGCTCTTCAAGTACTGTGGCAGCCTGCCTTGCACCTTCTGCGGTATGTAACTGTGCACAACGAGCACTTTTCAGCATGGTGCCGCCTTGATGGATAATGTGAGCAACGTGTTGCGGCAGTAACCTTTGATAATCAGATTCCAGTAAGCCATTGAACCCATGATGAAATCCAATAACATCAATATTGCTTACAGACGCCGTTAGCACAATTGCGCGAATAGCTGCGTTCATACCGGGGGCATCACCACCTGAGGTGAGTATGCCAATACGTTTTATCATGTTGCATCTCAATTTTCGTTTGTCGCTGGGCAATAGCGTTATGTTTCTGATGAAGTATAGTGAATATCAGCGCATTTTAGTTTGATATGGCGCAATGGTTAGTAGGTTGGTCGCTATTATCTGTTTTCGTACAGACAAAAGCGGCAAAAATAGGTGAAAATGTCTGCTGTATCGGACAATGCCGTTTTACCACACTTGTGGCATCCACACTGGAAATAATTCATGCATCAAATTACCGGCAAAAGCCTGGTTGGCTTAACGTTAGCATTAACTACTGCCATTTTATGGGGCATGCTTCCTATTGCATTAAAGGTACTGCTTGATGTGCTTACTCCCAATACCATAACGGCGATTCGTTTTTTGGTTGCCGCTGTCATGGTCGGTATTTGGCTTGGTTTCACAGGTAAGTTACCCGCTATGATGCTGTTTCGTAACCGTAAAGTAATTACTCTCATGTTGGTTGCTGTTGCGGGACTGTTATCAAATTACATCATGTATTTAACCGGTTTAAATTATTTAAATGCCGAAACCGGGCAAGTAGTGATCCAACTAGCGCCATTTTTGATGATGCTTGGCGGCGTTATTATTTTTAAAGAGCGTTTATTGCGCTGGCAGAAAGTTGGGGCTGTAACATTGGTTACCGGTTTATTACTGTTTTTTAATGAGCGATTAGTGCAATTGGTTATGCAAGCGAGCAATGAAAGTATTGGTGTACTTTTAGTTGTTGCCGCGGCAGTTACCTGGGCGGCATATGCATTGGCACAGAAGCAGCTGTTAGTGCATTTTAGTTCGAAACAAATTATGTATATGTTGTATGTCGCCGGTACGTTGGCGTTTGTTCCTGTGTCAGCTTTTGAACCATTGATGACGATGAGTTACTTACACTGGGCACTGTTGGTATTCTGTTGTTTGAATACCGTGGTGGCTTATGGTGCTTTTGCTGAAGCTTTGCATCATTGGGAGGCGTCAAAAGTCAGCGCGGTATTAGCAGTAACGCCATTATTTACCATCTTGTTTGCCCAGCTAACCTCTTGGCTATTTCCGGGTTTCTTGTCGGCACAACAGTTAAATATCAGCTCTTTAATTGGTGCGTTTCTGGTTGTTTTGGGTTCTGCTATGACGGCGTTAGCACCGCAGTTTGTTCAATACAACAGCGCTCGCAAAGCACGAAAATTACAACGTGATGTTTTTTAAAACATACAGCAGACAATTTTATACAGCAAGCATGTTATGGCATGAGAAAACCTGACAATGCATACGGCAATCCGGATGCATTGTCACTAAGGGCTATTCTACACCAATAAACCCACCGGTTTGATGCGCCCAAAGCTGTGCATAAATGCCACCTGATGCAATAAGCTCAGCGTGGCTGCCTTGTTCGATAATATTACCCTGATCTAACACAATTAAGCGGTCCATCTGAGCAATAGTGGATAATCGGTGCGCAATAGCAATAACGGTTTTACCATCCATCAAGGTGTTCAAGCTGGCTTGAATTGCGGCTTCTACTTCAGAATCTAGCGCTGATGTTGCTTCATCTAGGATTAAAATAGGGGCATTTTTTAACAATACTCTGGCTATTGCAATACGTTGCCGTTGTCCACCAGAAAGTTTTACTCCGCGCTCGCCTACTTGGGCATCAAAACCACGATTGCCTTTAGGATCAGACAAATCTGCAATAAACTCACTGGCTTCTGCTTGCTCTGCAGCCAACTGAAGTTCTGCCTCTGTAGCATCGGGCTTGCCATAGGCAATGTTGTCACGTACTGAACGATGCAATAAAGATGTGTCTTGTGTAACCATGGCGATATGCTTTCGCAGACTTTCCTGACTAACCTGGCTAATATCCTGACCATCAATGAATATTTTGCCGCTCTCTACATCATAAAAACGTAGAAGTAGGTTTACCAACGTCGATTTGCCAGCGCCAGAACGACCGACCAGGCCAACTTTTTCACCCGGTTTAATATTGAGATCTAAGCGCTGCAGTACAGGGGTTTTTCCGTCCGGGCTATCTTCCTTGCCGTAGTTAAAACAAACTTGGTCAAATGTTATCGCGCCCGTACTGACCTGTAGCTGCTTGGCGTTAGCTATATCCATTACTTGCGCGGGTTGGGATAAGGTGGTTATACCGTCGGCCACAGTACCGATGTTTTCAAACAAGCTACTGACTTCCCACATAATCCACTGCGCCATGCCGTTTAAGCGCAGGGCTAAGCTAACAGCAATAGCAATAGCCCCGACACTAATGGCGCTGTCAGCCCACAAGTAAATCGATAATGCGGCGATACTGAACACCAAAAAGTAATTTAGCGTTTGTACCGATACACTCAAACCAGTAGCGAGACGCATCTGCCGGTAAACCGGCTTTAAAAACACATCCATGCTTTCTTTGGCGTACGCTTCTTCACGGTGAGTATGTGAAAATAATTTTATGGTGCTTATATTGGTATAGCTATCGACAATACGGCCGGTCATTTCGGATCTTGCATCTGCTTGCAGCGTTGACGCACGTTTTAGCCTGGGAACAAAATAAAACTGCATTGAAACATAGATCACTAACCATCCCAGTATGGGAATAATAAGTCGTAAATCTGCTTCACCAATAAAAAACAGCATAGAACCGAAATATACCAAAATATATACCATTACATCGAGAAGCTTCATTACCGTTTCACGCACGGCCAAAGAGGTTTGCATGACTTTAGTGGCAATCCGGCCGGCAAAGTCGTTTTGATAGAAACTGATACTTTGACGTAACAAATACCTGTGCGCTAACCACCTAATTGACATTGGGTAGTTACCCAATAAGGTTTGATGCAAAATAGCAGCATGAAAAAAACTTAGGGCAGGGAGTAACACCAAGGTTACAACCGCCATTTTAATTAAGGTCGCGCGCTCGCTGACAAACAAATCTTGCGGGTCGTTTTGTATCAACCAGTCAACCAACTGGCCCATAAAACTAAATAGCGATACTTCCAGCATGGCCAGCAGCGCTGTACTTATCGACATTAGCACCAACGATGTTTCCATTCCTTTAGTATAATGACGACAAAAAGCGAAAATTCCTTTTGGCGGTTGTTCCGGATTTTCAGCAGGAAAAGGGTTTATAATCCGTTCAAAAAAACTCAGCATGATAGACTCTGTAAAGCTTAAACAAGAATGACTATTGTACCTGACTTATCATTAAAATCATGCGGTCAGGATGTCATTGGCGGGTAATAAAGCCGAATAATACTGTGAATCTTGTATTCGCTGTGTATTATTGCCCTATTAACCGCACGTCATAATTGTATTCAGGCGTTTCGACTTTTTATATCAGGGAACTCATGGAAAAAATATCTGCCACACTGGCTTTACTTGGAATAGTGTCTTTATTTTGTCAATGGCTTGGTTGGAAACTAAGGTTACCGGCTATTTTACCATTATTAGTGGCGGGTTTACTTCTTGGCCCGGCATTTGGCGTGCTGGATCCTGATCAGCTTTTTGGTGATCTGTTATTTCCAATTATCTCGCTTGGTGTTGCGGTAATCTTGTTTGAAGGTTCCTTAACACTTAATTTTAAAGAAATAAAAAGTCATGGCAGGATGGTAACAAGTCTGGTCACGGTGGGTGCAGTCATTACATGGGCCTGTATTACATTAGCATCACATTGGTTGGTTGGGTTTAGCTGGGAAATTTCCATGCTGTTTGGTGCGCTGGTTGTTGTTACTGGCCCAACGGTCATTGTACCTATGCTACGCAGTGTCAGGCCAACATCTAAACTTGCCAGCATTTTGCGTTGGGAAGGGATCGTAATTGACCCGCTCGGTGCTCTAATTGCCGTGTTGGTGTTTGAATATATCGCGTTTTCTTCAAATACCGGAAATCATGTCTTAACTGCACTTGGTTTAATGCTCTCTATCGGCTTTGGACTCGGTGGATTAGCCGGTTATCTGGTCGGTAACGTACTGCGTAAGAATTTACTACCACATTATTTACAAAACACTGCAGTACTTACAATAGTACTTGCCGTGTTTGTCGCGTCGAATTTACTGCAGGAAGAGTCGGGTTTATTAACAGTAACGGTAATGGGGATCTGGCTTGCCAATATGCGTGGTGTTGACATTGCCGACATTCTTGAATTTAAAGAAACTTTAACGGTGCTGTTAATCTCGGCGTTGTTTATCTTGCTTGCTGCCCGTTTAGATTCAAGTGCAATGCTGGATTTGGGGTTCGGTGGTTTAGGCTTATTGTTGGTGGTGATGTTTATCGCCAGGCCTTTAAGTATTTGGGTATCTGCATTAGGTTCATCGCTTACGAGTAATGATAAATGGTTTTTAAGCTGGGTTGCGCCTCGGGGTATTGTTGCTGCAGCGGTATCTTCGCTTTTTGCTATTAAACTAGAAACACTGGGTTTTGACGGGGCTGATAAAATAGTTCCTTTGGTGTTTCTTGTGATTATCGGCACTGTAGTGGTACAAAGCCTTACCGCAGCAAAATGGGCTAAATGGCTTGGCGTTTCTGCAGGCTCCAATCAAGGTATCCTTATTTTCGGCGCGTCTCGATTCTCTCGTGATTTAGCCAAGGTGTTACAAACACGTCAATTAAGGGTCGTTCTGGCTGATACAAACTGGGATAACATCAGACTGGCTAGAATGGACAATATTCCGGTATATTTTGGTAACCCCGCATCTGAACATGCTGAGACGTATTTGGATCTTACCGGCATCGGCAGGGTCTTTGTTATCTCCCCGTACAGACAACTAAACCCATTGGTAAATTTTCACTTTCAAGATGTGTATGGCATGAATAAAGTGTTTGGCTTAAATAATGCTGAGCCTGTTAGTGCCAGGCACCAAATGTCGGAAACTTATGTGAAACAACTCAGCTTGTTTGGTGAACAAGTTTCCTATGCCAAGTTATCAAGTTTAGTTGCCCGGGGAGCGGTAATCAAAACAACAAATATTACAGAAAACTTCACCTTTGAGCATTTTTTAAAGCGTTACGGTGACGGCGCATTACCTTTGTTATATATCAAAGATAAGAAGCTACACGTCATTACTGGCACAACAGGCGAAACAATACCAGGTGATGTTGAGCTGGTTAGTCTTATCTCTGCCCATGCACTGCAAGAAGCAAAAGTGGCTAGTCAACCTGCTGAGAGTGAGCAGCAAGTAAAAACGTAAGAAACTTACATGCTTGCCGATACATAGTGCGAGTTGCTTGATTATGTTATAGTGTAACAATTTTATTGGTAGACGTATTTGAGCACTTTCAGTACGGCCAAAGCAGCAATATCAACATAATGCTGGTGCAAGGCCTTGAATAAGTAAAGCGCTAGCCCAACTTAGCATGCGTTGTATGTAACGCAGCGGTTATTCGAGATATTGAAATGAAATTAAAACTGGTTAGTTCAACGCTATTGCCCACACCGTTTGCAGAGTTTAGATTGCATGGTTTTGAAGCGCCAAACGGGAAAGAACATGTTGCGCTGACATTAGGTGATGTTGGTGGCGCTGAGCCTGTTCTGGCGCGAGTGCATTCCGAGTGTTTAACGGGTGATGCACTGTTTAGTTTGCGCTGTGATTGTGGGCCGCAATTACATGCTGCGATGCAAAAAATTGCGGATATAGGCCGTGGCTGTATATTGTATTTGCGCCAGGAAGGCCGCGGTATAGGCCTTATAAATAAAATTAGGGCATATGCAGAACAAGACAAGGGACTGGATACGGTTGAAGCCAATGAAATTCTTGGTTTTTTACCCGACATGCGTGAATACGATATTGCGGCGCAAATGTTTGAGCAACTGGGTATTCAGCAAATACGTTTGTTGACGAACAACCCTCGTAAATTAAAAGCCCTTACTGACGCCGGAGTTAATGTGGTTGAACGTGTGCAACATAGGGTTAAAACCACTGCACATAGCCACCGTTATTTGGCGACAAAAGCCAGTAAATTGGGGCATTTGCCGTAATACTGTTAATGTACAGCTATATATTGCTTTGACAACGGCTATGTTATAATAGCTGTCCTTTTTGTCTTATTGCCCACAGGATATTCTTTTGACCAACAACGACCTATTGCGCAGCCTGCGCTTCAGTTTAAACGTACATGACTACGGCATGATAGCCATTTTCGCCTTAACGGAAGTGACTGTAACAAAAGAGCAAGTGGTTGCATGGTTAAAGAAAGATGAAGACGAAGGTTTTACCCCGATTGATGATGTATTGATGTCAGGGTTTCTGAATGGTTTGATCATTCAACGGCGGGGAGCAAAAGACAGCGGCATTCCTGAACCTGAAACAAAATTAAACAATAATATCATGTTGCGAAAGCTAAAAATCGCTTTTGATCTTAAAGACGATGACATTATTGCGTTACTAGAAAGTGCCGATTTTCGCCTAAGTAAATCTGAGTTAAGTGCATTTTTCCGCCGGGCAGATCATAAACATTACCGAGCGTGCCAGGATCAGGTATTGCGTTACTTCTTACGCGGTATTCAATTAAAATTCCGCCCTGTAGAGTAGCGCGTTAGCTACAAATTGCAGTTAAATCTGTTGCCAAGTTAATGTTATACTGCAGGCATTTATTGCCAAGTGTCTGCAGTTATGATCCCAAAGCTTACCCCCGAATTAGCGCTTGATGCCGGTATTGTTGCCTTTAGCAAGGCATTAATTGCAGCTGGATACACTGGTGATATTGAAACCAGTTACGCTAGCCGCTTAGCCGTTGCTACCGACAACAGTGTATATCAGGCGCTACCACAAGCCGTTTTGTTACCAAAGACGACTGATGATTTAGTGATCTTAACGTCACTGGCTCAAACATCGAGTTTCTCACATATTAAATTTAGCCCGCGCGGTGGCGGTACCGGCACAAATGGTCAGTCACTGACGGAACATGTGGTGGTCGATTTATCGCGGCATATGAACAATATTTTGGAGATCAATGTCGAAAAGCGCTGGGTGAGGGTACAGGCAGGGGTAATTAAAGATCAGCTCAATGCTTTTCTTAAACCTTATGGTTTCTTTTTTGCTCCTGATTTATCCACTTCGAATCGTGCCACTATCGGCGGTATGGTAAACACAGATGCGTCTGGGCAGGGCTCATTGGTTTATGGTAAAACCAGTGATCACGTGTTGGCGTTAAAAACCGTATTAATCGATGGCAATGTGCTTAAAACGCACAAGATGGCCACGTTTGAAGCTGAACACCGAGCACAAATGCCTAATTCTGTGGGGCGCATTTACCGGCAAGTATTGGATAGTTGTCGAGATTTCAGACCACAAATTTTAGCTAAATTTCCCCGTTTAAACCGTTTTTTAACCGGTTATGATCTTGAACACGTATTTAATGATGATTTAACCGAGTTTGACTTATCTCGAATTATTACTGGTTCAGAAGGGTCTTTAGGCTTTGTCGTTGAAGCCAAACTTAACATTACGCCCATCGCCAAGTATAAATGTTTGGTAAACGTTAAGTACGACAGTTTTGCCAGCGCACTTAGAAATGCTCCGTTTTTAGTTGCTGCGCAAGCGACATCTGTTGAGACCGTTGACAGTAAGGTGCTGAATTTAGCGCGCGGCGATATTATCTGGCATCAGGTAAAAGACTTGATTACCGATGTTGCAGGCACTGAAATGCAAGGCCTTAATATGGTCGAGTACAACAGTGAACAACAATCTGATATTGAAGAAAAAATTGCTGCACTTACTGCACGTTTAGATAACGCCATTGCCGATAAAACCGACGGTATTATCGGATATCAACTTACCTATGACACCACGGCAATTGGCCATATTTATGCGATGCGTAAAAAAGCGGTTGGCTTACTGGGTAATACCAAAGGGGCGCAAAAGCCTTTGGCATTTGCCGAAGATACGGCTGTACCGCCAGAGAATCTGGCCGACTTTATTATGGAGTTTCGAGCGCTTCTCGATAGCCATAATTTGAACTATGGCATGTTTGGGCATGTTGATGCTGGTGTTTTACATGTGCGTCCAGCTTTGGATTTATGCGATCCTGAGCAAGAAAAACTACTCCGCAGCATCTCAGATCAGGTTGTTACACTTACGGCCAAATATGGCGGCTTGATGTGGGGCGAACATGGTAAAGGCTATCGTAGTGAATATGCTCCGGCTTTTTTTGGCGAAGAGTTATTCACTGAACTTCGCAAAATCAAAGCAGCATTTGACCCGCGTAACCGCGTTAACCCGGGAAAAATTTGTACGCCCTTTAACAGCGCAGATAAATTGGTGTCTGTTGATGGGCAAAAGCGAGCTTGGTTTGACAGGCAGATCCCGGTTGCAGTTAAAGACAGTTTTGACAGTAGTTTAAATTGTAACGGTAATGGCCTGTGTTTTAACTACGAAGAAAGCTCGCCAATGTGTCCGTCCAGCAAAGTAACGAAAGACCGCCGGCATAGCCCCAAGGGACGGGCAGGTTTAATGCGCGAATGGTTACGCCTAACCGAAAATGCGGGTTACGATGTATTAGCCCAAGAACAAGTACTTCAAGAAAACCGTAGCAGTTTCAAAGAGGTATGGGAAAAAGTTAAAAACACACTAGCTAAACGTCAGGGAGATGCTGATTTTTCCCATGAGGTGATGGAAGCAATGGAGGGCTGTTTGGCCTGTAAAGCCTGTGCTGGGCAATGCCCGATTAAAGTTGACGTGCCGTCATTTCGTGCGCGGTTTTTACAGCTTTATCACAGCCGGTATTTACGGCCCGCAAAGGACTATATCGTCGGTAATATTGAACGCACGGCACCTCTTTTGGCAAAAGCCCCACGGTTAGTTAACTTTATGCTGAAACGTAAATTTGTCGCCAGTATGTTGGAAAAAAGCGTAGGTTATGTTGATACGCCATTGTTGTCGGTGCCAACATTATCTCAGCAAGTAGGCAAACGTTATGCATTTGATTTAGCTGCACTGCAACAACTCAGTGCTGCACAACATGAAAAAACCGTATTGCTGGTGCAAGACCCTTTTACCAGCTTTTATGAAGCGGAGCTGGTTGCTGATGCACTTAGCTTGCTCACTAAGCTGGGTTTTAATCCGATCTTGCTACCATTTTTACCCAATGGTAAACCTCAACATGTTAAAGGTTTCTTACGTGACTTTGCCCGCACAGCGTCAACGGCTGCACAATTTTTAAATCAATTGCAGGCTTTGGATTTGCCGATGTTAGGACTTGATGCGTCTTTGGTGTTGGTTTACCGCGATGAATATAACAAAGCGCTGGGTTCTGCAAGGGGGGATTTTAATGTTCAGCTGTTGCATGAGTGGTTAGCAGGGCAAACACTGCCAAATGCTCAACAGTCTGCTGAGTATGCTTTATTAGCGCATTGCACAGAAAAAACTGCTTTGCCGGCTACAGAAAAAACCTGGCAGACTATTTTTTCCAAGGTTGGCCTCACATTAAAGCCTGTCAGTGTAGGTTGCTGCGGTATGGCAGGTACTTATGGTCATGAAGCGCAGAATTTGGAAAACAGCAAAGCGTTATTTGATATGAGCTGGCGTAAGCCGGTAGAGCAGTTTGGCACGGAGCAAATATTGGTCACGGGTTTTTCTTGTCGTAGTCAGGTTAAACGTTTAGTCGGTGATAAACCCCTGCATCCTTTGCAGGCGTTATTGGCAGCATTGTAGTCTGGGGATGATGTGTAAAGAAAAAAATCCGCCAATTGGCGGATTTTTTATTTGTTTCTAACAGTGATTAGAACTTATAAGTACCTTTTAAGTAGTAATAACCACCATTGATACCCATTGGGGAAGTTTCGTAGTATTTACCACCAAAAGCATTATTAGGTTCACCTACAGCGCTAAGGTTAAGTCGCTCTGGTTTAGTATCAAAAATATTTTGAGCACCTAACGATACAACAAACTCATCGTTGATAAAGTAACTAAACTCAGCGTCAAACGTTACTTTTGCTTTTGCATTAACTTCAGTACCTGGCTCACTTGGTGTACCAACCCAGTCAACGTGGACACCTTGATATTCACCAAAATAATTGGTTCTTACAAAGACAGACCAATCATCGTAGCTCTGGTTCCAGGTTAACGTTGCGCGGTGGTTTGGTAAATCATTTTCCAGTCTCGATACCTTATCTAAACCAGTGATTGCTGTAGCACTCTTAACTGACGTATCGTTCCAGTTGTAGGCGAAGTTGAAGCTACTGCGACCTTCAAGTAAGTAGGTAGAATAGCTAGCAACAAAATCAATACCTTGTGTTTTGGTATCGAAATCGTTCGTAAAGAAGCTAACCTGCTGAATGGAATCAACGTTTTTTACGCCTGCAGCTTTAAGTGCCTCACGGTTAGCGTCGGTTAAATTAATTTTACTTGACTGACTAATACGATCATCTACATCAATACGGTAGTAATCAAGGGTCATAAAGATATCGCCACCTGAATACACCACACCTGCAGCAAAACTGGTTGACTCTTCAGGTTGTAATTCAGAACCGCCCAATTCAATTGAGACAGGGTTGGTAGGTGGTAACAATGCAGAATCTACTAACAAACCTGATTCCAGGTTTGTTTGCACGTTACTTACGTTTGCCTGACCAACGGTTGGCGCTCTAAAGCCAGTGCTGTGTGAGCCGCGAACTGCCCAGTCATCGGTTAGGCGATATTGTGCAGTCAGTTTGTAATTTAATGTCGAGCCAAAGGTATCATAATCTTCAAAACGCAAGGCGAAACCCATTAACAGAGCTTCTGTCATTTCTGCTTCAATATCAGTATAGAACGCATAGTTTCTGCGTGATGAAACACCGGCATCTTCAGGCTTAAAGCCAGGGAAACCGTTTGAGCCAATGCTGAAACCTTGGTCAACAAACTGACCAACTTCGAATGAAGCCGAATCACCTGCAACCACTTCAAAGGTTTCTTCAGTCCATTGTGCACCAAAAGCAACGGTTAAGTCTTCATACAAGCCAGCAGGTACAAATTTAACGAAATCAGCTGTAAAGTTTTTCTCCAGCTGAATATATTTGCCCGGATTAAACTCGGTTGGTGAATCTAAGCCTAAAGAGGCGTTGATGGTGTTAGTCATCATATAGCTTGACTCGTTGCGGCCAACAGAACCGCTAAAGTCATACATGATGTCTTCTAGCCAACCGCTTTTAAACTCACCCTTAGTACCCGCAGTGATTGAGGTGTCTGTGACATTACCACCAAAAGTCGGTGTAAAGCCGCCAGGGAACATCGAGAAGAAGGTGAAACAATTTGATGGTAACGCGCCTACAGCCGAATTAACCGCGTCAAATGGCAAGTTACTACCGCTACCGTCTTTAAGTCCAATAGTTGGACACGCACCAGCAGCCAAGTCAGTGTTACCAATTAGTAAGGTCTCACCACCATCATTAGAGAATACACCGCCACGGTTATATGGATTACGATAGTAAAAACCGCCAGTAACATCCCGCTCAGAGTAGTTACCAAACAGGTAGGCTTCTCTACCATTGCCCAAGTCTAAACCCGAGTTAATAAAGATTGTAAGATCATCACTAATTTCTGGCGAACCCCATACCTGGGCAATAGGTGCAATACTTGGGTTACCGCCATCAGCAAATGCCTGAGCATCCGGACGTTGTTCACTGCGGCTTGTCGGGTCTACATTTTTATATTGAAAACTGGCGTTAACAAAACCGTTATCAGTTAACGGCATACCAATGTTGCCGGCAAACTCAGTGCTGGTGCCATCACCTTCGTAGTATTCACCATGTTTTACTTCAAAACTGCCGCCTTGGTCGGCATTTTTCAATACAAAGTTAATTACCCCTGCAATAGCATCAGAGCCGTATTGTGCAGCAGCACCATCACGTAAAATTTCTACTTGTTTTAATGCAATACCAGGGATAACTGATACATCTGCGCCTTGGGCACCATCGTTAATACCGCCGCCTAAAAATGCAATAACGGACGACTTATGGCGGCGTTTACCATTAGTTAATATCAAAGTGCTGTCTGCAGATAGACCACGCAGGTTCATTGGACGAACCAGCGTTGCAGCATCACTGATAGGGTTAGAGTGTACGTTAAGTGATGGTACCGTTGTTGTTATCAGGTTAAGCATATCTGTACTGCCATTTTTTGACAGTTCTTCACCACCGATAATATCAATAGGTACTGGCGAGTCACCAATAGATCGTGGTGCTGAACGCGAACCAACGACGGCAATTTTTTCAACGGCTTTTTCTTTTGTTGCGTCTGCCGTTTGCTGTTCCTGAGCAACCGCCACACTTGCACTGATGCATAAAGATGCCGCTAACGCGAACTTTACCGACCGCGCAACCGGATTATAGTTGTTGTGGATTTTCATAGTTTATTCCTGGAATTATTAGTTATTTGCCTGACGTATATGCTTTTATTATGTCGTCGTTATAACAATATTTGATAAATCGGTGGTTGTCTATCGTATATTTACGTTAATTCGTCGTTGATACGGGGACTTAGTGAGATAGTTAAAATTGTTGTTAACCATTGCCAATGTTAATTAGCTGCTTTATAAAAGTCTGCAGATCAATTTACTGGATGTGAAAATGCAATACCTGCCGTTAACCGAAGCTTTTTTCCCCGCAGTCGTTTTGTTAGCCAACCAGATACACGGTGATAATTATCTAACAGTTTCAGAATTGCAGCAGATGTGGCAGTCAGGTATCAAAAATAATATTAACGCGAGTTTTATCGCTTTAGATAAAACTACGGTTGTAGGGTTTCGTATTAGCTATGCGGCTGGGCAATGGCTGCAAGATAAGTGGTGCAGTGTATCGCTTTGGCCTGTGTCATCGACAAAGATGGCGTACTTTAAATCAGTTGGCGTAAAGCCCGAGTATCGTGGGCAGGGCGTTGCTAAAAATCTATTACTGCATTCAATTTGTGCATTACAACAACAAGGTGCAGAGGCCGGTTTAGCGCATATTTGGCGTGAAAGCCCAGACAATGCGGCACAGTTATATTTTGCTAAAGCAGGCGCAAAATTGCTTTATGTTCATCCGGATCGCTGGCGACATTTATCTGAAACCATGGGCTATATATGCCCGTGTTGTGGCAATTTGTGTCGCTGTACTGCAGCAGAAATGGTATTACCGTTTGCTAAAATTGACAATTCATTGGCCGTGTCAGAATAGTTTAAGCTCGCTCACAAGCGAAGTGTGGAGTAAGTAATGTACGATCCGCTGGTTCACAGTAATATAGAGCAGAGGGCGAGCTATCCGGCTTCGTACTGGTCCGCCAACACATCTCTTCAATCATTAGGTACTTCTTTACAACATGATATCAATACCGATGTTGTTGTTGTCGGTGCCGGTTACACCGGATTGAGTTGTGCTTATCAACTAGCAGCACAGTTTTCCCGCGAGGTGACGGTAATAGAAGCAAACAATACCGGCTGGGGGTGCAGCGGGCGCAATGCTGGCTTTGTTTTACGTGGCACAGGTCGTTTGGGGTTGTCACAATTAAGTAAAAAATTCGGCCTTGATACAGCAAAATTATTTCATCAGGAATATGGCGCTGGTATAGCTCAGGTTCACCGGATGATAGCCGAGGGCAATATTGTCTGTGAGCCTCAGCCACCAGGTTACTTGAAAGTGGCACATACCGCAAAACTAGGCCGCGATTTCCCCGTACAAGCTGAGTATTTACAACGTAATTTCGCGTATCCTGTGCAGTATGTTTCAGCAGATCAATTGAAACGCGATTACATGCAAAATACCCAAGCATTTGGTGCTATCCGTTTTCCTGATTGCTTTGGAGTTAACCCAATGGCGCTGGCACAAGGGTATGCCAGTTTAGCCAAGCAGAGTGGGGTTGTTGCGTATACGGGGACGCCAGTGTTGAAATGGCGGCAACAACCGAAGGGGGTTATTGAGGTACAGACTCCATCAGCGACAGTGCGTTGCAAACAACTTATTTTCGCTACCAATGGCTATACACCAAAAAATTTTTTCCCGCAGCTGAATAATGCGTGTTTGCCGGTGCTTAGTAGCGTGATAGTGACGCAGCCACTGAATGCAGAGCAACTTGAAGTAAGTGGTCTTAATCATACTCAGCTGGTTATGGATACCCGTGCGCTAAAATATTACTACCGTAAACTACCCGATAACAGGCTGCTTTTTGGTGGACGCAGTGCGGTGCATGGCAAGGATGCGACCAAGCCTATTTATCCCGCGCGATTACTTAATGCATTGAAAGCCTGTTTTCCGATGTTGGAGTCGTTGCGATACGACTATCATTGGAGCGGCTGGGTAGCAGTTTCTTATGATGACTTACCCAGAGTCTGTGAAGCGCAACCTAATGTGTTTTACAGTGCCGGTTATTGTGGCAGTGGGGTATCGTTCAGTACATTAGCAGGCCTACGGTTAGCACAACTAGCAATGGGCCATGGCTTGCCTGCGCTGCCGCTATACCAATCATCGCTACGGCCGTTTCCATTGCCAGGTTTTAGACGTATTGGGCAGCAAGCGTTTTATCAGTGGGGGCGATTTAAAGACCATTTTTTGTCGTAGCTTTTCTGGTGTACTTTTTTATTGAAAATAGTAAGTGCGCAGAGGCAATCGCGGCTTAACGCTGTTATCGCTGAGTAACGATTTGCTAATCACAGGCTGCGATTAAGATAGATTATTTGCTGGTGTCCACCCTGCATAAGTCTTTAAAATGCCGTTTTTAGCCATTGGAATAATGTTGTATGAGTTTTTGGCCTGAGTTTTTATTAATTGCCTTTGTGCACCTAATGGCCGTCTCTAGCCCGGGGCCGGATTTTGCCATTGTACTGCGCTATGCGGTTCGTTTTGGCAGACAGCAGGCACTTGCAGCCAGTATAGGTATTGGGGTTGCCATATTATTGCATATCACGTGGTCACTCGTTGGTATTGCCGTGCTAATCCAGACAACACCCTGGCTGTTTAAGGCATTGAGCATAGCAGGAGCAGCGTATTTGGCCTATGTTGGTGTAATGGCACTGAAAAGTCAGCCGCCATCAGTGTCAGAACAGCCAACGGACGAAAGTGCTAATGAAAAAGTACCGTCGGTAAAACGAGCCTTCATTGCCGGCTTTATTACCAATGGGTTAAACCCTAAAGCAACGTTATTTTTTCTATCGCTGTTTGCTGTCATCATTTCCCCTATCACTCCGCTTATGTACAAAATTGGTTATGGAATCTATATGTCAATAGCGACCGCGGCATGGTTTTGTATGTTATCTGTTGTGCTAACCCACACTAAAGTGAGAGGTTTTTTACTTCTAAAAGGCTATTGGTTCGACAGGGCGATGGGCTTATTATTGCTGGCACTTGCGGCTCATTTGGTGGTGAGCAGTCTTAGTCGCTAATACTTATAGTAACGAGGTAAAACCACATTTTATTTAAGGGTTTTATTGCTATAACTGTCGGCACCGTTATAATACGCGCGGTTTTTAATGTTGCTCCGGATTTACGGTCCGGCCTTGCAAGAGGTTAATTATGTACGTTGTAGCTGCACTTTATAAATTTGTTCACTTACCCGATTACGTAACGCTTAGAGATGCGTTATATGAGACGATGGTTGCCAATAATGTTAAAGGTACATTATTGCTGGCTGAAGAGGGGATTAATGGCACCATTTGCGGTTTGCGAGCCGGTGTGGATGCTGTTAAAGCCTGGCTAGATGCTGATGGGCGTTTTACCGCGTTAAGTTATAAAGAATCGTTTGCGGAAGAGCTGGCGTTTTATCGCACCAAAGTTAAGCTGAAAAATGAAATTGTTACCATGGGTGTCGCAGGTATTGACCCTGCACATATTGTTGGTACCTATGTTAAAGGTGATGATTGGAATCAACTTATTTCTGATCCAGACACCATTGTGATTGATACACGCAATGATTACGAAGTTGCCATTGGTACCTTTAAAAATGCTGTCAATCCAAACACGACTACCTTTCGTGAATTCCCGCAGTGGGCGGCAGATAATCTGGACAAAACCAAGCACAAAAAAGTGGCTATGTTTTGTACCGGAGGTATTCGTTGCGAAAAATCTACCGCGTTCTTAAAAGAGCAAGGCTTTGATGAGGTTTATCACCTGGATGGCGGTATCTTAAAATATCTGGAAGAGACACCCGTTGAGCAAAGCCTGTGGCAAGGTGAATGTTTTGTATTTGACCAACGCGTGGCAGTTAAACATGGCTTAGAGCAAGGTAGTTATGATCAATGCTACGCCTGCCGCATGCCATTGTCGGCTGATGAAATGTTATCAGAGCATTATGTTAAAGGTCTGAGTTGCCCGCACTGTTATGATAAAACAACAGAAGAACAAAAAGCGGCCTTCGCAGAACGTCAGCGTCAGGTTGAATTAGCAAAACAACGTGGTGAAAAGCACATCCGAGATGGTAAGTTTGAATAAGGTTTAGTAACTTATCGATAGTAAAAGCCAGCATAATGCTGGCTTTTTTTATGGTATTAAATGGTTTGTCGTTAACCATCCATTCTATTATTTAGAATGCTTATCGGCAAAAATTGCGATTTTAGTTTCACAAAATTGCTATATCCTTAGTAAATTAAAGGAGTAAACCATGTGGAAAAATGACGTATCGCGTTATGGGCTAATAAGTATTGTACTGCACTGGATAACCGCTTTAGCAGTGTTAGGCTTATTTGCGGTTGGTTTCTGGATGGTTGATCTGACCTATTACAGCCAATGGTATCGAACTGCACCATACTGGCATAAGAGTATTGGTATTTTGTTGGCCATAACAATTTGCCTTCGTTTGGCCTGGCGTTACTTTAGTCCGCCGCCAAATGCAGTAACAACGCATAAACGTTGGGAAAAACAGATTTCATCTGTTGTGCAAGGTTTGCTGTATATCGGTATGGTGACACTCTTTATAAGTGGTTATCTGATTTCTACAGAAGACGGCAGGCCAATAAGTGTATTTGGTTGGTTTGATGTACCCGCAGCAGGGGCCTTGTTTGATAATCAGGCTGACACTGCGGGCTTAGTGCACGAATACGTTGCTTACAGCTTAATCGCGCTGACATTGTTGCATGGTGCTGCAGCGTTAAAACATCACTTTGTTGATAAAGACAATACACTCAGACGTATGTTTGGGCGTAAACCTTAAAATTTGGAGAGTAATATGAAGAAACTTTTCCTCGCTGCCTCATTGGCTGCATTAATGACATTGCCAGCACAGGCTGCAGACTATGTTATTGATACTCAAGGCGCACACGCATTTGTACAGTTCAAAATTAGCCATTTAGGTTATAGCTGGCTTTATGGCCGCTTTAATACTTTTTCTGGTGACTTTAGCTATGACGCGGCAAAGCTAGCCGAGTCAAAAATTCAGTTAACGATAGATACCAGTAGCGTTGATTCAAATCATGCTGAGCGTGATAAACACTTACGAAGTGCTGACTTTCTTAATGTTGGCAAACACCCTAAAGCCACTTTCGTTAGCACTAAAGTTGTTGAGAGAGATAACAATAACTTCGACCTTTATGGCAACCTCACCCTCAATGGTGTGACAAAAGAAGTCGTTATTGCTGCAGAAAAAACGGGTGAAGGCAAAGATCCCTGGGGGGGGTATCGTGCTGGATTTTCAGGTACTACAACGTTAACGTTGAAAGACTTTGCTATCAGTATGGATTTAGGCCCTGCTTCGGCAACAGTACAAATGGAGTTAAGCGTTGAGGGGATCCGCAAGTAGGCCTCAGCATCACTCATCAGCAGGAGATGCTAATACAAAAATGCAGCACTCCTGCTGTTTTAGACTGATGTTTAATTGCTATTGTTTGTTGTCGATATAGGTATTGGCACAGGTTCTTTCGGCTTTAAGGCACTGAGCAAACTTACCAAAATAAGATTAAATTCTTCGTCTTCTACTTGCACGTTGGTCAGTTGGCTGACAAGCAATGTGGCCTCAAAAGTATCACCGGTACGATACATCAGTTGTGCTAAGCGTAATGTTGCCCAATACAGGCTTCTGTTTTCACTGTCTTTGTAAAATGCCAGATATTGTTGTAACGCCTTAATCCCTTCATCAGCATCTTGATCGGCGATTACCGCCAAGCGGCCTATATGGTAAAGTGCATTATATTTGTCAGTTGCATCGGTAGCGTATTGAGCTGCTAACGTATAGCTTTTAAATGCTTGTGCATGCACGCCTAATTCATTTTCAATTTGAGCTTTACGTGCGAGTAAGCGCGCCGTTGGTGGGTTAGGCATCATGCTGTTTAATAGTTCAAGTGCCTCTGTAGGTTTTTTGTCATTAAGTAAAATACGCGATCTGGCTAACAAGGCTTGTGCCGGATTTTCTTTGGCAAGTTGCTCTGTCATGGCTTCAGCAAGTGCTTTGTCACCACCTGCAGCGGCTGGTGCAATACTGTAAAAATCTATTAATGCCTGACGTGCAGCAAAATACTGCGGGTTTAAATTAACAGCATTTTGCAATAACGCCACGCCGCGAAGCGCGCGATCTTTTGCTGCAAACACATTGCCATTGCTTGCCAAACGAATTTTGCTTAATCCTGCAAGATAGTTTAATTCAACATTTTGCGGAAACTGTTCAACAGCGAAGTTGAGTAAGTCATTAGCGTCTTCCAAACGTTGCAAACTAATCAGAGCCTTAGCATAGACAACCAGTAAATTATCGTGTTGTTTATAATCGGGCAGCTTGACCAACTGATGTTCAAGCTCAGAAAACTGCGACTTGGCTAACAATTGCTCATAATGGGAGAAGTCTGCCGACGGTAAACTGGATGCAACGAGCAACAACAGGGCCTTCATCAATGATCTCCTTCAAGATCAATGCACAATACACGTATCGTAGTCTGCAGCAAATGCAGTAAAAATACCACACAATCACGGGATTTCAATTTCAATATCGTTTACAGGAATACTGCAGCATGGCAAGAACTCGCCTTGCCGAACAAAAGCCAGGGGTTCATTGATGTAACGAATTTCTCCGCGTAAAAGCTTACAACGACATGCACCACAGTAACCTTCACGACAATGAAAATTGACCTGTAACCGTTGTTGTTCTAGTGCGTCGAGCAGCGTTCTGGCTTGGCCATCAAAATTAATGGCCACATCAGCGCTTACTTTAACAGTAGGCATTTGGCTTACAGATCGAAATCACCGAAATCGCCACCGTCAACTTCATTATCAATCTGCCCAACCAGGTAAGAACTAATTTCAGCTTCTTGCGGGGCAACCTGTACGTTGTCAGAAACCAACCAGGTATTGATCCACGGAATAGGATTTTGTGTGGTTGAGAAGATAGCCTTTAAACCAATAGCTTGCATACGGCTGTTTGAAATATACTCTACATATTGGCAAAGAATGTCTTTGTTCAAACCAATCATAGAGCCGTCCTTAAACAAAAACTCTGCCCAGTCTTTTTCTTGCTCTGCTGCTTTGCGGAAAATGGCGTAAGCTTCTTCTTCGCATTCTTTGGCGATTATTGCCATGTCTGGATCATCATCGCCTGCGGCCATAATATTTAGCATGTGCTGGGTGCCGGTAAGATGTAATGCTTCATCGCGGGCAATAAGCCGGATAATTTTGGCGTTACCTTCCATTAGTTCGCGTTCGGCAAAGGCAAAACTGCAGGCAAAACTAACATAAAACCGGATAGCTTCAAGCACGTTTACCGACATAACACACAGGTACAAGCGGCGCTTTAACTCATAAAGACTAATGGTTTCACTATTACCATTAATGGTATGAGTACCTTCACCACAGCGCTGATATAAATTAATGCCATCAATCAGGTGGTCATAATAGCGGGTTACATCTTCAGCGCGTTGTAGTATTTTTTCATTCAGCATAATGTCGTCGAACACTTTATGGGGTTCGGCGCTAATGTTGCGTACTATATGGGTATAGCTGCGGCTGTGTATGGTTTCACTAAAGGCCCAGGTTTCTATCCATGTTTCTAGTTCAGGTAAAGATACTATTGGCAAAAACGCCACATTGGGTGAACGGCCTTGGACAGAATCCAATAAGGTCTGGTATTTCAGATTACTGATAAATATGTGTTTTTCATGATCCGGCAGGTTTTGATAGTCAATCCTGTCTTTGCTAACGTCAACCTCTTCCGGGCGCCAGAAAAAACTCAATTGTTTTTCAATCAGTTTTTCGAAGATACCGTATTTTTGCTGATCATAGCGTGAAACGTTTACCGGATTACCGAAAAACATCGGCTCTTTCATCTGATCATTCATTATGCGGTTGAAAGTTGTGTACGCCATTGCCACTTATCGTCCTAACTGGGGGTTCAATACAAAGTACGGACTACCTAAGCAGTCCGTTTACTCAAAAGTTAAATTTTACACGCGCCACCAGCACAGCCGTCATCTTCCGGCTCTGGCTTAATATCCTCCTGAATGTCGGATGCGCCATCACGGGTGTTGTGGTAATACATTGTTTTTACACCCAGTTTGTAAGCTGACAGTAAGTCCTGTAACAACAGTTTCATTGGCACTTTGCCGCCATCAAACTTATTTGGATCGTAGTTAGTGTTCGCGGAAATGGTCTGATCGATAAATTTCTGCATAATAGCGACCAAGGCAATATAACCACTGTTATTGGGGATATTCCAAAGTAATTCGTACTGATCTTTTAATCTCTCGTATTCAGGAACAACCTGTTTCAATATACCGTCTTTGCTGGCTTTTACGCTGATATGACCACGTGGTGGCTCAATACCATTTGTCGCATTAGATATTTGTGACGACGTTTCAGACGGCATTAATGCTGATAAGGTCGAATTACGCAGACCATGATTCAGAATATCTTTACGTAGTTGCTCCCAGTCTAACAGCAATGGCTCACTACAGATTTTGTCCAAGTCTTTCTTGTACGTATCAATTGGCAGTATGCCTTCGGCATAAGTGGTTTCATTAAATTTTGGACAAGCACCAAATTCCTGAGCCAATTTATTCGACGCTTTCAATAAATAATACTGAATAGCTTCGAAGGTGCGATGTGTTAAGCCATTAGCTGAACCATCTGAGTACTTAACCCCGTTCTTAGCTAAATAGTAAGCATAATTGATGACGCCAACACCGAGGGTTCGGCGGTTAATTGACGCATGGAATGCTGCAGGAATAGGGTAATCCTGATAATCTAGCAGGCTATCTAATGACCTTACCGCCAGCTCAGCTAATTCTTCTAATTCGTTAAGATCTTCAATCGCCCCCAGGTTAAAAGCTGACAGGGTGCACAGGGCAATTTCACCGTCTGGATCATTGACATGTTTTAATGGTTTTGTTGGCAGAGCGATTTCTAAACATAAATTGCTCTGGCGCACTGGGGCAAATTTGGGGTTAAACGGACTGTGCGTATTACAGTGGTCTACGTTCTGTAAGTAAATGCGGCCGGTGCTGGCACGTTCTTGCATAAACAAAGTAAATAATTCTAACGCTTTTAAACGCTTTTTACGGATGCTGTTATCAGCTTCGTATTTTACGTATAGCTGCTCAAACTTTTCCTGATCTTCGAAGAACGCATCGTATAAACCCGGTACATCAGATGGGCTGAACAACGTGATGTAGTCGTCTTTAATTAAGCGGGTATACATTAAGCGGTTAAATTGGACGCCGTAATCTAAGTGCCTAACCCGGTTTTCTTCCACACCACGGTTATTTTTTAAGACCAGCAACGACTCTACTTCTAAATGCCAAAGTGGATAGAACAGGGTTGCAGCACCACCACGAACGCCACCTTGCGAACAGCTTTTTACAGCGGTTTGAAAGTGTTTATAAAATGGGATACAGCCAGTATGGAATGCTTCACCATTACGAATTGGGCTACCCATAGCACGAATACGTCCAGCATTAATACCAATACCGGCGCGCTGGCTGACATATTTAACAATGGCACTGGAGGTGGCATTTATCGAATCTAAGCTGTCACCACATTCAATCAATACGCAAGAGCTAAACTGACGGGTAGGGGTGCGCACGCCCGACATGATAGGTGTGGGTAAAGATAACTTAAATAGTGAACATGCATCGTAGAAGCGGCGAACATAAGTTAAGCGGTTTGCTTTGGGATAATTGGCAAACAAACAGGCTGCAACCAGCATGTACAAAAACTGTGCGCTTTCATAAATTACGCCTGTGACGCGGTTTTGTACTAAATACTTGCCTTCCAGTTGTTTGACTGCGGCGTAGCTGAAATTTAAATCCCGGCTATGGTCAATAAAATCGTTCATCTGCTGCAGTTCTTCACGACTGTAATCAGCCAAAATATGCTGGTCATAACGATTGCTTTCAACCATTTTAACCACATGATCATACAAGTGCGGTGGTTCAAACTGGCCGTAGGCTTTTTTACGCAAATGAAAAACGGCAAGGCGCGCTGCGAGATACTGATAATCAGGGCTGTCTTTTGAAATTAAGTCAGCCGCAGCTTTAATAATTGTCTCATGAATATCTTCCGATTTTATGCCGTCATAAAACTGAATATGTGACTTTAGCTCAACCTGAGACACCGAAACATGTGATAGACCTTCGGCCGCCCAGGTAATAACACGATGAATTTTATCCAGGTCTAATGGTTCGCGGCGGCCATCACGTTTAGTGACGAAAAGAGATTGAGTCATTGCTGCAGATTTCCGTTTCGGTTGTTGTTAATACTGATTATGAGCCATGTAGCGCACGGCCATTTAACCAGCAGCTATTGTTGCTTAATTACACAACATATAGGTGCTTTTTATAAAGTGATCACAAGATAGTGTGGATCTGATTATTTTGCAAGGCTTGACGTGAGTGAAAAAAAGCCGGTTAAACTTGCTGTTAGTAGCTGCTAACCTTGGCAGTAGTGTGCTGAGAAAAGCTTGCGCGAAGCAAGCTTTTTTTCCAGATAAATTTATTTGTTCTATCAATTTATTTTTTATAGCGTGAAGCTATTTATAAGGTAAAAGACTTAACCAGTCGTTTAAATTAAGCTGGTTTTTTTGCCACCACAATATAATTAACATCTACGCCGGGCCCGGTTTTAAAACTGTTATTGACGGGGTTAAAATGTAGCCCTGTGGCGGCGGTAATTTCTAAACCTGCTTGCTCAAGGTAGCGCATTAGCTCAGAAGGCCGGATAAATTTATTAAATTCGTGTGTGCCTTTAGGTACCAGCTTCATAATATGCTCAGCGCCGACTATTGCTAATAAATACGCTTTCCAGGTTTTATTTAACGTTGAAAAAAACAAAGTCGCACCAGGCTTAGCTAAATCTGCACATGCCTGAATAACAGACATTGGTTCGGGAACATGTTCCAGCATCTCCATACAGGTGACAACATCGTATTGCGCCGCGAAGCGTTGGCTATATTCTTCCGCTGTTGTCTGCTGATAATTTACCTCTACACCGGCTTCCAGTGCATGTAAACGGGCAACATTTAATGAATCTAAGGCCATATCAAGACCGGTTACCACTGCACCACAACGGGCCATACTTTCCGCTAAAATACCGCCACCACAGCCAATATCAACAACCGTTTTGCCGAACAGGCCCTGTATTTCGTCGCTAATGTAGGTTAACCGAACCGGGTTTAATAAATGCAGCGGTTTAAATTCGCCGGCAGGATCCCACCAACGAGAGGCGATATCGTTAAACTTGGCAATTTCGCCTGGATCAACATTGGTTGTATTCACTTTTACTTGTGTTGTCATATCAGATGCCTCACGTTTTTGCGTGCATTATAAAGCCTTGATCTGTTAGAGCAATGCTACGGGTTAATTTGCTATGCATTTCAGGCATGGCAAGCGTGATTTTCTGTGATAGAATCTTGCGTTGTCTCGCGCTTTATAACATCGACAAAAGCGAGTTATCTATTTGATTTAAAGGGAAAATAGCGTTTTATGACAGATCTGGCCAGAGAAATAGTTCCTATTAATATTGAGGACGAATTAAAGAATTCGTACCTCGATTACGCAATGAGTGTCATTGTTGGCCGCGCCTTACCAGACGTAAGAGATGGTCTTAAGCCGGTGCATCGCCGCGTGCTATTCGCGATGAAGGAACTTGGCAACGACTGGAACAAAGCCTATAAAAAATCTGCCCGTGTGGTAGGGGATGTTATTGGTAAATACCATCCGCACGGCGATAGCGCAGTGTACGACACGATAGTGCGTATGGCTCAGCCTTTCTCTCTGCGTTATATGTTGGTTGATGGGCAAGGTAACTTCGGTTCAATTGACGGCGATTCAGCGGCCGCAATGCGTTATACCGAAGTACGGATGGCGCGTATTGCGCACGAATTGCTAGCCGATTTAGATAAAGAAACCGTAGATTTTGTGCCAAATTATGATGGCACTGAACAAATTCCGGCTGTTATGCCAACCAAGCTACCAAACCTGTTAGTTAACGGTTCAAGTGGTATTGCTGTTGGTATGGCAACTAATATTCCACCACACAACTTAACCGAAGTCATCGACGGTTGCTTAGCTTTAATTGCTAACCCTGATATCGAATTGCATGAATTGATGCAATATATCCCTGGGCCAGATTTCCCTACCGCCGCTATTATTAACGGCCGAAAAGGGATTGAAGAAGCGTACCGTACTGGCCGTGGCAAGGTGTATATCCGCGCTCAAACCATGGTTGAGACCGACGAAAAAACTGGCCGCGAAGCTATTATTGTTAATGAAATTCCGTACCAGGTTAATAAAGCCCGTTTAATTGAAAAAATTGCCGAGCTGGTCAAAGAAAAACGTATTGAAGGTATTTCTGCACTGCGTGACGAGTCTGATAAAGACGGTATGCGCATTGTTATCGAGCTTAAGCGCGGTGAGTCTACGGATGTGATGCTTAACCAACTTTATACCAACACGCAAATGCAAACCGTGTTTGGTATTAATATGGTGGCACTGGATCAAGGTCAGCCTAAACTACTAAGCCTAAAAGAAATGCTGCAGTGTTTTGTGCTGCACCGTCGTGAAGTTGTTACGCGTCGCACCGTATACGATTTACGTAAAGCCCGTGACCGTGCTCATATTTTGGAAGGTTTAGCCATCGCACTGGCGAATATCGATGAAATTATCGAACTGGTTAAAACCTCTGCCAGCCCGGCAGAAGCCAAAGCTGGCCTTGTTCAGCGCGGCTGGAAGCTGGGTGATGTAAGTGCAATGCTTGAGCGGGCAGGCCAGGATGCTGCAAGGCCAGAGTGGCTTGAAGAACACTTCGGTATTCGTGATGGTTTATATTTCCTCACTGAACAACAAGCACAAGCCATCCTTGATTTACGCTTACACAAGTTAACGGGTCTGGAACATGAAAAAATTCTGGACGAATACAAACAGCTGTTAGAGCTGATTGCTGAATTGTTATTTATTCTGGGCAGCCCGGAACGTTTAATGGAAGTGATTTGCGAAGAGTTGGAAGCCATTAAAACACAGTATGGTGATGCACGGCGCACCGATATCCAAGACAACATGTTAGATATCAACATGGAAGATTTGATAACGGAAGAAGATGTGGTCGTTACGTTATCGCACCTGGGTTATGCTAAATACCAGCCGTTATCAGATTACGAAGCGCAACGTCGCGGTGGTAAAGGTAAGGCCGCGACAACCGTTAAAGATGAAGACTTCGTCGACAAGCTGCTGGTCGCAAGTACACACGATACGATTCTGTGTTTCTCTAATCGTGGTCGTCTGTACTGGATGAAAGTTTATCAGTTACCTCTGGCCAGCCGTACAGCTCGCGGTAAGCCTATTGTTAACTTGTTACCGCTGGAAGAAGGAGAGCGTATAAATGCTATCCTGCCGGTACGTGAATACGAAGCTGATAAATATGTATTTATGGCAACCGCTAACGGTACCGTTAAGAAAACGTCGTTAGTAGAATACTCACGGCCACGTTCCAACGGCATTATTGCTGTAAATCTGAATGATGGCGATAGGTTAATCGGCGTTGGTATCACTGACGGAAACAACGAAATTATGTTGTTCTCAGATGATGGTAAAGTCGTGCGCTTCACTGAAGATCAGGTTCGTGGCATGGGCCGCACCGCTACCGGTGTTCGCGGTATTAAACTGCGCGAAGGTGGTTCTGTCGTATCGCTAATTATTCCGCAAGGCGAAGGCCCAATTCTTACTGTCACCGAGAATGGTTACGGTAAACGTACCGGATTAAATGAATACCCAGCGAAAAGCCGTGCAACACAAGGCGTAGTCTCCATTAAAGTCTCTGAGCGTAATGGCTTAGTTGTTGGTGCCGTGCAGGTAAATGAGCTTGATGAAATCATGATGATTTCTAACAAGGGCACTTTAGTACGTACCCGTGTTAATGAGGTTTCTGAAGTGGGCCGTAATACCCAGGGCGTTATATTGATCCGTACCGCTGAAAATGAAAAAGTGGTTGGGGTAGCCAAGGTAGACGAGATCCAAGACCTTGAAGAACTTGCCGCTGCTGAAGCAGAAAAAACACCTAATCCTGAATTGACTGATACACAGTTAGCACAGGATGAAGAAGAGTAACACCCAGACAAAACGGGCGCTTATGCGCTCGTTTTGCTTTCTACGGTGACCATAATTTGAGATCGGTTACAAAACCGGCAGCTTTAAAAACAACCAGGCCAGTTGAATAAACACGCTAACTCAGGAGCAAGCAGTAGATCATGACCACATTTAATTTTTGCGCCGGTCCGGCAATGTTACCGGTAGACGTTATGGCGCAAGCACAGCACGAATTTATTAACTGGCAGCAGCATGGCTGCTCTATTATGGAAATGAGCCATAGAAGTAAGTCGTTTATTCGTGTCGCAGCAGAAGCTGAACAAGACTTACGTGATTTACTTAACATCCCAACCAACTACAAAGTGTTGTTTATGCACGGTGGTGGCCGTGGCCAGTTTTCTGCTGTGCCATTAAATTTATTGAAAGCAGGCCAAACAGCGGATTATATCGTCTCTGGGGCATGGTCAACGTCTGCAGTAGAAGAGGCAGCAAAATATGGCCAGCTAAACGTGCAAAATATTCGCCAAACCGATGCGAACGGTAGCCGCAGTTTAATTGCGCCCAAAGATTGGCAATTAACACCTAATGCTGCTTATGTGCATTGTTGTCCAAATGAAACCGTTGACGGTATTGAGTTTACAGCCTTACCTGATAGTCAGAGCCCAATAGTGGCAGATTTATCCTCAACCATTTTATCCAGGCCAATTGATGTTTGTCGTTATGGTGTTATTTATGCCGGAGCACAAAAAAACATTGGCCCGTCTGGTTTAACGCTGGCAATTGTACGAGAAGACTTGTTACCTACAAAAGAAAGTATTATTCCATCAGTATTAGATTATCGCTTAGCGGCAGAGAACGACAGCATGTTTAACACGCCGCCGTCTTTTGCCTGGTATTTGGCAGGTTTAGTGTTTAAATGGCTAAAACAGCAGGGTGGCGTAACCGAAATGGCAACGCGTAACCAAATCAAAGCAAGCTTTTTATATGATTACATTGATAAAAGTGACTTTTACTCAAACGACGTCGATACCGCTTACCGTTCTTGGATGAATGTGCCCTTTTTTCTGGCAGACGAGCGGTTAAACGATATGTTTGTTGACCAGGCAGAGGCCCATGGCTTGCTGGCGTTAAAGGGCCATCGTATGGTTGGAGGTATGCGTGCCAGCATCTATAACGCCATGCCATTGGAAGGGGTACAAACGCTGGTGAGTTTTATGCAAGAATTTGAGCGGGTAAACGGATGAAGACATTAACACTAAACCCTATCAAAAAAGTATCCGGTGAAGTGCATTTACCTGGCTCTAAAAGTATTTCAAATCGCGTATTGTTGCTTGCAGCCTTGGCTAAAGGCACAACAAAGATCACTAATTTACTCGACAGCGACGACGTACGTCATATGCTAAATGCCCTAACGGCACTTGGGGTTAGTTACGCGTTATCAGAAAGCCGAACTGAGTGCGAAGTTCAGGGTTTAGGCGGATTGTTTCAGCAGTCTCAAACCGTTGAACTGTTTTTAGGTAACGCTGGCACAGCGATGCGTCCGCTAACTGCTGCGCTGGCAGCGTCAAATGTTGATGTGACTCTCACCGGTGAGCCTCGCATGTATGAGCGTCCTATTGGGCATTTAGTTGATGCACTGCGCCAATGGCAGGCAGACATACATTATGTTGGCGATGAAAGCTACCCTCCACTACACATTGTGGGTAGCACGCTGCAAGGTGGCAAAATTCAAATAGATGGCAGTATCTCCAGCCAGTTTTTAACCGCTGTACTTATGGTGGCACCACTACTAAAAGGCGATAGTGAAATAGAGATTGTAGGTGAGTTAGTCTCTAAGCCTTATATCGATATTACGTTGGCGTTGATGCAGCGTTTTGGTGTGACCGTAGAAAACCATGATTATAAGGCGTTTTTAGTTAAAGGAAAGCAACATTATTGTTCGCCTGGACACTGGCTGGTAGAGGGCGATGCTTCATCTGCGTCCTATTTTCTGGCAGCAGCTGCGATTAAAGGCGGTAGCATTAAAGTCACCGGAATTGGCAAACATGCGGTTCAAGGTGATATCCATTTTGCTGATGCCTTAGAAGCAATGGGCGCTAACGTAGAATGGGGAGATGACTATATAAAGGTATCGCGTAACCAGTTAAACGGTGTGGACAGGGATTATAATGCCATTCCAGACGCAGCCATGACGATAGCAACGACAGCACTGTTTGCCAAGGGACCAACGGTGATCCGTAATGTCTACAACTGGCGTGTTAAAGAGACCGACCGGCTTTTTGCTATGGCAACAGAACTGAGAAAAGTAGGGGCTGAGGTTGAGGAAGGCCACGATTATATCAAAGTAACGCCACCTACTACACTGACGCACGCCAGCATTGCTACCTATAACGATCACCGTATGGCGATGTGTTTTTCGCTAGTGGCACTGAGTGACACGGCGGTGACAATTGAAGACCCGGACTGCACAGCAAAAACCTTCCCTAATTATTTTGATTTGTTCCGGCAATTAGCCTGTTAATCAGGTTGATGCTTCCAGACGCGTAGCCTTCTAACTATGCGTCTTTCCTTCGCTTTATCGTAATTAAACACAGATTTTGTCGCAAAAAGCTGTATAATGTCGCCGTTTTAAATTCCGATTAACCAGTTGTAATAAGGGGGTAGGATGCCACACTCTGCAGCAGTAATTACCATTGATGGCCCGGGCGGTTCAGGCAAAGGCACAATTTGTCGTTTGCTAGCTCAGCGCTTAGGCTGGCAATTACTCGACAGTGGCGCTATTTACCGCGTACTGGCATTAGCAGCTATGCACCATCACATTGCGTGTGATGATGAAGACGCGTTACAGCCGCTAGCCGCTCATCTTGACGTGCAGTTTAGCAGTGATGAGCAAGGCAATGTGCGTATAACACTGGAAGGTGAAAACGTCTCTCATACTATTCGTACCGAAGAAGTGGGTACCTTGGCGTCCAAAATTGCCTCATTACCACGTGTGCGTGAAGCTTTATTACGCCGCCAACGTGCTTTTGCTGAAGCCCCCGGTTTAGTGGCGGATGGACGTGACATGGGCACGGTCGTTTTCCCGCAGGCAGAAGTTAAAATCTTTTTAACCGCCACGGCGGAAGAGCGCGCCAGACGGCGCTATTTAGAGTTGAAAGAAAAGGGCTTTGATGTTAACATCGGCGACCTTTTGAGCGATATCCAAGCTAGGGACGAGCGCGATATGAATCGTGCTACCGCGCCATTAAAACCGGCTGACGATGCCTATAGACTGGATTCGACCAGTAAATCGATTGAACAAGTGTTGGAAGAGGTACTGAACTACGCCGGCATGAAATTGCCAGCAGTGGTGTGAACCAGGCCAAAACCGCATTTTGGACAGCCTGTTAAATGGAATTAAACAGGTAAATTTAGCAACCCCATACGAACATGATGTTCTGTGGCGCACTTAACTGAAAAAGTGAATATGACTGAAAATTTTGCACAATTATTTGAGGAAAGCCTCAAGTCCATCGAAACCCGTCCGGGTGCCATTGTTAAAGGTACTGTTGTAGCCGTTCTGAAAGACGTCGTCATGGTTGACGCTGGCCTTAAGTCAGAAGCTGCTATTCCGGTTGAACAGTTCAAAAATTTGAGCGGTGAAATCGAAGTTAGCGTTGGCGACATCATTGACGTTGCTTTAGATGCGATTGAAGACGGTTTCGGTGAAACTCTGTTATCTCGCGAAAAAGCCAAACGTCACGAAGCCTGGGTACGCCTGGAAAAAGCTTGTGAAGACAAAGAAACTGTTATCGGTGTTATCACTGGTAAAGTTAAAGGTGGTTTCACAGTTGAAGTTGACGGTATTCGTGCATTCTTGCCTGGTTCATTAGTAGACGTACGTCCGGTGCGTGACACTCTGCACCTGGAAAACAAAGAACTTGAGTTCAAAGTTATCAAGCTGGATCAGAAGCGCAACAACGTGGTTGTTTCACGTCGTGCGGTTATTGAATCAGAAAGCAGCCATGAACGTGACCAGTTGTTAGAAACACTGGAAGAAGGCATGGAAGTTAAAGGTATCGTTAAGAACCTGACTGACTACGGTGCATTCGTAGATTTAGGTGGCGTAGACGGCTTACTGCATATCACTGATATGGCATGGAAGCGCGTTAAGCACCCAAGCGAAATCGTTAATGTTGGCGACGAAATTCCAGTGAAAGTACTGAAATTCGATCGCGAAAAGCAGCGCGTTTCTTTAGGCCTGAAACAGATGGGCGAAGATCCGTGGGCAGCTATCGCTTCACGTTACCCAGAAGGTGCTCGCATCACTGGTCGCGTAACTAACCTGACTGATTACGGCTGTTTCGTTGAAATCGAAGAAGGCGTTGAAGGCTTAGTACACGTTTCAGAAATGGACTGGACCAACAAAAACATCCACCCATCTAAAGTTGTTAACTTAGGTGACTCTGTGGAAGTTATGGTTCTGGAAATCGACGAAGAACGTCGTCGTATTTCTTTAGGCCTGAAACAGTGTAAAGCTAATCCGTGGGAAGAGTTCGCTAAAGGCTTCAATAAGAGCGATCGTGTAAGCGGTAAGATCAAGTCAATCACTGACTTCGGTATCTTCATCGGCTTAGACGGTGGTATTGATGGTCTGGTTCACTTATCTGACATTTCTTGGAACGCAACTGGCGAAGAAGCCGTACGTGACTTCAAGAAAGGCGACGAAGTACACGCTGTTGTACTGCAAGTTGACCCAGAGCGTGAGCGTATTTCTTTAGGTATCAAGCAGCTGGATGAAGATCCGTTCAACGGTTACCTTGCTGACAACAAAAAAGGTGCTATCGTTAAAGGTGAAGTAACTGCCGTTGACGCTAAAGGCGCTACTGTTATGTTAGAAGGTGCTGTAGAAGGTTATGTTCGTGTATCTGATATCGCGCGTGAGCGTATTGAAGATGCGACTACTGTACTGAAAGTAGGCGAAGAAATTGAAGCTCGTTTAATGGGTGTTGATCGCAAAAACCGCGTAATCAGCCTGTCAATCAAAGCGAAATTCGAAGCTGAAGAAAAAGAAGCTATGGATACTGTCAACAGCAAGCAACAAGAAGCTGATTTTGGTGGTAACGCTATGGCCGAAGCATTTAAAGCTGCTCAGAAGCAGGATTAATTGCTAGCAAAGCAGGAGGTATAAACCTCCTGCTTTATCCTTAAGCAGGTTTGCCGGAGGGTCTATGACCAAGTCTGAATTAATTGAAAAATTAGCTACTGATTTCCCCCATATTCAGGTCAAGGATGTTGAAGCTTCAGTTAAAGAAATCCTCGAGCAGATGGCACAGTCACTGGCTGGCAATGAACGCATCGAAATTCGTGGTTTCGGCAGTTTCTCGCTACACTACAGAGCGCCTCGTGTAGGCCGTAATCCTAAAACTGGCGATAAAGTGGAATTAGACGGTAAATATGTACCGCATTTCAAGCCGGGTAAAGAATTACGAGACCGCGTAAAAACAAACACCTGAGCCTCAATTTATTGAGTGTGCAGGCGTAATCGGAGTGTCCCTTGCGCAGACTACTTTTTACCGCATTAATAGTAGCCCTGGTTGTAATAGGGGTGTTATTCGGTTCTATTAATCAGCAATTAGCTGATTTAAACCTTCTTATAATCAGTATTCAGCTTAGAGTTGTTGATATAGCTGTGTTGTTTCTGTTGTTGGGCATTGTACTGGGTTTAACACTGGCAACGCTGTATTCATTACAACGCAAGGCAAAGGGTTGGCTGCGTAAATCAACGGACAATAACTAACCTATGTTAGAGCTGCTGTTTTTGTTATTACCGGTAGCAGCGGCCTATGGTTGGTTTATGGGGCGCAACAGCGTCAAGCACAAAGAACTTAAGGGTCGCGCAAGCATTACCCGCAATTTATCGTCTGGTTTAAATTTTTTATTAACCGATCAAGAAGACAAGGCTATTGAGCAGTTGCTTGAGCTGCTTGATATTGAAGCTGCGACGATTGAAACCTATCTGGCATTGGCAAATTTATTCCGTCGCAAAGGCGATTGGGATAAAGCCATTCGTATTCATGAGAAACTACACCAACTTAAACTACCTAAGCCGCAAGCCCAACAGATCCAGTTCGAGCTGGCAAAAGATTATTTTTCAGCAGGATTGTATGATCGCGCTGAAAAACTGCTGGTTGATTTGGTAAAGTCTCCAGCGTTAGCTGAGATTGCGCTTAAACAACTGTTTAGCATTTTTATTGCAACCCATGAGTGGCAAAAGGCCAGCCAGTATAGTGCTGCGGTAGACAATACAACATCTAAGTCTTTACGTATCGCGCAAGCAAACATGCAAATTGAAGCGCTGAAAAGCCAGTCTCAGCTAGACACTAAACAGGTGCTGCAGCTTACAGAGCATTATCCAACTGCTATTCGGCCAAAGTACGAGTTAGCGCAACTCGCTTTGTCGTTGCATGACATCTCTTTGGCTAAATCAGCCTTATTGTATCTTGTTGAGCACAAACCCCAGTGGAGCGCTGATTTACTACCATTATTACAACAGTGTGAATTAGCTGACGAAGAGTGGTACCAACTACTAAGTAAACTTGCTAATAAACACCACAATATTACCGCTGTGGTATTATTGGCCAGCTGGCTAACAGAGCATGGCTCAGCTACCGCCGCTGAACAGTTTTTATTAGATAAGTTAAAACAACAGCCTAGCATTCGATTATTCCAACAATTGCTGCAGATCCGCCAGCAGCAGTCTGCTCCAGCGGCGGAAGTGTTATCCTCGGTAAAAGAATTGGTTAACGCTTATCTGGACAAGAAATCGTTATACAGCTGTCGCAATTGTGGCTTTAAAACCCGCAAACAATATTGGTTGTGTCCGTCATGTCAGCAATGGGAAATGGTTGAACCCATTAGTGGTATTGACGGTCGTTAGTTAAAGGAAAATACATGTCTTGTCAAACCCCAGTGGTTGTCGCGCTTGATTTCGAACAGCAAGCCAGCGCATTAAATTTGGTTAGTCAGCTTGATCCTAGCTTGTGTCGTTTAAAAGTGGGCAAGGAGATGTTTACTCACTTTGGCCCTCAATTTGTCACTACATTGCAACAACGCGGTTTTGATGTGTTTTTAGATCTAAAATTCCATGATATTCCTAACACCGTAGCAAAAGCAGTTAAAGCTGCCGCCGATTTAGGTGTATGGATGGTAAATGTTCATGCTAGTGGTGGTAGCAAAATGATGAACGCTGCACGTGAATCTTTGGTATCCTATGGCACTGAAAAACCATATCTTATTGCAGTAACTGTATTAACCAGCATGGAGCAAAGCGATTTAACTGAGTTAGGTATTATGCTGACACCGCAGCAGCAAGTGGTTAAATTAGCCTCGCTAACCAAAAATGCCGGGCTTGATGGTGTGGTGTGTTCCGCTCAGGAAGCTACACTATTAAAGCAACAATTTGGTAAAGAATTTTGTTTGGTAACACCAGGCATTCGCCCGGCTAGCAGTAGCCAGGATGATCAAAAACGCGTGATGACGCCATTACAAGCGTTGTCAGCAGGCGTTGACTTCATGGTTATCGGCCGGCCAATTACGAAAGCCGCGGTGCCATTAGATGCTTTAAACGACATAGTTCGGGAGATTTCAATCGCTTAATTAATCAGGAGGTACACGTTGGATGGTATAAACCTCGCGATATTAGTTGGCGGCTTTCTTTTTATTATCAGCATCATTGCAACCTTAATTTCGGCGCGTCTTGGCGCGCCAATGCTATTACTTTTCCTTATTATTGGTATGTTAGCCGGTGAAGAAGGTCTGGTAGGTATTCAATTCAACAATCCCCAGGTTGCATTTTTTATCGGCTCCATTGCGTTAGTCATCATTTTGTTTGACGGTGGTATGCGCACCCATCCAGAACGGTTCAGAGTCGCGTTAGCACCGGCATCAATGCTGGCAACGGTCGGTGTGGTGCTTACTTGCGGTATTATCGGCGTTGCTGCAGCCTATTTGCTTAATATGACGCTACTGCAGGGATTATTGTTGGGCGCTATTCTTAGCTCAACCGATGCCGCAGCGGTATTTTCTATTTTTCAGTCGCAAGGGCTGCGTATTAAAGACCGTGTTGCCTCAACACTGGAAATAGAGTCGGGTAGTAATGATCCCATGGCGGTAATTCTAACCCTGACCTTAGTTGGCGTATTGGCTGAAGGACAAACGTTAAGTTGGGAAGTTGGACGAACCTTTCTGCAGCAAGCCGCTGTAGGGGGCATTATGGGTTTTGGGGCAGGGCGTGTGTTCGTCTTTTTATGCAGAAAACTGCCGTTAAGTTTCGCTTTTTTCCCGCTACTGGCCGTTGCCAGTTGTATTTTTATCTATGCAGCAACTAATACCTTTGGCGGTAGTGGATTTTTAGCGGTTTATTTAATGGGCTATTTAGTGGGTAACGCCAGGTTGCCGCAAATTATCCATATTCTGCGCATGCACGACGGCTTAGCCTGGATCAGCCAAATCAGCATGTTTTTGATGCTAGGGTTATTGGTGGTGCCAAGTAATTTGATGAATCACCTGGTTCCCGCATTAATTCTGGCGGCTGTACTTATCTTTATTGCCAGGCCTATAGCCGTATTTTTAAGTTTAATTCCGTTTCGTTTTCCCGCACGTGATCAACTCTTTATCAGTTGGGTTGGACTGCGCGGTGCGGTACCCATTATCCTGGCGTTATTTCCATGGCTGGCGGGGATGCCAGATGAACATCTTTATTTCGATGTGGCCTTTGTTGTAGTAATTGTTTCACTAGTGGTACAAGGTTGGAGCATTGTGCCTGTAGCACGCTGGCTAAAACTGGAAGTGCCTGCTGAGCTTGCGCCGGATCAAGCCATGCCGCTTGACGCAGTACCCAGTAACGATGTGATGGAAGTGTTGGCGTTTAAAGTCACCGATACATCACCGGTACTGGCTCTTAGCTGGCAGGATTTAAAATTTAAGCAGCCTATTCAGTTTTTAGGCGTAATACGCGATGGCGAATGGATACTGCCAGAGAAAAAACCGGTATTTAATGCTAAAGACACCTTAATGGTGTTAGCTAAACTAATGCATGTTACTAAAATCAGTGAAATTTTAGCCAACGACGCTGAAAAATCTGTTCTGACAAACAGCAACTTCTTTGGTGACTTTGTGCTAAATGGCTCAGTTAGCCTAAGTGATTTAGATGGCTTCTACACCATAGACTTTGGTAATGAAGATAAAATACAGACCTTAGCCCAATACATAACTAAGCGATTCCACCGCCGGGTTGTAATAGGTGATCAGGTAAAACTGGACAGTTTACTGCTAACAGTACGTCAGGTTAATGAAATAGGCGAAGCAACACAGGTGGGTATTAAGCCGGTTGAGCAATAACCGGCTTTACTGTGTCTTATTGTCAGTACTAAAGCTTATGTGATGAAGTTCAATTTGAAACGGGCCAGTTTTTTTGTCCGCTAGCATCACACTAATCTGAATAATATCGTAAAAGTTAAGAGCAGGCAGATTAGTTATTTTACGACCGCGGTATCGGCCTTCAAAAGCAGCACTGTCAAAGTAATAATCGCGCAATTCACTGGTGGTATTAAATTCAGTCACATACGCAACACCTTGTGGAATATAAGGCGTTTTCAAGCGTAGTTGGTAAGTGCGATTGTCTGCCGCAGCGTTTAGCGATACCTGCGTAAACGTTTTTGCTGGCAGCTTTTGTTGCAAACGAAACTCAACAGAAGCAAAGCCGCCATTGTTTTCCAGCGATAATTCGCCATAAAACAGCACCGCATTGCCATCGGCAGTTTTAGTCACGCTGCCTTGTGAGCGTCCGCCCATAACCGTGTCATGAACCAAAAATAGCCGGCTGAAATGGTCGTTGTTAATAAAGTCGAGCTGAACAGGTTTACTCATTTCCAGATCCTTGGCAGATACACTAAGGCTAACGGTTACGGCAAAAACTAATGACACAATAAACCGACAAGTGCTGATCTTCATATTAGGTAGCTACATATATTTAAATTGGGTATACGGTAAATACACTTAATCAGTTCTCGGATGCTAAGCGCTGATTAGCGGGATAAACTACATGAGCAAAATAAATCAGTGTCAGCTGTGTGAACGGCAATGCGCATTAACGTTTCATCATTTAATACCACGCAAAATGCACCGGCGAACGTATTATAAAAAGCATTTCGACAAAGCGCAGTTACAGCAAGGCGTAATGCTGTGTAGGTTATGCCACAAAGGTATTCACACGCTGTACGATGAAATGACACTGGCAAAGCAATTTAACAGTTTGCAGCAGCTACAAGCAGATAGCAGCATAAGCCAACATGTTGATTGGGTAAGAAAACAGAAAATAGCGCCATAAAAGCACGCTTCATCACCTAACACTAAATGGCCCATAATGTATATTATGTTAAATTGGTTATTAATTTAATTTATATCGACTAATGATGCAGCTCTTTGAACTTGATAGTATGCTAAGCGTTTTAAAAATGGGACATAAATTCTAAATAATGATTATACGTTGGCTTCTGCTTACCCTGCTCTGCGGGCCACTGCTGTTATGGCAAGCAAAGCGTGCACGAAAACGTGCTTTGTACTTACCTGAAGCGTTAGGTCGTCGAAGCGGCATGTTGGGTAATGGCGAGCCGTTGCGCTTGTTAATTTGCGGCGACTCTGCAGCTGCAGGCGTTGGGCTATCACAGCAAGAACAGGCCTTTTGCGGGCAATTAGTTGACCTGCTGGCAGAGCGTTATCAGGTAAATTGGCAACTTGTCGCGAAAACCGGCCTGGATAGCGCGGGCTTAAACACCTTATTACAACAGAGTTACTCACATCCAAATGCGGTATATAAGCTGGATGTGGTTGTTGTATCCATTGGTGTGAATGATGTTACGGCGCGGCGCAGCAAGGCTGAATTTCAAAAGCAGATCCGAGTATTACTAAGCAGACTGGCCACCGATTTTACTAACCCCTATGTATTGTTTAGCGCTATTCCCCCTATGCAACACTTCACTGCTTTACCCACACCGCTTAATTACTGGCTAGGTTTAAAAGCCGCGATGCTCAATCAGGCACTGGCAACCGAGTTAAGTAACTGGCCTAAAGCACAGCTGGTATATAGTGATTTACCATTTACGGCTGATATGTTTGCTGCCGATGGTTTTCATCCGTCTGAGTCAGGTTGTAAAATTTGGGCACAGCTCGTTTTTGATGCTATTGAGCGTATTGTTAATACTAAATAAGCACACTGGCAAAAATAATAATGGTTACGTGTATTTAACCATCTTAATCACAATGAGTAACTATGTTGAACGATTTACCTTTTTCTCAAGCTTGTGAAAATAACAAAGCCCCTATCCTATCTGTTTTACAGCAAGCATTGCAGGGCTGTTCGCTTGTACTTGAGGTTGGCGGTGGCACTGGCCAGCATGCCGAGTATTTTGCTACTGCATTAACCCATTTAACCTGGCAAACGTCGGATCAAAGTATCTATCTGAGCGATCTATCGCGAAGAATACAGCTGGCGGCATTAGCTAACTTACCTTCACCGCTGCTATTTGATGTAAGCGAGCAACTTATATTGCAGCAGAAGTTTGATGCCGTATTTAGTGCAAACACCCTACACATAATGCCCTGGCCTGTGGTTGAACAGTTTTTTGCGCAGATAGGTGCCTTAACAACAGCAGATGCCACACTGTGTATATACGGCCCGTTTAAATATGCCGGAAAATTTACCAGTGACAGTAATGCCAGATTTGATTTTTCACTAAAGCAGCGCAGCGCTGCTATGGGCATAAGAGACATTGAGGCGGTGTTAACGCTGGCTAAACAACAAGGTTTTCATTTGATACACGATGTTGCTATGCCAGCCAATAATCAACTACTTTGGTTTAAAGCAAACTGAAAACTCCATAAACACTAGTTTTTTCAGATAGTTGCTAGGTAACTTTATGAAGCACTGCGTATTCAGGTTTTAAATACTCATTACTGCTAACAATATCAGCCAGGATCTCTACTGCATGCAAAATGTCGATATAGCGCAAATACAGCGGCGTAAAACCTAAGCGAAGTATGTCCGGCGCTCTGAAGTCAGCAATCACCCCACGCTTTATTAACGCCTGACACAAAGCATAGGCTTTAGGGTGCTGATAGGCTAGCTGACTACCCCGCTCTGCTGCAGATAACGGCGTTAGAAGCGTTAGCTCGGCCAATGCATCGTGTTGTTTTACTAATTGATGAAAACTGTTGCTAAGTGCCAATGACTTTTGTCTGAGTGTGCTCATATCGACATCACTAAATACATCAAGTGCGGCATCTAATACACTCATCGATAAGATGGCAGGTGTGCCGGTAAGGTATTGCTCGATCCCTGGCGCTTTATCGTACTTGTTGTCAAAACTAAACGGGGTTTTATGCCCCATCCAGCCAGACAGTGGTTGTACGACATCAGCTTGATGGCGCTTGGCAACATATAAAAATGCCGGTGCACCCGGGCCGCCATTGAGGTATTTGTAACCACAGCCCACGGCAAAGTCGACATTGCACGCATCAAGCTCAATGGGTAATGCCCCCGCGCTGTGGGCTAGGTCCCAAATAACTAAAATGCCTTTTTCGTGTGCCAGTTGCGTAAGGCGCTGCATATCAAGCAAGCGGCCACTGCGAAAATCAACATGTGTAAGCATTAATACCGCTACGTGTTCGGTTAATGCACTTTCTAATTCGTTATTGTCTACTAGCTGGAGCTGGCAATTTTGCTGGCCCAATAAACTGGATAAGCCTTCAACCATATAAAGATCGGTAGGGAAATTGCCAGCTTGAGACACCACAATCTTTCTACCTTGTTGAAGCAACATGGCGCTGCTTAACACTTTAAATAAATTAACCGACGTGGAGTCACAGCTAATTACCTGCCCGGGTGAAGCACCAATTAGCCTTGCAATTTTTTCACCTACCGTGCCGGGTAAATCAATCCAGCTATGGCTGTTCCAGCTTTTAATTAAGTCCTGGCTCCACTGAGTGGCTAAAACGTCTTGTGCACGTGTCGCGGCCACCTTTGGCATTGCACCAAGCGAGTTACCATCTAAATAAATGGTATTGGGCGGCAAAACAAAGGCATCGCGTTTTGCCGCAAGGCTGTCTTGTGCGTCAAATTGTTCTAACTGGGTTATACCTAATGGCGTATTCAAAGTGGTAATAGCTCCTGCAGTGAAATAACAAACTGCTTATACGCAGTAGTTTGCGGATGGATCCAATCAAAGTGCCCGGCGTTTTCGACCATCTTATAAGGAATACCGCTTTGGCTGGCCTGGCTTGGCGGCACAATATTATCGTTGCTGCCTTGCAATAATAATGTTGCAGGGTGCATAAGCTGCTGGTTTGGGCTGGCTTGCTGATATTGCTGTGCCAAATCGCTGTAGGCGCCGCCCATAAACTGAGCCGTTGCGCTTTGACAACTGTTACTGCCGCTTGCGTAAGTTGGCATGTCGGTTATAGCCGCCAGGCCAATAACGCCTACAATACCTGCCCCCTTTATTTGGCTGCCCGCTAATAATGCCAGCTGGCCACCGGCAGAGTGCCCGCTTATTACAATCCGCGATGTATCAACGCCATATTGTGGCAACGACGCTTGAGCGAAAGCGATACCTTGTTTGATGTCTGTTAAACTGCCTGGCCAACCACCACCTTCGTCACCTGTACGGCGGTACTCTAATGACCACACCGCATAACCTTCTGCAGAAATGGCCTGACTAAAGGCATTGCTGTGTGAAATATCGTAAGCATTTAACCAACAACCACCATGAATAAAGATAACCAGTGGTATTCCAGCTGCGCTCTTCAGGCTATTGGTGGCTTTATCAACCGGTAAATATAACTGGCCAAATTGTAAAGGGGTGCTGTTATACGCCAGTTTGATACTGCGATCTTCATACGGCAGTGCTATTACACTGGAGTAACTGACATTATTAAGCGGTGTAGCAGCTGTAGGTAAACTGAGTGTTGTTGATTTTTTTACAACGGGTATAGCACAACCGCCTAGTAATAGTAGCGCTGACAATAAGGTGCTATGCAGCAACGAAAAAGGGGTTTTAGCACTTAGCCATCTCTGTTGCATAGTCCGTTTTATTCCAATAATCAGACTGTTATCGTAAGTTGTATATGTTGCTCAAAAGTTTTTGGTGCGTCAATACTTTGCGCCAAAGTATGGCGGCTTTTATGCTTGTGATATTCAAATTAACTATGTCTTAGAGCGAAAACATCATTTATTAAAGCTTGTATGGCCTTGTAAAGCTAACACCCAAAGCCAATATCTGATTAGAAGTTAATGCCTGTTTGCAACTTAGTACAACGCGCACTACCCCATGAAACGAAATAAGGAAACATTATGTCTTATAGTCCCCCTAAAGTTTGGACCTGGGATAGCCAAAACGGTGGCCAGTTTGCCAATATTAACCGCCCGGTATCTGGTGCAACACACGATAAAGCGTTACCTCGCGGCACACAGCCGTTTCAGCTGTACTCTTTGGCGACACCGAACGGTGTTAAAGTAACCATTATGTTTGAAGAGCTGCTCGAAGCGGGGTTTGACGAAGCTGAATATGATGCCTGGTTAATCAATATTGGCGATGGCGATCAGTTCAGTAGTGGTTTCGTCGACATTAACCCTAATAGCAAAATACCGGCGTTGTTGGATACCATCAGCGGGAACCGGGTATTTGAATCCGGTTCAATTTTACTCTATCTGGCCGAGAAATTTGGCGCTTTCCTGCCAACCGATGTGGCAAAACGTACGGAAGTGATGAACTGGCTATTCTGGCAGATGGGTAGCGCACCGTTTTTAGGTGGCGGCTTTGGCCATTTCTATGCCTACGCGCCGGAAAAATTTGAATATCCAATTAATCGTTACGCTATGGAAGTGAAGCGCCAATTGGATGTATTAGATAAACAACTGGCGAACCATAACTATATTGCTGGTGATGAGTACAGTATAGCCGATATGGCTATTTGGCCCTGGTATGGTGGTTTAGTGTTAGGCCGGCTTTATAACGCGGCTGAGTTTTTGGCGGTAGAGCAATACCCTAACCTGCTGCGCTGGGCTAAACAGATAGATGAGCGTCCGGCAGTAAAACGCGGCTATTTAGTTAACCGTGCCTTTGGTGATGGCCCACAAATGGCTGAACGTCACAGCGCTGCCGATTTCGACGAATTTAAGCTGTAGCCTATTTTAACCTCTCAAAATTCGCGGCCTCCAACCAAAGGCCGCTGTAGTAATTTGCGCTAATGTCAGTGTGCGCCGAACAAAGATTGCTGGCTTTTTCGACGCTTGTTGTTTTAGTAAGCATTCAGCGCTGGATCCCACGTTTTCACTGGAGTTGCACCGTTAAATTCAGTATGGTGCCAGCCCTTTATTTCTGTTTTGGAATTACAGATGACTACCTTGATTAGCGAGCTGGAAACAGCAGTACAAAACCTGCTTCAAAAAAACACCCAACTTAAACAACAACTGGCAACATTAACTGAACAGCATGAATTGCTGCAGCTAGATGTTATGGAAAAAGAAGAGCAACAAAATACTGATGCGGCACGGATAAAAACACTGCTGGAAACTGTTCAGGCCGGAAATAACTAATGTCGGTGCAGCAAAATGCCCTGACGATAACAGTGCTTGGGCGGGAATATCAGTTTAAAGCACCACCAGGCCAGCAAGCTGCTTTGCAGTTGCTGGCAAACGTGCTTGATGAAAATGTGTCAGCAATGCGAGCGCAGTCTCCACTGGCAAACAGAGATCAACTGCTAGTGCTCAGTGCTATAAATACCCTGCATGAACTGAGTCAAATTAAGCAGCAAAACGCAGATGACAAACAACGGCTAGTAACATTATTGCAGCACCTAAAGACACAACCGGATAGTTAAAACAGCAGAAACGTAACCATAAGATGCCAGTAATGTGATACGCATCAATTATCGGCTTTTTTGGCAAACGGTAATAAGTCACTGGCCTGGTCTACGTACTGCAAAATGCTTTGGCGCTCTTCATTGCAGTAACGCGTTACCGCTTCAGACAGCATTGTAGGGGCAATATCGTAAAATGCATGGCGTACCACTGGCTTAAACCCGCGCTGCAATTTGTGTTCACCCTGGGCCCCCGCATCAAAAAAACTTAATTGCTGTGCAATACAATACTCTATACCACTGTAATAACAGCATTCAAAATGCAGCCGGTCATAATCGGCAGAACAGCCCCAATAGCGACCATAAAGCGTATCATCTGAGCGAAAGCACAACGACGCTGCGACTAACTGCTGTGCAGCATAAGCGGCAAAAACAACAATGCTATCGGCAAGATGCTGGCCCCATAGTGAAAAGGTGTCCAGACTAATATAGCCCTGATGACCTGAGCGCTTAAAATAGGTGGCACAGTAAAACTGATAAAACGATGACCAAAAATCAGCATCCAGCTCAGTGCCTGAAAGGGTTTTTATAACAACACCTTGCTGTTCTACTACGCTTCGCTCTTTGCGAATTTGTTTGCGTTTACGTGAGCTAAGCGCGGCTAAAAAGGCATTAAAATCAAGATAATGATTATTATGCCACTGAAATTGCACATCGTAGCGTTCGAGATAGTCACCCGTTTGAAAAACCGCCCTGTCGTCTGGGGCGACGTACAGGCTTTGAAACTGACTGAGTTTTAGCTGCAACATTAATTGACGGATGGCTTGCTGTAGAATGGTTAACACGTCTGAGCGCACAGCCCCGGGTGCAATAGCAATACGTGGCCCTTGGGCTGGTGTAAATGGAATAGCGTTAATTAGTTTAGGGTAAAACGGCAGTTGGTATTGCTGATACGCTTTTGCGAATTGCCAATCAAAGAAGTATTCACCATAAGAATGCTGTTTTAAATACGCCGGCATTATTGCAATGAGGGTGTCATCTTGTTTAAGCAGTAAATGCATGGTCTGCCAGCCGGTTTGGTGTTTACTCGTGGCGGTATCGACACTGCCACCCTGCTCTAATGCATGCAAAAACGCGTAACGACAAAACGGATACTGGCTATCGAATAGCGCATCCCAGCTGGTTTGGCTTACCTCGGTAATGGAAGACAGTATATGTAACTGCAATTGTGCTCCCTAGCGGTTTACCGCTAAACGGCCTACTTTGGCATAACCAGGCCACAGCCTGGGGTTCGGTGCCAGCTCAAATAAATCACCATTTTGTCCACACAGTTGTATTTGCACACCTGCAGCCCTGGCTATATTGGCATTTTCGGCTAAATGTGCTGCCTCGCCATGGGTGGGTACCGCTATTTTGGGTTGTACCCAACGGTACAGTAAATCAAGCTCTGCGCCATTAGGATGACCGGACACATGAATAGGTAAGTCAGTATCGTGGCTTTGCATGGTTGTAATATGGCGCGCTTTAAACTTCTCTACCAACCGTGCAATTAACATCTCGTTACCGGGGATAATAATGGAGCTAAAAATAACTAAATCTTCTTGCTCTAATAACAACAGCGGATGTCGGTCATCGGCCAAACGGCTAAGTGCTGCTCTGGGCTCACCTTGTGAACCCGTTGCAACAACCAAAACTTCATGCTTGGGTAAGTAACCTACATGTTGTGCATCAATCACAATAAGATCTTCAGGCCAATGTCCGGTTGCACGAGCGGCACCCACCATATTGTCTAATGAGCGGCCTAATAACGCTAAATAGCGACCGGTTTTAACCGCTATGCGCGCCAGTGAAATTAGCCTGCCAACATTAGAGCTAAAACCGGTTACCACCACTCTAGCCTTTGCTGATGAGATAACGTGTAGCAACGCCGCAGCACAATCCGCTTCTGATACGGAAAAACCGCTGCGAAGTGCGTTCGTTGAATCACACACCATTGCGGTAATATTTTGCTGTGCCAAACGTTTAAATACCGCTGGTTTAAACGCTCGCCCGAGTATTGGGCTGGCATCCATTTTCCAATCTGCAGTATGAAACACACTGCCAGCAGCAGTTTTAATTATTAGCGCATGTGGCTCAGGAATAGAATGCGTGATGGCCAACCAAATCAGGTTAAATGGGCCAATATTAATGGTGTCGCCACTTTGCACCTCAATGATCGGCATTTTTTCCAGAAGACCAGTACCATTAAGTTTGCGCCGCAGAATTTCAGCAGTAAAAGGTGTGGTGTAAACCGGGCATTTAAAACGCGGCCATAAATGAGGTAAGGCACCAATATGATCTTCATGCGCATGCGTAATAACAATGCCACACAAATTGTCGACTTGATCGCAAATAAACGCCGGATCGGCTGTCACAACCTCGGCAAGTTCAGTGCTAGTGTGCGCTGCACTTCTCTGCGGCGTTAACGGACTATTAAAGGTAACGCCGCAATCTACCATTAACCAGCGGCCAGCATGGCCATACAAGTTAAGATTCATGCCTATTTCACCCGTGCCTCCCAATGGCAAAAACCACAGATCGGCATTGCCGGGTGTCACAACAGGGCGAATGCTGGTAATAATCGTCTCCTTAGCGTTGTTCTAGCTGCTCGGCTTCGTCTAATTCAGTTTCAAGGCGTTTGTTCTCATCGGCCCGGGGTTTGGCGAACCTGGCCAAAGCTAAATACAATACCGGTGTTAAATACAGCGTAAAAATAACAGCAATACCTAAGCCACCAAAAACTACCCAACCAATGGCATTGCGGGCTTCAGCGCCTGCTCCGCTAGATAAAATCAATGGTAAACCGCCGAGTAACGTCGACAACAATGTCATGGTAATGGGCCGCAAGCGAATACTGGCTGCATTTTCTACCGCCTCTCTTACGCTATAACCTTGATCTCGAAGTTGATCAGCAAATTCGACCAGCAGAATAGCATTTTTTGCCAGCAAACCGATCAACATTACCAAACCTATTTGAGAGTATATATTGATTGACGTACCGGTAAGAAATAACGCAAATAATGCCGCTGCAATGCCAAAAGGTACTGTCGCCATTACAACAACAGCACTGTTTAGGCTTTCAAATTGTGCTGCTAGCACCAACAACACGATAATAAACGCCAACACGTAGGTCAGTGTTACTTCTCGCGCGGTTTCTTCAAAGGTTTGCGCCTCACCCAAAAATACCAGGCCGATATTGGCTGGCAAGTGTTGCTCTGCCAAGGCTCTTAATTGCTCAACTGCGATTTGAATAGGCAGTTCTTCAGGTAATTCCATTTCCATTTCAATGGCACGGCGCTGCGCCTGTCGTTCTAATTCGGCCGCAACACCTTCTTCTGAAATCGTGGCTAAACTTGATAGCGGCACTAAACCGCCGTTGCTGGAACCAACGTAAAGGTTAGCTAAATCAGTAGGGTCTTGTACCTGCGAGGTTACTGCTTGCAATATCACCGGAATAGCTTGATCGCCCACATTTAAATCAGCTAAATCATCGCCATTAATAGCAACGCGTAACGTAGTTGCAATGTCGGACAGCTTCACTCCAAGCTCTTCCGCCCGGCGCCGGTCAATGTTTACCCTAAGCTGTGGCTGTGTCGGCTGATACGAAATACGTGGCATCCCAAGTGCAGGCATTTCTTGCTGAATGACTTTTGAAAAGGCCTGCGCTGCGGCAAAAATACCGGTATAGCTTTCGCCAGTTAAAGCTAATTCCAAACCACCGCCTTGACCACGCAAGTTAAGGCTATTTGAACCAAACGCCCGAGCAGGCGCGCCGGGAATAGCGCCCAGTGGCTGACTTATTTCTGCAATAATCTCTTGCTGCGACCGTTCACGCTCACTCCAGTTTTTCAGTGGCACCGTAATAAAAACTAAATTAGGATCCCATTGCCCTACAACCGTGTAAATAGAATCAATATCGCCACCGTTAACGTACGGCAACAAAATGTCTTCCATTTTATCAGCCTGACGGTCCATGAAATTAAGCCCTACACCATCAGGCCCGCGGGCAAAAATTCGTATGGTACCGCGATCTTCAGAAGGCATCAGTTCGTTATCAAGCACAGTGTAAAGACTTATTGCTGAACCTGCTGCCACCAAACAAGCTATAAATACCCACCATGCTTTATCTAGCGCAACATGTAAGCTGCGCTGATAGAGGTTAAGCACCTTATTGCCAACACCAGAAAATACATTTTTACTACCTTGTTTTAACGGTAATCGCGCCGTTAATGCCGGTACCAGTGATAACGCCACGAACGATGAAATAATTACTGCAATGGCCAGCACACCGCCAAACTCGCGGAATAAGCGCCCTGCAGTTGACGGTAAAAACGCTATGGGAACAAAAACAGCAACCAGTACCGCCGTTGTCGCCACTACAGCGAAGAACACCTCACGTGTACCAATAACCGCCGCCGCTCTGGCGCCTAGCCCCATGCTACGACGACGTTGAATGTTTTCTGTCACCACAATGGCATCATCAACGATTAACCCGGTAGCGAGCACCAATGCCAGCAAGGTGAGAATATTTATTGAGAAACCCATTAACCAAATTGCAGCCACGGCGCCAATTAGCGACACGGGTATGGACAAGGCTGGCACTATGGTGGCTCGCCCTGAGCCAATAAATAGCCAGAGTGTCGCCACAACCAACGCAATGGTTAATAGCAAAGAGGTAATAACTTCTTTTACAGAGCCCCGGATAAATTCAGCATCATCTGAGGTAACCTGAATAACTAATTCCGGAAAACGACTTTCCAGTCGGGCAACCATGGCAAGCACTTCATCAGAAATTTCTATGGTATTAGAGCGCGCCTGACGAATTACACCCAAGCCCACGACGGGTTTACCATCCAGCCGCACTAAGCTTTGTGCATCAGCCGGGCCAAAATACACCGTAGCGACATCGCCAACCCGGGTGTTACCGCTAACAATGATGTCGGCCACTTGTTCAGCGGTAATCGATGTTGCGTCAGCACGGACAATAAGCTGCTGATCCGTTGACTTCATACTGCCTGCAGGCACATCAAAAGGCGCCTGACGCAGCGCGGCTGCCACATCGGTTACCGCAAGATTAAAACTGGTTAAGCGAAGTGGATCGAGAAGCACCCGCAGCACCCGCTCCCGGTCACCGTTGAGGCGAACATCAGCAACGCCTGGAATACTTAAAAATAAGGGTGCTAAGTCGGTTTCTACGCGCTCAGTAAGTGTTTCTAAATCTAGCGTTTCGCTGGACACCGCCAAGCTGACCACTGCTTCAGCATCGTTGTCGGCTTTAATAATAGCCAGACGCTCGACCCCTTCGGGTAATTCACGTTGTACACGGCTTACCGCCTCACGGGTTTCATTGGCGGCATCATCAAGATTGATACCTGGGCGAAATTCAACCCTTACCCGTGAACTGCCCTCTTCACTGGACGCATTTATTGACTTAACGCCACTGACACGGGCAACAGCACCTTCTAATTTACTGGTAACTTCAGTATCAACTGTTTCGGGCGAGCCACCAGGAAACGCTGCCGTAACTGACACAATAGGCCGGTCAACGTCTGGAAGTTCGCGCACTTCTATGGCATTAAGAGCAGCAAAGCCAGCAATAATAATCAGTAAATTTAATACGACAATTAAAACCGGTCGACGAATAGACAATGATGGCAAATCATTCTGTGGTAGGGGCTTGCTCATAATGCACCGTCCGAAAGCACATTATTTGCCGCTGCAGGCACAGCGGCTTTAACTGCCTGACCTTCACGCAAGGTCTGAACGCCCTCAACAATTAGCTCATCACCCAGTTTAAGTGCACCAGACACCAATAAACGTCCTGCTAATCGCTGCTTTATTTGTACATCAACCCGTTTAGCAACGCCATTTTCTGCTAACCACACATAGGCACTGGTTGCTCCCCACAACAACGCAGCTTCAGGAACAACAGGATATTCTTCTCCAGCTAACTGCATGATGACGCGAAAGCTCATACCCGGGCGATATATATCTGCACGGTTATCTAATAATGCGCGCACACGAATACTGCGGTTAACACTGTCAATGCGCGAGTCAATCTGTTGAATTTTTGCTTTGATACGCAGCTCTTGTGCATGCCATGGTGCCAATTCAACATGAGCATTACCTTGCAAAATGGTAAGTGCCGCTTCGGGCGCACTAAAATTTATTAACAGTTGTTCACGGTTATCGATAGTGGTGATTGCCGTTTGCTGGTTTATACGGTCGCCTTGCTCGACGTCGGTAAGCCCGGCAATGCCAGTGAAAGGCGCCCGCACCGCTCTGTCCTGGCGTTCAGTTAACGCTTCGGTTAATTGCACTTGCATTAAGTCTCGCGCAGTAATGGCGTCATCCAATTCACTTTGGGCGATTGCGCCCTGCTTACGACTGGCTTGCAGCCGGGTAAGGGTTCGGTTTGCATCTGCCAACTGAATAGTTGCTCTGTCAACGGCCACTTGCTGACGTCTGGAATCCAGCTCTAGCAGTACATCCCCTTTGTTAACCAACTGACCCGGCACAAAATTGACCGCAGTAACTTTATCTCCAACCGCTGGATATACCACTACAGATTGTAGTGCTTCTGCCGTTCCAACCGCTTCAACTCTGCTGGCTTGTTGTTCAAAGCTAATAGGTGCTGTAATCACTTGAGTGACTCGGCCTGCCCCTCTAACCTGCGCAAAAGTGCTAAAAGCACTGAACAGTAAAATTGAAAAAAGCACTACAACAAAGCGTGTAAACGGCATTAGGCGTCCTTTTATTAGAATGAATGTTGTCTTAACCGGCAACTATACGGTTTTATGCGTATTCTGATCAAAAAAGGCTGCTCATACACGATGAACAACCTTTATAAAACGTTAGGTGGACATAACGCCTACCTAATCATTCGGCAACATGACATTACGTTGCTTTAGTTGCAGCAATCCAATTGTTCACCCGTTTTTCAAGTACACTCAGAGGCAGTGCCCCGCCACCCAATACCGTGTCATGAAAAGCTCGAATATCAAACTTATCACCCAACTCAGCTTTAGCTTTGCTACGTAATTCCAGGATTTTTATCATACCAATTTTGTATGCTGTTGCCTGACCCGGCCACACAATATAACGACGCACTTCAGAGATAATGGCGCCCTGGGCAATCGGTGTTTTTTCCATAAAGTAATCAATAGCCTGCTGTTCGTTCCAGCCTTTGCTATGAAGTCCTGTATCAACCACCAAACGCACTGCCCGCCACATTTCAGTAATTAACCGGCCAAAATCTGAATACGGGTTTTGATAAGCCCCCATTTCTTTAGCCAGTAACTCTGAATACAAGCCCCAGCCTTCAGAATAAGCAGTAAAGCCAGCTTGCGTACGGAAAGTAGGTACTGTAGTCAATTCCTGAGCGATAGAGATTTGCATATGATGGCCAGGATTGCCTTCGTGATATGCAATGGCTTCCATCTCATTTTTTGGCATAGAACGCATGTCAGACAAGTGCGCATAGTAAATACCGGGTCTTGCACCATCCGGGGTACCAGGGAAGTAGTGCTGGGCAGCGCCGGGCTGTTCACGAAACGGCTCTACCCGTTTTACCACTAAATCTGCCTTTGGCAAAATACCAAAGTAGTTTGGTAGTTGTTCGTTAATAAACGCCAGATATTTACGCGAATCTTCCAGATAGGCTTCACGGCCTTCGTCTGTTTCCGGATAATAAAACTGATCATCATCTTTAATAAATTTAAAGAAGGCGGCCAAATCACCTTTAAAACCCACTTTATCTTTAATGGTGATCATTTCTTTGGTTAAACGCTCGACTTCTGCCAAACCAATATTATGAATTTGATCTGCGGTTAAATCTGTCGTTGTAGACACTTTTAACCGATAGTTGTAATACGCTGTGCCATCCATTTGTTTACCGACACCGGTCGCAATGTCATCCGTGTTAACAATGTCCTGTTCCAACCATTGTTTTAACGCACTGTATGCCGGTAAAAAGTGGGTTTGCAACGCCGCTTTAGTTTCTTCAGACAATTCTTTTGCTTGATCATCAGTTAATTTATCTGCGTTAACCAGCGCGTCAATTTTACCCTTGGCATCACTCCACAACGGGACATCCTGTTCCGTATCGGTGAAAGGCGCACCGGTAATTAGGTTATTGATTTGTTGTAATACACCTTCGTAGGCAAAGCGTGGGGGTCTTACGTCTTGCTTAGCATTGGCTTGCGCCCTTTCCATTAGTTGCGTCAACGCGCGGCTAATGCCTTCAATACGTTTAACGTATGCCTGCATATCCTCAGCGTTATCGACTTTATGAAAATTTATTAAAATTTGCGGCAGTAAGGCATGAATACCCTGCATTTGGGTAAACGTGTAGGCATTTTTGCGAAATGCAACGCCCTCTTTGGCTTCTTCGTATTGATGTACCCAAATGTCGTAAGACGTTTGTGCCTCAAGATCCAGTTTCGCGTAATCAAAATTGGTTTTGAGTTCATCTACGCTTGCAGCTAACCAGGCTAGTTGCTTTTCTTCAGCCGCAACAGAGGTATCATCAACTTGATCGTATTTGTCTTTGCGTCCCAAAAAAGTCATTTGCAGCGGACTTTCCTGTAGCTGCTCTTCGTACTTAACCTCAAACCATTGGTTTAGTCGTTGCGTTTCAGATTGAAGATTTTCTTGAGGTTGTTCCGCTGCAACGTTTACTGAGGTAGAAGAAGACGTGTCCGGCGCTGGGTTACAGCCGGCAAGAACGCCGGCTACGGCCAAGGCAATTAACGATTTATACATGCTTAGAGGTCCTTGTTGTTTTGATTATCACCAAATGACAGACTACCTATAAGCATTGCATTAGTCTAAACAAATTGTAACCAGCTTTTTCTGAACTAGGCACTTATCCGCTTATATTGTCGGTACTGGGGTAACCAAAAATTCTCGTCTATTTTTTGTTGGAGGATAACGTCATCAACTTCAAGCGCCAAACCTTGTTTTATCGCGACCTTGGCCACGTTAAACGCTATTTTTTTACTAAGTGCTGCCAGTTCTGTAAACGCAGGCAACAGGCCACCGCTACCATTATTAGCTTTAGGTGACGCAGCTGCTAGTGTCTTACTGGCTTCACGCAGCATTTCGTCGCTAATAAGCCTGGCTTTAATGGCAATAACGCCCAAACCAACGCCCGGAAAAATATAGCTGTTGTTACACTGCGCTATAACATATTGCTGTCCATTATAACTAACCGGTGCAAATGGACTGCCTGTGGCAATAATGACATCGCCCTCTGTCCAGGTAATAACTTGCTCTGGTGTGGCTTCAACCTGTCTTGACGGATTACTCAATGGGAAAATAATAGGTGTACTAACACCTGCTTTCATTGCGCGGATCACCGGCTCAGTAAACAAACCTGCTTGCCCCGATACCCCAATAAGAATACCTGGTTTAGCGCAATTCATGACATCCAGTAAGCTTGGGAACTCACCACTGTAGCTCCAGCTTTCAATAGTTTTTTGCGGTTGCGTCAGTGCTTGTTGAAAGTCTCGTAAACCGGGTGTCGCGTCCGTTAACAGGCCAAATCTGTCAATCATAAAAATCTGACTGCGGGCTTGAGACTCGCTGATCCCTTCCGCTACCATCTGGCTAATAACTTGTTCTGCGATGCCACAACCGGCTGAGCCCGCGCCGACAAAAACAACTTGCTGGGCAGATAATTGCACATTTTTGCTACGGCACGCGGCAAGTAGTGTCCCTACTGTAACCGCCGCTGTGCCTTGGATATCATCATTAAAACAACACACTTGCTCGCGATAACGTTGTAAGAATGGCATAGCGTTTGGCTGAGCAAAATCTTCAAACTGAATAATAGCTTCAGGCCAGCGGCGTTTTACTGCCTGAATAAATAGCTCTACAAATTCATCGTACTCTGCCTGGCCTACGCGCTTTTGCCTAAGCCCCATGTACATCGGATCGTTTAATAACTTTTCATTGTTGGTGCCAACATCCAGCATCATAGGTAACGCATAAGCTGGGCTAATGCCACCACAAGCGGTATAAAGCGACAATTTACCGATAGAGATGCCCATACCGCCGATCCCTTGATCACCTAAGCCCAGCACGCGCTCACCATCGGTAACCACTATCACCTTCACTTTACGTTTAGTTGCATTACGCAAAATGTCATCCAACTGATGCCTGTCGTTATAGCTAATAAACAATCCGCGGGCACTACGATAAATATCAGAAAATTGCTCACACGCATCGCCTACCGTCGGCGTATAAATAATGGGGATCATTTCGTCCAGGTGTTGTTGTAACAAACGGTAAAACAAGGTTTCGTTGTTATCCTGAATGGCTCTTAAATAAATATGCTTATTAATTGCCGTATCAAAACTCTTGTATTGCATGTAAGCACGGCTGACTTGTTCTTCAATAGTTTCGTAGCGAGGAGGCAGTAAGCCTGCCAAGTTGAACGCTATGCGCTCATCAACTGTGAAAGCGCTGCCTTTATTTAACAAAGGCGTCTCGAGTAACGCTGAACCGGAATAAGCGGTATACAGGGGTGATTTTTTCATTGATAACTACCTGAATAGCCGATAGAAGTACTGTTAGTGCTTCTATCCACTGAAGATTAATAAATAGTGCTGATTCTGGGATTTAATACCGATAAAATAAACAACCCTTCGGTATTACAAAAATCGATGGCGCGAATAACATCTTGTTGGGTCAACTGCAGTAATTCAAGTACAAAAGGATCGACTAATTGCTTAGTGGTGTACATTTCAGGATGTTGATTTGCCAACGCCAGGCGAACTGCAAGATATAATACAAGTTGTGGTTTATTTTTCGGGTCAAACTTGTAGCTGTGTTGCAACGCAACCGGCGCAACGATGCTATCAGGTAACTGCCAAAGGTGTAATAACTCTGCGCCACAATTAGCATAAGTAAATTCAAGCAGTTGTTGCTGACGCTGCCAGGGTTTTTCTTCAGCTGAATAGTTCTGACATTGGTTAGCCAGTGTCGCATCGTTATGCAATACCACCATCTCACCAATGTTATGCAAAAGGCCAGCAACATAATATCTATCACAAGGTTTTAGCTGACAGCATTGAGCAAGAAATTTCGCGATGAGTGCAGCATTAACACTCTGCTCCCAAAAGCGTTCTAAATCAATTGATGAACTATCAATATTACTGCAAGCAGATGCAATACCTATGCTCAAAATTAAGTTGTAAACCTGAGTTTTCCCTAATATTAACAAGGCTTTGCTTACACTTTCGACCTGATAAGGCAGGTTGTAGATGGCACTGTTGGCTAGTTTTAGCAATTTAGCCGTAAGTATAGGGTCAAGTAAAATAACTTCTGCAACTTCATCCAGACTCGCGGTATCCGAATCCATAAGTTGTTTTACTTTTAAATATCCTTCCGGTAAAGCAAACAGATCTGCAACATTCTGCGCATATTGCAAGGCTTTCATTGGATATCTTCTCCTGTAGCGGATACATCCAAAAACGGCATCAGCTATAAGTGTTACTTCTTGGCGGGATTTTACAAGGTTTACGCAGAAAATCTTAGTGTTTTTTGTCCAAATGACAGTTTTATGCGCTCAGACACCACTGCCGCCCTACAGGCCAGACCTCTGGCGCTGTAAGGCTTTACAGTATAGGACGATTAAGCTACCAGGCTACGTAACATCCAGGCGGTTTTCTCGTGTACCGTCATGCGTTGCGTCAACAAATCCAGGCTAACCTCATCAGACGCTTTGTCAGCGACAGGAACAATTGACCGAGCTGTTTTAGCAATAGCTTCTTGCCCTTTCACTAAATCTTTTATCATCTCTTCAGCAGTGGGAATGCCATCTACTTCTTTGATACTAGTAAGTTTAGCGAATTCTTTGTAAGAACCTGGTGCAAACTCACCTAACGCACGGATACGCTCGGCTATATCGTCCACGGCCAATGCCAGCTCGTTGTATTGCGTTTCGAAGAGGGTGTGCAACGTTTGAAACATTGGGCCAGTTACGTTCCAATGGTAGTTATGCGTTTTTAAATACAGAGTATAGGTATCTGCCAATAGTACAGATAAGCCGTCACAGATTGCTTTACGCTGTTCATCATTAATACCAATATTGATTTTCATAGCGGATCCTTTTATCAACATGTTGAACGATACAAACCTGGTGCACAAACTGCGCATTAATCAGCTTAAAGTAAAGCGTGCACGAGTAAGCTCTAATAAACAATGCTTACAAAAGACATGGGGGCGTAGAGAGATATTTCAAGTAAAAAGGCCAGTTTTAAACTGGCCTTTTTATATTGGTTAGCTAACTTGTGCGTTCAAATACTCTTCGTAGGTGCCTACGAAGTTACGTATATCGTTATCAGTGATCTCGATAATTCTGCTGGCCAGACTAGAAACAAACTCACGGTCATGGCTAACAAACAGCAAGGTGCCTTTGTAATGCTCCAATGCCAAATTTAGCGATTCAATTGACTCCATATCCAGGTGGTTAGTCGGTTCATCCATCACCAAAATATTTGGCCGTTGTAGCATCAACTTACCAAACAACATACGGCCTTTTTCACCGCCCGATAATACTTTAACTGACTTATTTATCTCGTCCTGAGAAAACAGTAAACGTCCCAGAATGCCTCGAATAGCCTGTTCATCGTCAGATGGCTGCTTCCACTGAGTCATCCACTCAAACAAGCTGATATCTGCAGTAAATTCATGAGCATGATCTTGTGCGTAATAACCAATTTTATGGTTTTCAGACCATTTAACCGTACCGGTCTCTGGCTTTAAATCACCGACCAGACACTTGAGCAACGTGGTTTTACCAATACCATTGGCGCCTAAAATGGCCACTTTTTCACCAACTTCAATAGTGAGACCAAGGTTTTTTAATAACTTAAGTTCACCGAAGCTCTTACTTAAACCTTCGACTTCAAGTGCTAAACGGTATAATTGTTTTTGCTGTTCAAAACGGATAAATGGGTTAACACGGCTAGAGGCTTTTACTTCATCCAGCTGAATTTTATCTATTTGCTTGGCCCGTGATGTGGCTTGCTTAGCTTTCGACGCGTTTGCAGAGAAACGACTAACGAAAGTTTGTAATTCGGCAATTTGCGCTTTTTTCTTCGCGTTGTCTGACAATAAACGCTCACGAGCCTGAGTCGCTGCAAACATGTATTCGTCATAGTTACCGGGATACAAACGTAGTTCGCCGTAATCCAAGTCAGCCATGTGGGTACAAACGCTGTTTAAGAAGTGACGGTCGTGCGAAATAATCACCATAGTACTATTGCGCTCGGCCAACACAGTTTCTAACCAGCGGATAGTATTAATATCCAGGTTGTTTGTTGGTTCATCTAACAGCATGATTTCCGGATCGGCAAATAATACTTGTGCCAATAACACGCGTAACTTGAAACCCGGCGCAATAGCGGACATAGGACCAAAATGCTGTTCAACCGGTATACCAACGCCAATAAGCAGTTCGCCAGCGCGAGATTCTGCGGTGTAACCGTCCATCTCGCCGAAAGCGACTTCCAGATCAGCGACTTTCATGCCATCTTCTTCGCTCATGTCTGCACTGGCGTAAATGCGATCGCGTTCTTCTTTTACTGCCCAAAGCTCAGCATGACCCATAATAACGGTATCGATAACTGAATACTTTTCAAATGCAAACTGATCTTGATGAAGCTTGGCCACACGATGGTTTGGCTCGACAAACACATTACCTGCAGAGGGCTCTAACTCACGGCTTAAAATCTTCATAAAAGTAGACTTACCGCAGCCATTGGCACCAATTAAGCCATAGCGATTACCTTCACCAAATTTAATTGAAATATTTTCAAACAGCGGCTTGGCGCCAAATTGCATTGTAATGTTAGCAGTTGATATCACAGTGTGTTCCAGAACAGGTTATGACCGACAGAGCCCACAAGCAACCTAAGTCACCTGAGGGTAAAAAGTGCAGTACTATACGCGTTTTTACCTACAAACTCAAAACAAACGCCCGGTAAATTCCGGGCGTTTGTTTTAATGTTTGTTAAAGCTGATTATTGCTGACTTTGTACTATTGCCGCTTTACACAATTCAGTGATTCGGCTCCAGTCTTTATTGGCAACAGCATCGTCTGGAACTATCCATGACCCACCGACACATTTAACGTTTGGCAAGGCTAAATAGTCTTTAAAGTTCTTTTCATTAATGCCACCGGTTGGACAAAAACGAATATCGGCAAAAGGTCCATAAATAGACTTTAATGTTTTAACACCTCCAGCTGCTTCGGCCGGAAAAAATTTAAAGTGGCTGTAACCTAAACCGGTACCTTCCATCAATTCTGATATGCTGGCAATACCCGGAATTAACGGGATTATCGCATCTTTCCCTGCTTGCAATAATTCGCGTGTTAAGCCTGGGCTGATAGCAAATTTTGCGCCTGCATCAATAACCTGCTGCAGTTGAACCGCAGTGGTAACGGTACCGGCCCCAACAATCGCTTCAGGCACTTCTTTTGCTAATAAACGAATGGCATCTAACGCAGCAGGCGTTCGCAGTGTCACTTCAAGCACTTTAATGCCACCTGCCAGAAGTGCTTTTGCCATTGGAACGGCGTCTGCTAAGTCTTTGATCACAATTACCGGAACCACAGGCCCTTGATCAAATAGTGTTCCAGGTTGTAATTGCCAATTTTCAAATGCCATATTAGTTACTCGCCAAAAATTGTTTCAGGTAAACGGCAGCACCGACTAAACCAGGCTGTTCTGCCGTAACGACATAGGTGGCGATCTGGCGATTAAACGCACTAAACCGGCCTTTTGCTTCAAAACGTGTTCTACATTCACTACCTTCTAGCAGTGGCAATAATTTTGGTACTATACCGCCTGCGATGTACACACCGCCAAAGGTACTAAGCGTAAGCGCCAGATCGCCAGCAATACTGCCGAGACTAGCAAAAAACTGCGCTATCGTTGCTTTTGCCAGTTCAGACTCGCCACTAAGTGCCTGAGTCGCTATTTGTGACGCAGATATCGGTTCTACCTGCTGCTTACGATATAATGCCAGTGCACGATAAATTGCCTCTAACCCTGGGCCAGACAACAATCGTTCAGGGGAAACATGGCCATATTCTTTTGCCAACGTTTGCTGGATAAACCATTCTTGCTCATTCTGGGCAGCCCAATCAGTATGGCCACCTTCTCCAGGCAACGGAACATACATATCGTTCACGGGTAGCAAATGCGCAACGCCAAGCCCGGTTCCGGCACCCAGCACAGCCATTGGCTTGCCTGGTTGCACTTCACCCTGGCCAAACTTGACTTTTTGTTCAAGCGTCAATGCAGGTAAACACATAGCAACAGCGGTAAAATCATTAATTACCTGCAAGGCGTCTAATGCCAGTTGTTGCTGCATTGCCTGAATAGAAAATTGCCAATGAAAATTGGTCATACTGACATTGTCGCCGGTTACCGGACACGCGATAGCGATAGCGACGTGTTTAATATCTTGTAGGTTTTTTTGCTGTTGATAATGCAGCAGCGCATCAGCCAAGGTAGCAAAATCCGCACACGGGAACACTGCAACCTCATCTAGTGCCAAACTGGCAAGCGAAACACGGCTAAACCGAGCATTAGTCCCACCGATATCAGCCACTATCGCATAGGCTGGCGACTTAGCCATGCAAGTGCTCCTCTGTTATAAACAAACTACAGGCCCCTTGTTCTGCCCCGGTTAACTGAGTGCGCAGTGCACCAAACATCTCACGGCCCATGCCATAATAGCTGTCAGCCATATCTAAGGTCTCAACATGGCGTGCGGCTAACTCTTCATCTGAGACTAAAACTTCCAAACGCCCGGTTAAACCATCAACTAACATCATATCGCCGGTTTTGATACGTGCTATGTTGCCGCCATCAATGGCTTCCGGTGTGACATGGATAGCCGCAGGCACTTTGCCTGACGCGCCTGACATACGGCCATCTGTGACCAAAGCCACTTTAAAGCCTCTGTCTTGCAACACGCCAAGTGGTGGCGTTAACTTGTGTAGCTCGGGCATACCACAAGCTTTGGGCCCCTGAAAACGCACAACTACGATACAGTCTTTATCAAGGTCACCTGCTTTAAACGCCGCATCTAGCTCGTGCTGGCTAGAGAATACTACAGCTGGCGCTTTAACAACTTCAGTGCCTTCACGCAGAGCAGAGGTTTTGATCACGCCACGTCCGACATTACCAGACAGTACTTCCAAGCCACCGTGCGTCTTAAAAGGCTTCTTCACAGTGGCCAATACATCGGTATCCAATGACTGCTCTGGTGCATCTACCCAAACTAATTTTCCGTCTTGCATAACAGGTTGCTGTGTATAACGGCGCAGTCCAGCACCGGCAACAGTATGGACGTCTTCATGCAACAGCCCAGCGTCTAAAAGCTCGCGTATCAACAACGCCATACCACCTGCATATTGGAAATGGTTAATATCAGCCTGGCCATTTGGATAAATACGTGTTAACAACGGCGTTGCCGCTGATAACTCAGCAAAATCATCCCAGTTAACGATATAGCCAGCAGAACGCGCCATAGCAATTAAATGCATAGTATGGTTAGTTGAACCACCGGTAGCCAAAAGCCCGACGATACCATTAACAATTGACTTAGCATCAATCATTTTACCGACAGGTAAATAGTCGGTGCCTAAATCCGTTAACCGCGTAATTTGGCGCGCTGCCGCTTTAGTTAGTTCGTCACGAAGTGCGGTACCCGGATTGACAAAAGACGCGCCAGGTAAATGCAACCCCATCATTTCAACAACAAGCTGGTTAGAATTCGCCGTACCGTAAAAGGTACAGGTTCCAGCTGAATGATACGACGCTGACTCTGCCTCAAGTAATTCTTCTTTACCAACTTTACCTTCAGCATAAAGCTGACGCACACGAGCTTTTTCTTTATTGGGTATGCCTGAAGGCATTGGCCCTGCTGGAACAAAAATAAAGGGTAAGTGTCCAAAGCTTAGTGCTGCCATAAACAGGCCCGGCACAATTTTGTCGCAGATGCCCAGCATTAGCCCACCATCAAACATATTGTGCGACAAGCCAACCGCAGCAGACATAGCTATAATATCGCGGCTAAGCAAGCTTAACTCCATGCCAGGTTGGCCTTGCGTTACACCATCGCACATTGCCGGTACACCACCTGCAAACTGCGCCACACTGCCAACATCAGCAACAGCTTGTTTAATAATGGCCGGATAGTGCTCGTAAGGTTGGTGGGCTGATAGCATGTCATTGTAAGACGAAACAATACCGATGTTTGCTTTGGTTAAACTACGTAAATCGGCTTTATCCTGCTGATTACAGGCGGCAAAACCATGCGCCAGATTACCACAGCTTAGTACCCCCCGGTGCGGGCCTTTTAACCGTGCTTTTTCAAGCCGCTGCAGGTAAATATCACGGCTTTTTTGGCTACGTGCAATAATTCTGTCCGTTACTTTCTGAATCACAGGATCCATGGCTATCCCCTAGTTTTCGCTATACATCACCGTAACGTGCGCTACGGGATGATGTAAAAATGCTCGTATCGGCATAGCAAGCGCGTCTTGCTCTGCCATCGCTTTGTTTAACACCGCTAATTTGTTACTTCCCACCAGATGTAAAAACAGATGTCGGCTATTTAACAAGCGCGGTAAACTTAGCGACATACGCTGATAGGGGGCGGTTTTAGGTTCAACTGCCAATACCGCAGGAGCATCTAAAGCCAACCCAGCACTAATTTGTGCACTGCAAGGAAACAATGATGCTGTGTGGCCATCTTCTCCCATACCCAATATCACAGCATCAAACTGAGGCAAACCACTCACCCGCGGCAATATCTCTGCAACACCTTCAAAGGCAGAAGCACCTTGAGCATACAAACTGACAAATGTTGCGGCCTGGGCTTTTTGTTGTAATAACGTGGCTTTGACCAAACGTTCGTTTGAGTCTTGTTGGTTATCGTCTAACCAACGATCGTCAGCCAGCAACACCGTCACCTTGTCCCAGGCTAAATCGACCTGACTTAGCGTATTAAATAAGGCTTGCGGAGTTTTACCACCAGAAACAACCAAATACGCAGCGCCGCGTTGTTCTATACCCTGCTGTAAAATAGAGACCAAACGGTTAGCAAAATCGTTATTTAAGGCGCTGGTGTCAGCAAATTGTTGTAATTCCATCATGCTTTATTCTTCCCAGTTCCGTTCGTCACGTGCTAATAAAGAGATAGCGGCAACCGGGCCCCAACTGCCAGCCTGATAAGACTTTGGCGGTTCATTGCTGGTTTTCCAAGCATCTAAAATACCGTCCACCCATTTCCACGCGTGTTCTACTTCGTCACGACGGACAAATAAATATTGATTACCTAACATGGCTTCAAGCAGCAAGCGTTCATAAGCATCAGCAATTCGCTGTGCTTTGAAGGTTTCATCGAAACTTAAATCCAGCTTACTTTCCTGTAGCCGCATATGTTCACCCAAACCAGGTATTTTATTCATTACCTGAATTTCCACACCCTCATCAGGTTGTAGCCGGATGATCAGTTTATTAGCAGGTAATTGATTGTAAGTGGCATGAAAAATATTATGCGGCTGTGGTTTAAAGCAGATCACAACTTCGCTAAGTTTAGAGGCCATCCGCTTACCTGTTCGCAAATAAAATGGCACACCAGCCCAACGCCAGTTATCAATATCAACCTTAATTGCGACAAAGGTTTCTGTTTTACTGTTAGGGCGCGCACCCTCTTCATCCAGATAGCCAGGTGCGGCTTTACCTGCGACAAATCCGTTGGCATATTGACCGCGAACGGTTTTCTCCTGAATATTGCTAATGTCGATTCTACGAAGTGCTTTTAGTACTTTAAGTTTTTCATCACGAATACTGTCAGCGTCTAACCGTGCTGGAGGCTCCATGGCAATAAGTGTTAACACTTGCAATAAGTGGTTTTGGACCATGTCCCGCATTTGGCCGGCATCGTCGTAATAACTCCAACGCCCTTCTACACCAACTTCCTCTGCAACAGTAATTTGCACATGATCTATCGAATTATGATCCCAGTTACCAGCAAAAATGGCGTTCGCAAAACGAAGTGCCAACAGATTGAGCACCGTTTCTTTACCTAAATAGTGGTCAATACGATAAATTTGTCTTTCTTTAAAAAATGCCGCCACTTGATCATTAATTACTTTTGAAGAGGCAAGATCATGGCCGATAGGCTTTTCCAGCACCACGCGAGCTGGCTCTTCAGCCAAACCTGCAGCGGCCAAACCTTTACAAATAGGGCCAAACAATGATGGAGGTGTAGCGAAGTAGCTTACCGGCACGCGTTTAGCTATATCAGTGACGGATGAAAGCTTTTTATAATCTTGCTCATTGGTCAAGTCTAGCTGCACATACACCAGCTTTTGTTGCAGACTCTGCCAAACGTCATTGTCCAATGGCTCTTTTAAAAACTTGTTCAGGTTGGTTAACACCAGCTCAGCGTAAGCTTCTGTCGACATATCATCGCGCGCAACACCGATTATGCGTGATTCGGTGCAAAGTAAATCTGCTTTTTCTAATTGGTACATCGCCGGCAATAGTTTGCGCCGCGCTAAATCACCTTTAGTACCAAATAAAATTAAGTCACATGCTGAATTTTGTGCTGTTGTCGTCATAACTGACCCTTGATTTAGATGTAATTTTACAACACTTACGCCATACTATCGCAGCATAAACGGGTTGTAAACCGCATATAATGTAATTTAATTACAGAATGCGTAATGTTTTGACTATTCTTATATAATAAGGCAGCCTTAGCAACGGTTCTGTCATTTTGTGGTAAATTTAATACCACTTTGACTACCGTGCTGAAGAGCTACATACCTTGTTACAACCTGTATAGACCGAATAATAAGTCAGGAATTACCGGATGAACGTGCTGGAAAAAATCGTTACTAGCGTTAACAACTTTAGTAAGTCAGAGCGAAAAGTAGCTGATGTTATATTAGCTAACCCACAAACGACAATACACAGTAGTATAGCGGCCTTAGCAAAAATGGCTGATGTAAGTGAACCGACAGTTAATCGTTTTTGTCGCCGGCTGGATACTAAAGGCTTTCCTGACTTTAAACTGCATTTAGCACAAAGCCTCGCCAATGGCACACCTTACGTTAATCGTCATGTCGAAGAAGAAGATGGCCCCGAGGCCTACACGGCAAAAATTTTTGAATCAACCATGGCGGCGTTAGATACTGCGAGGCAACGTGTTGATATTAACACGGTAAATAGAGCCGTTGATGTTTTAACGCAGGCTAAGAAAATTTCCTTTTTTGGCTTAGGTGCTTCTGCATCGGTAGCGCACGATGCTCAAAACAAATTTTTCCGTTTTAACGTTCCTGTAGTGTGTTTTGACGATATTGTAATGCAGCGCATGAGTGCGATAAACAGTGCTGAAGGTGATGTTGTCGTTTGCATTAGTCACACAGGACGCACCAAAAACTTATGTGACATCGCGGCCATAGCCCGTGAGAATGACGCAACGGTTATTGGTATCACCGCATACGACAGCCCACTTGCCAAAGAATGTACATTAGTATTATCGCTGGATGTGCCTGAAGATACTGATATGTATATGCCAATGGCTTCAAGGGTTGCGCAGCTAGTACTTATTGATATTCTTGCCACTGGTTTTACATTACGGCGGGGCACTAAATTTCGTGAAAACCTAAAGAAAGTTAAAGACAGTCTGCGCGGCTCTCGCTTCGATAAAAAAGATTTCAATAATTAATGGACAATGCAGTGCTTGTTGCACTGCACCAACCTGTCGTTTTTATTCAGCCATTGGCTGTATTCTGTAATAAAATTACATTACACTAAACTCACGTGAAACGCCCTCTTTTGCAACAAGCAGGAATAAACCATGCACAGAAGAACTAAAATCGTCGCTACACTAGGCCCGGCTACCAATACTCAGTTATCCATAGAAAAACTGATCCAGGCTGGAGCATCTGTCTTTCGTTTAAACTTCTCGCATGGTAGTGCGGATGACCACCGTGAACGTGCCACCATGGTACGCGCTGCTGCGACAAAACTTGGTGCACATGTTGCCATATTAGGTGATTTGCAGGGTCCAAAAATTCGCGTTTCCACTTTTAAAGATGGTGCAGTGGTTCTTGAAGAAGGCCAACCTTATGTACTGGATGCCGAGCTAGGCAAAGGTGAAGGTGATGAACACCAGGTTGGTATTGACTATAAAGAGCTGCCTCAGGATGTTGAGCCTGGTGATTTGCTGTTACTTGATGACGGCCGAATTCAATTATCAGTTGATAGAGTTGAAGGCTCGCGCGTGCATACTACCGTTACGGTAGGCGGTAAACTCAGCAACAATAAAGGCATTAATCGCCAGGGAGGAGGTTTAACCGCCCCTGCCCTGACAGATAAAGACAAGCGCGATATTATTACCGCAGCTGAAATTGATGTTGATTATTTAGCCGTTTCTTTTCCTCGCTGTGGCGATGACTTACGTTTGGCTCGTGACCTGGCAATAGCCGCAGGGTCAGAAGCGCGCATTATGGCAAAAGTTGAACGCGCTGAAGCCGTGGCAGACGATGAAACACTGGATGACATAATTCGAGCTTCTGATGCAGTGATGGTAGCCCGTGGCGATTTAGGTGTAGAAATTGGTGATGCCGAATTAGTTGGCCAGCAAAAACGTATTATTGCCCGTTCTCGTCAGTTAAACCGTGTTGTGATCACGGCCACGCAAATGATGGAAAGCATGATTGAAAGCCCTATGCCAACCCGGGCTGAGGTTATGGACGTCGCAAATGCGGTATTGGATGGCACCGATGCTGTCATGCTGTCTGCAGAAACGGCGGCAGGTAAATACCCTACTGAAACAGTGCGTGCTATGGCGCGGGTATGTGATGGCGCTGAAAAGCACCCTAGCGTACAAATTTCAAAACACCGCATGGATGTTACCTTTACTGAAATCAGTGAAACCATTGCGTTATCAGCCATGTATGCCGCTAACCATCTTGACGGTATTAAGGCCATTATCACCTTAACTGAGTCAGGTTATACCGCAAAATTAATGTCTCGTATTACCTCACCTCAACCTATATATGCACTATCACGACATACCAAGACGCTAAACAAAATGGCTCTGTATCGTGGTGTGTATCCGGCGTTTTTCGATAGCACGGTATTATCCGGGCAATCATTGGCAGATGCGGCTATTGATGCCATAAAAGACAAAGCAGGATTAAAAAGTGGTGATCTGGTGATTATGACGCACGGTGATGTAATGGAGACCGTGGGCGCGTCGAATACCTGCAGGATAGTAGAAGTTAAATAACGTAATATTTTGTTAGTAAAAAAGGGCTCTATTGAGCCCTTTTTTGTGTCTGTAAATTTATGCGATATCAGCGTTATTTACCTTGCTGCTCATTCTGCTTAGCAAGCTTATTTTCCCAGAAGGTCGCATTTTTTATGCCCAGCTTCACCGGATCAAAGGTAATGGGGCCACCGGCCTTTTTCTGTTCTTCGTAGTCACGTAAACAGCGCATAGTGGGTTTATACATAAAGAATATCGTTAATATGCCTACAACATTTACCCAGGCCATTAAACCTACACCAATATCACCAATATTCCAGATATAGCCAGCACTATTTACCGTGCCGTAAGCCACCATAAACATCAGCAATAATTTAAACACGATAGTAGGTAATTTGTTATTAAACACCTGATTTAAATACGCCACATTCGTTTCAGTAATGTAGTAGTAAGCCAATATTGTAGTAAACGCGAAGAAAAACAGCGCGATACCTACAAACACTTGGCCAAAATTACCAAACACACTAAATAGTGCCATTTGTGTAAATGCAGCAGAGCCAATTTCAGTGGCAGCATCAACATTTTGCACAATAAATTGTCCGGCAGGCAATTCACCCACCACGTTGTATTGCTGTGTAATTAAAATCATTAGTGCTGTCGCGGTACAGACAAATAAAGTATCCACGTAAACTGAAAACGCTTGTACTAAACCTTGTTGTGCCGGGTGATCTACTTCTGCTGCAGCCGCCGCATGAGGGCCTGTACCCTGCCCAGCTTCATTGGAATATATCCCGCGTTTTACGCCCCAACCAATTGCCGCACCAAAACCCGCTTGTGCCGTAAAAGCATCGTTAAAGATAAGCCCAAATATTGCCGGCACTTTATCCAGGTTTAAAAACACCACTATCAGTGCCATAACGATGTAGCCAAGCGCCATAAAGGGCACCACTATCTGGGTAAAATGAGCAATACGCTTAATACCACCAAAGATGATAAAGGCCAACACAATCAAAATAACTGCAAGGGCAATAAGCTTGTATGTACCCACTTCACCAAAACTGGTGACGACCATATTACCATCACCAAAAATCTGCGTAACCGCATTACCGACCGCATTTGCCTGTACACCGGGTAAGAAAATACCACAACCAATAATGGCCGAAATGGCAAAAATTATACCCAGCCAACGCCAACCTAAGCAGCGCTCAAAATAATAAGCCGGACCACCACGATACTGGCCATCTTCTTCTACTTTATATATTTGACCTAACGTAGACTCAGCATAAGCCGTACTGGCACCTAAAAATGCGACTACCCACATCCAAAAAATAGCGCCAGGGCCACCAAATCCAATAGCGGCTGCCACACCAGCAATATTACCTACCCCAACCCGGCCAGAGAGTGATACCGCCAAAGCCTGAAAAGATGAGATCCCTTTTTCCGACTCGCTGTTATTCAGCAACAGTTTGCACATTTCTTTAAAATGACGAACTTGAGCAAAACGAGTAAGAATTGAATAAAATAAACCAGCACCAAGGCACAGATAAATCAGCACCGGGCTCCAGATAATGCCGTTTAGCGCACTAATAAAGCCTTCCATTTCCCTTCCTTATAATTATATTTAATGTGTTGTTTGTTATCGCGGAATAATTTGCCACATCAGCGCCACAATAGCTACGCCGTTAGCCTATCTGACGATAATCAGCTGTTATTTTGCCATGACTGGCAATTTCCTGATCATGTGCATCGTCGGTCCAAACTTCTGCTAACGCTTGTTGATACCAAATTTGCATAGATGGCAGTTCCAATAGTCTTTCTAGGTAATTTTTTGCTTCTGTAGAGAAGGCTAAATCATAACTTTGCATGCGAAATGCCACAGGTGCGAAAAAAGCATCTGCCGCACTAAATGTATCTCCGGCCAGAAAAGGCCCTCCAAACTGTGCGATACCTTGCTCAAACAATTCAGATAAACGGTCAATATCCAACTGCAAGGCTGTAGACACTATGTGAAGTTGCACACGATGGCCACAGCTCATGCCACAGGTATTTCGAAGTGCCGCAAAGCCAGAGTGCATTTCGGCGGCTGCACAACGAGCAAAAGCGCGTGCTTTAGCGTCGTTTGGCCAAACACTACTGTGGCTTTCATACAAAAATTCCGCTATGGCCAACGAGTCCCATACCACCTGATCTTTTTGTACCAGACAAGGGACTTTGCCACTGGGTGAAAAAGTGCGAAATTTGTCAAAATTACCTTGCTGACTAAACGGGACCAATTGTTCAGTAAATGGGATTTGGAGTTGCTGCATTAAAACCCAGGGCCGCAAAGACCAGGAAGAATAGTTTTTATTAGCAATATACAGCTCACGCATTGTGCTTTCCTTTTCAAAAATTTAACCATGCCAGCGATTTAAACAAAAGCATTAGCACGTGACATGAATGGCGGTTTTATGATGCGTGTAGCAAGCTAGCATTGCACACGGCTTATACTCTACCGTAGTTGTCTTCAAACCGCACAATATCATCTTCACTTAAATAGGCGCCAGACTGCACTTCTATTAATTTAAGTGACACCTTACCCGGATTCTCCAGCGCATGAACTGCCGCTATCGGAATATACACCGACTGATTCTCGCTAATAAACTGGCTTTCACCATCAATAGTCACTAAAGCCGTACCGGCAACGACTATCCAATGCTCCGCACGATGATGATGCATTTGCAACGATAGCTTAGCACCAGGGTTTACCGTAATGCGCTTTACTTTAAATCGCTCCCCCATATCAACACAGTCGTAGATGCCCCATGGCCGATAGACCACACGATGAGAGGCGGCTTCCACACGTCCGGCCTGTTCAAGTTGATTAACCAGCTCTTTAATCTGTTGTGCTTTATCTTTGTGGGCAACTAATACCGCATCCTTTGTACTGACCACGATTAAGTCTTGCACGCCAAGCGTCGATACCAATTTGTCGTCACTGTGCAAATAGCAATTATGCGTATCAAGCGTCATGACATCGCCTTTTATCACATTGTTATGATCATCTTTGCTTTGGTATTGCCACAGCGTATTGTAACCGCCAACATCACTCCAGCCAGCATCAAGCGGCAGCACAATTGCCTTTGCTGTGTGCTCCATAATGGCATAGTCGACAGACTCAGCCGGGCAGGCTAAAAATGCCTCAGTGTTGATTCGAATAAAGTCTAAATCGGTAACCTGCTCAGCTATAGCCGCTTGGCAACTCGCATAGATGTCAGGTCTAAACTGTTTAAGTTGATCTAAATAAACATCAGCACGAAACATGAAAATGCCGCTATTCCAATAATACTCACCCGTTTGAACATAGTGTTTAGCGGTATTAAAATCCGGCTTTTCAACAAACTGGCAAACACTAAAAGCATTTGCAACAGCAGCCGCTCGCCTGATATAGCCGTAACCTGTTTCTGCTGACGTAGGCACGATACCAAAGGTGACTAAATAGCCTTCTTCAGCATAAGAGCATGCCTGGCGTATTACCTGCTGAAAATTCTTAACATCCGCAATAACATGATCTGCCGGTTGCACCAGCAGTAACGCATTTGCGTTACCTTGGGTCGCGACACGCATGGCAGCTAATGCTATAGCTGGTGCGGTGTTGCGCCCTGCTGGTTCTAACAAGATATCAACCTGTTTTAAATTAAGCTGTCTTATTTGCTCGGCGGCAACGAACCGGTGCTCTTCATGACAAATAAACAATGGCTTGGCGTGCGCTAAGCCGCCTAATCTTAATATCGTCTGCTGCAACAGGGTGTGCTTGTCGTCGAGTTGCAGAAACTGTTTGGGAAAATGACTACGTGATAACGGCCATAACCGGCTTCCCGTACCTCCCGCCAATATTACCGGCGTAAACATATTTGATCCTGTCGTATTGGATAACAAAGCTTACAATATTGAATTTTCAGCATCGAGCAGGCCTTCGAGAAAGTGCTGCTTAATCCCGTAAAAATTTTTAATCTCATCAACTTGTTTTAAGATTTTAGATTTATCCGGTTTGTTCTTAGCCTTTGTCGCTAAGATCATCTTGTTTTTACTGGTATGCTCAAGTGACACAAATTCAAATACTTTGGTGTGATAACCAAATGCTTCCAGCAGCAATGCTCTAAGGCTATCGGTGACCATTTCTGCTTCTTGCCCCAGGTGAATACCATGCGCTAACATCGGCGCCAGTACATCAGGCATTTTCATCTGTGGTCGAATTTGTTTATGGCAGCACGGCGAGCACATAATAATTTCTGCACCGGTAGCAATACCCATATGGATGGCATAGTCAGTCGCAATATCACAGGCATGTAGTGCAATCATCACGTTAATACCACGTGCTTTAAAGTGCTTTACGTCACCTTGCTCAAAATCAATTCCGTTAAGGCCAAGTTGCGTTGCGGTGTTATTGCATAAATCTACCAGGTTCTGCCTTAGCTCCACACCGGTTACTTTTGCCTCTAAACCCAAGGTGTTACAAAGGTAATCGTGCATTGCAAAGGTTAAATAGGCCTTTCCTGAGCCAAAATCAGCGACATGCAATTGCTGGCGCTGACTTAAACCGGTGTCTTTTACTGCAGTGGAAAAAATCTCAATAAATTTATTAATTTGTTTCCATTTTCTTGACATGGCAGGGACTAATTGCTGACCAGCATCGGTTACCCCCAGCGCTTGTAAAAAGGGCCGTTGCAGTGTGAGATAGCGCTGCTTTTCCCGGTTATGTTCCATCGCAGATAGGCTAACGGGTTGTGATAGCTTTTTTTGCTGGAACAACACCTTGCCTTTTTTACTAAAGGTTAATTGCGCTTCATTCTGGAGGGCAAACAGATTGGCTGCACTGTACTTATGGCCTAGCAGCTTTCTGATTTCACTGATAGCTGTGTTAGCGTCAAAGTTGTGCGTTATGTCCTGCGTTTGATATTTGTAAGTAAAGCTGAGTTGCCATTGTTGTTTTAACTCGACAGGCCGTACCTGTAACTGTTTTATCGCTTCATCGCCATGGTATTTACTCAATACCAACTTAACCAACTGCTGCTCATGTATAGCCGATTGCAGTAACTGAAAAAATGGCTCGCACTGAGCAGATAAATTATCGATGGCAGACATTGCACGGCTCCACTACAAAAAATTGACGCTAGTGTAGTCGGATCTGTAACGAAGTGAAATAAAGCATTGTTAATTTCAGGCAGTATGCCTAAAGGGAATATCTAATTTAAGCGGGCTGATCCGATTGCGTAAGACACGAATAACCTGAAGCCGTTTTAACTGCTTACCTGAAAGCGTACTGATATCACCTAATAGCAAACAGGTTACGCAATCTGTCTCTGAAGATAATACCAAAGCATATTGGCCGCTTAGGCCTCTCAACATCACCAATTCAAAGGGTTTAGCCGAACAATCCGCTCCTTGCTGGAAATACCAACTTTTATGAGCTTGCTGTTGTAAATAGGGGGCACAAAGTGCTGTTAAACATAACTCTAAACGAACTGCCGCTGGCATTTCAAGCTGCTGCAAACTGTCATCAATTTGCCAAAATGCCTGAGCTTCAGCCATAGATAACGGCTGTTGGGTAGGCTTACAAGCTAATTGTGAACTGGTAAAAGGTGAGCAAAACTGAGCCTCATCACTGATATCCAGTAACAAACGGTCTTTAGTACTACAGTAAATCCAGTTCCAGTGCTCCGATGGCCTAAGCATGCAAATCCCTGCTTGAAATATGTTGTTTATTTATTAGACGTTTTAATAATTACACTAAGCTGATCAAAATGTTAAAGATTGTTTTGTTCTAAAATACCCAGATCAGCTGTTGATCATTATAAGCTAGTAACGATCTGCTTAACCATTTCGGGACCACGATAAATAAAACCAGTATACACTTGCAATAAATTGGCACCAGCTGCAAGTTTCTCTTTTGCTGAATCAGCATCATTAATACCGCCGACACCAATAATAGGCATTGCACTGCCAACCGCTGCGCGCAATTGACGTAACACTTCGGTGCTTTTTGCACGTACCGGTAAACCACTTAAACCACCCGCTTCACCCGCATAACGTTGGCCTTGTACATCTTGGCGATCTAATGTGGTGTTGGTCGCAATAACGCCGTCCATTTGGCTTTTAATTAAGGTTTCGGCGACCTGATTAACGGCTACCAAATCCATATCAGGAGCTATTTTAACAAAAACAGGAACATATTTATCCTGCTGCGCCTGCAAATCGAGTTGTTCATTTTTCACACTTTGCAGTAAATCAAGCAGTGCATCGCCAAACTGAAGATCACGCAACCCCGGTGTGTTTGGGGATGAAATGTTGACGGTAATATAGCTGGCATGGGCATACACTTTGCGCATGCAGTGAATATAATCGTCCTTACCCTGCTCGTTTGGCGTATCTTTATTTTTACCAATATTGATACCCAATACGCCTTTATAGCGGGCATTTTTTACGTTATTAACCAGATAATCGACTCCTTTGTTATTAAATCCCATACGGTTAATAATGGCCTCAGACTGTGGCAAACGAAAAATACGTGGCTTATCATTGCCCAGCTGTGGTTTTGGTGTCACTGTTCCCACCTCAATAAAGCCGAAACCCATTTGGCTAAAGGCGTCGATACACTCGGCATTTTTGTCCAGTCCGGCCGCTAAGCCCAGTGGATTGTCAAACCGGATCCCTGCAACGGTCAACGCTTTAGTTGGAACATGTTGACGCCACAAGCCAGCCAAAGGCGTATGCGCCAGATGTTTTAGACTGCCCAGAGCAAAATTATGTGACCACTCAGCATCACAGGCGAACATTAATTTTTGTGCAATTGGATAAAACATAGCGTGCCTTTTATAAACAAAAAAATACCCCGGTGTTGCCGGGGTATTGTAGCCACTTAGAACATTATTTTACAGGGTCGCAGTGGTGACTTAGCAGCATTAATTCACGCAGTGCAACAGAGAACTTAGCAAATTCATGGCTCTTCGTTGTTTTAAACTCAGACAACATCAAACGCCAGCGCTCTAATAACGCGTCATTAGCATTTACCCAACTGGTAACAGCTTCGTCTGCGGCACATTTCTTATCGCAGCTACGAACAACAACCGCAGATAAGGCGCGTTGTTGCCAATCAAGCTCTTCACGATACGACGCCCGGGCCAGTGCTTGCCAGTGATTTGCTACCGGTTGGTTGGTAATTTGCTCAAGGAACCAATGCAGATCCAGCTTATCACCCAATTTAAAGTAGATTTCAGACACTATAGGCAATGCCATTTTTTCAGTATCTGCTACCTGAGCAATATCCATCACTGAGAACACGGTACTTAATTGGGCTAAGTACTGAGCAATATCTTCAGGGACCTCTTGCTCAACCAGTGCCGCTTGTTTTTGCTGCAACTGTTCTGCTTCTGAAGGTGCTAAGTAGCTACCTAACGACTCAGATAACTGCTGATAAGCCGGTTTAAAGAAATCAACCGTCTGTTGGATATCTAATGCCTTGTTACGATGACGCAAGAACCAACGGGTCGCACGGCGCATTGTCCGACGCAATTGATGCAACAATTTGGTTTGTAAAGCAGCAGGAATAACATTATCCAACTGCTCTAATTTTCGCCACATAGCCGATAAGTCGAACAAATCACGTGCGATGGCATAGCATAATGTCACTTCACCGACACCGGCACCGGTCTCTTCCTGCATACGTTGCGTAAAATTAGGCCCCATTTCATTTACCAACATATTGGCTAGTTTAGTGGCAATAATTTCCGCTTTTAACGGATGGTTTTCCATCTCTGCTGCATATTTGTCTTGCAACATTTGCGGGAAGTTGGCAAAAAGCTGACGCTTAAAATACTCATTTTCGAATATTTCTGGTAATACCAATCGCTCTTTCAATACCATTTTGCCATAGGCAGTTAGGATCGACAGCTCTGGGCGTGTTAGTCCCTGCCCCTTTGCCATACGTTCGGCCAGTTCATCATCCGTTGGTAAAAACTCCAGCTCACGATTCAGCTTGCCTTCTTTTTCCAATGTATGAATAAAGCGGGTATATTCTTTTAACTGCTCACCACCTAGCAATGATGAAATACTAATGCTCTGTGTTTGACGATAACAGTCTTTTAATACGATCGCCGTGACATCATCTGTCATATCGAGCAATAACTTATTACGCTGTTTCAGCGTTAAGTCGCCTGCTGCAACTAATGTATTCAGCAAAATCTTAATGTTAACTTCGTTATCTGAACAGGTAACACCGCCAACGTTATCGACAAAGTCGGTATTAACCAATCCACCGTTCATGGCAAATTCAATACGACCACGTTGTGTGGCACCTAAGTTACCACCTTCACCAATTACTTTAGCTTTAAGATCTCTACCGTTAACGCGCAGTGGCTCTGACCCCCTATCGCCGACTTCGGCATGGCTTTCATTGGTTGCTTTAACATAGGTACCAATACCGCCGTTCCAAATCAAATCAACCTGCATCATCAAGGCTTCACGTATCAGCTCGTTTGGTGTCATGCTGGCTTTAGTAGAACCTAACATTTCTTTCATTTGAGGTGATAGCTTAATCGCTTTGGCACTGCGTAAGAAAATACCGCCGCCATCAGAAATTAACGCCTTATTGTAATCATCCCAGGTTGATGTCGGCAGATTAAATAAACGGTTACGTTCTTCCCAACTACTGGCTGAATCTGGATTAGGGTCAATAAAAATATGCATGTGGTTAAATGCCACCTGCAGGCGAATATGCTTGGATAGCAGCATACCGTTACCAAAAACATCGCCAGCCATGTCACCAATACCAACACAAGTAAAGTCTGTTGTCTGGCAATTAATACCCACTTCACGGAAGTGGCGTTTTACTGACTCCCAACCACCACGGGCAGTAATACCCATTTTTTTATGGTCGTAGCCGTTTGAACCGCCTGAAGCAAATGCATCGCCCATCCAGAAACCATATTCTTCTGATATACCGTTAGATATATCAGAGAAAGTCGCTGTACCTTTGTCGGCAGCAACCACCAAATAAGGGTCATCTTCATCGTGACGAACAACATCTTGAGGTGGAACTACAGCCCCCTGAACAATATTGTCGGTAACATCAAGTAAGCCGCGTATAAAAGTACGGTAACACTCTTTACCTTCATTAACGAAAGCGTCTCTACCACCCGTTTCTGGTAATTTTTTACAGACAAAGCCGCCTTTAGAGCCTGTCGGAACAATAACCGTATTTTTAACCGTTTGTGCTTTAACTAAACCCAGTACTTCTGTACGGAAGTCTTCGCGACGATCTGACCAACGCAAACCACCACGGGCAACTTTACCAAAGCGTAAGTGCACGCCTTCAACTCGTGGTGAGTAAACGAAAATTTCAAACATAGGTATAGGTAGCGGCATATCCGGGATTAAGTCTGACTTAATCTTGAAAGAGATATACGGCTTATCCGCACCGGTGGCTGACTTCTGGAAATAGTTAGTCCGTAACGTCGCATTAATCATGTCGACAAAACGACGAACAATACGGTCATCATCCAGGTTAGCAACATTTTCTAATGAAGAACTAATTTGCTCTTCCAGTTTTTCAATACTTTTTGCTGTCGCTTTAGATTTAGGGTCAAATTTGCTGTTAAACAATTGCACCAATAAATTGGCTAAATCGGCGTAACGTGAAAAAGTATTTTCAACATAAGTTTGGCTAAAAGTTCCGCCTATCTGACGTTTGTATTTTGCAAACGCGCGTAACAGAGACGCTTCACGCCCAGTTAAACCCGCGCTTAATATCAGTCGGTTAAACCCATCGTCTTCGAGTTGACCATTCCATACTTTTGCAAACGAGTCCTGAAACGATTGTTGCGCCGCTTCAAAATCTGCCGGCACAGCAAAGTTAAGCTCCATGGCAAAATTTAGTACCCAGCTTATTGAGCCGTCAGCACACTTAATAGCATAAGGGGTTTCACCGATTACCCGTAGTCCAAAGTTTTCCAACATTGGCAGCACGTCTGATAAATGAATAGGATGATCTTTATGGAATAAGTTCAACCGCACGGCTTTGCTGTCAGGTTTTTCTTCTTGAGGCCGGTAAAAAAGCATTTCGAGCTTGTGATCGTCGTTCAGCGATTCCAGCTTGCCAATATCAACCAGGGCGTCATTTGGCAGCATCTCTTCTTTATAGCTGCGTGGAAATGCATTTACGTACTTGCTAATTAACTCTCGGCCACGGGCTTCACCATAAACTCCAAGTAACGCACTTTCTAATTTATCTTCCCAGGTACGGGCCGCTTCTACCAAATTACGTTCAATATCTTTCACTTTATACTCAACATGGCTATCGCTGATCCGTACTAAATAATGGGTACGAGCCAACACAGATTCAGAAAAATAAGTAGTAAATTCTACCGGCTCATTACTACCCAATGCACGTTGTAAAATGGCCTGAGTGTCTTTGCGAAGCTGAGTGTTATAGCGCTCACGCGGAACATAAACCATGGCAGTAACAAAGCGACCGAAGCTGTCTTTACGCATAAACAGTCGGGTCATATCTCGTTCCTGCATTTGCAGTACACCCATTGCTACATGCAGTAACTCATCCGCAGTTGACTGAATTAATTCATCACGTGGATACGTTTCCAGAATATTCAATAACGCTTTATAAGCATGGGTGCCCGTTGCAAACTCAGACATGTGCATAACACTGGCGAGCTTACTTTTCAGTAAGGGAATATCACCGGCACTGTTGTTATATAACGATGAGGAGTAAAGACCGATAAAGCGATCTTCGCCTATCACCTTGCCATCTTTACCGAATTTCTTAACGCCGACATAGTCGATGTATGCCGGCCGGTGAACTCGTGATTTGTTGTTCGTTTTAGTCAAGATTAATAAAGCATTGTTTATCGCCTGAATACGGCCTGACTCTGGCAGTTCAGATAACAATAAATCACGAGCAGCAGAACGTCGCATTAAACCCAGTGAGCTGCTATCGATGCCACTGATTTTATAATCACCTTCAACCGGGCTTATCGTATACTCGCGATAGCCCAATAGCGTAAAGTTATCTTTTGCCAACCAGTTTAAAAATTCTTTGGCTTGCTCTACTTCCTCAGTCGCCGCCTTACCAGCCTGCTTAGCTAAGTCTTTAACAACTTGCTGCAGTTTGTCTCGTGCTGGCTGCCAGTCTTGCACGGCAAGTGACACATCTTCCATTACTGAGTGCAACTCATCCGTCAACGCCTGTATTGCGGCTTCGCTACTTAAACGGTCAATCTCAATGTGAAATACAGTTTGCTGGATGCTGGCTTTAGCTTTACTACCCAGTTTAAAGAAGTCGATAATTTGATGCTTTTTATCACGCTCTGTCTGCAGTGGGTAATGAAGTAATAAGTGTGCCGTAATACTTTGACGGCTTAATGCCATACGCACTGAGTCAACCAAAAATGGCATATCCTGTACAACTATTTCAACAATAGTATGTTTGGATTCCCAGCCATATTTTGCAATTTCAGGATTAAATACGCGTATTTTAGCACCAGGCTCACCGTGACTATTAAACGTTTGCCACAAACTAAGGGCTGCGCCATACAGATCACTGTCATTGCGTCCGACTAAGTCTTCATTAGACATATTGCCGTAAAGGGTATTAGCAAATTTCTCGATCAGCGGAACCTGATCTTTTACTTTTTGTTTTATAAGTTTATTAACATTTTGTAGTAGTACAGAAGGTTGACCGTCTATCAGTGCCATTATTGTATCCTTTTTGCAGTCACTGCTTATTACAGCAGGCGCTACCGAACAAAACCAGAGCGTGTCAGGTGCGCAGTGTAGTGTCTATTGTAGCGCTTTTCGAGCACTATTTTTGGCTTTTGTGCTGGTTAAACCAGTGATTTCTAAAGGCTATGACAACTTATTCATCTGCCGTAAATAGAAAATGGCCTTTCGGCCATTTTCGTGTTTATTCATGCAAAAAATAAATTAATCTTTACGCCATAAAAAAGCAGCCAACGCAGGCAACACGACAATGGCACCTAACATATTTACGATAAACATAAATGTCAGCAGAATGCCCATATCAACCTGAAACTTCAGTGCTGAAAACACCCAGGTACTTACTCCAATGGCTAACGTAATACCCGTAAACAACACAGCACTGCCACGTTCTTTCAGCGCTTCATAATAAGCCTGACGAACGCCGGTACCGTCACGCAGCATCTGAGACATATTCGATAATATATAGATACCGTAATCAACACCAATACCCACGCCAAGCGCAATAACGGGCAAGGTTGATACAGTAAGGCCTATCTGCAACCAGGTCATTAAGGCTGTTGCTAATACCGACACTACATACAGCGGCAAAATAACGGAAATGGTAGCTCGCATTGAACGGAAGCTAAGTAGGCAAAGAATAATAACAGCACCGTATACATACCACATCATTGGCTGCTGCGCTTCTGCAACCGCTTCATTGGTAGCCGCCATTACGCCAACAGGCCCTGATGCCAGCATAAACTGTGTCTGCTCATCTCCCAATTCACTACCATATTTCTTCGCAGCAGCAACTACACGTTCTATCGTTTGTGCTTTATGGTCTTGTAAAAACAGAATGACCGGCATGACAGAGCAATCTGCATTTAACAAGCCCGTACTGGTTTCAACACGAGAAGATGCCTGCACCAAGCTCTGCGTATTGCGAGGCAAAACACGCCATTTCACATTACCTTCGTTAAATGCTGCATTAATTGATTTCGATACCGAAGCCAACGAAACAGTTGATTGTACCCCTTCGACGTTTTCCATTAACCATTGAAAGCGATCAACCTTTGCCATGATACTGTGTTCAGTACAGGCGCTAGGAATGGTTTCCACCATCACATTTAAGTAATCAACAGAGATGGCGTAGCGGTCGGTTATTAAAAAGGTGTCCTGGTTATAACGCGAATTTTCATGCAGTGCAGGTGCACCGGCATGCAAGTCACCAATTTTTAACTGTTGGCTTTGCATATAACCAAAGGCGAACAATGCAGCTGTAATTAACAATATGACTGCAGCATATTTACGTGTGGCAAATGCGGATAAGGCATACCAGACCTTGTCTATTTTAGGTGAAGGTGCGCTGGCACGTTCTTTATAACTTTTACTAAAACGCACAAAAGACATCAGTACAGGTAACAGAATAAGGTTGGTCAAAATGATAACGGCCACTCCTAAACTTGCGGTAATCGCCAATTCACGAATAACCCCAATTTCAATAATAAGTAGTGTTAAAAAACCAACGGTATCAGACAGTAAAGCAACGCCACCCGGTACCAGCAGTTTACGGAAACTAGCCTGGGCAGCCGTTTTAGCATCCATGCCCGCAGCAACACGCTTTCCGGTTGAGTTAATCATCTGCACGCCATGGCTTACACCGATAGCAAATACCAAAAACGGTACCAAAATTGACATTGGATCAATACCAAAGCCCATTACAGACAACAAACCCATTTGCCAGATCACCGCAATGAGCGAGCATGCAATAGGCAGTACCGTTAACATTAACGAGCGGCAAAAGAAAAATACCATTATTGATGTCACTGCAATGGCTATGGCAAAAAATACCAGCACGCCTTTAGCACCCTCAGCAACATCGCCTACCATCTTGGCAAAGCCAATAATGTGCACACTGATGGTGTCGGATTGATATTTGCCACGAACGTTCTGCTCTAGCGTGTTGGCAAAGCCAATCGTGTCGATTTGTTTACCTGTGTCAGGGTCAACATCAAGTAGTTGAGCTGAAATCATTGCACAGCTGTAGTCATCAGCTACCATTCGGCCAACAATACCAGCCTTTTCGGTATTTTCTTTCACCTTGGCCAGACCTGCTGCATTAGCAACAAAGTCGGCAGGTATTACAGGGCCTCCAGCAAAACCATCTTCAACCACTTCAACAAAACGCGTACTAGGACTAAACAGTGATTTAACCAGCACACGGTTAACACCTGAGGTATACAACAACTCGTCATGTGCTTTACGGAAGGTATCAAAAAATCCTTCGTTAAAAATATCACCGTTTTGGTCACACAAAGACACCAGAATGTTATTTGCCCCACCGAAATCCTGTGCATGGCGCAGATAGGTTTGCATATATTGATGTTGCAGGGGAATATTTTTAGTGAACGCGGCATCAAGTTTAATGGTGGTGGCTTTCATTAACAGAAAAATCGTTGCCGCCACAAACGCAATAATGACCAAAGTACGATGCCGGAACAAAGCGTACTCAAATTTATTAACCAGTCTATTAACACTCATTTTAATTTAATTCACTCAGATTAATCGTTTTAATACCCACTTCGGTAACCAGTATCAGCTGACCTTGCCAAATCAGGCCGTTTACTATGGCTTTACCATCTGGCTGGGAATAATCAGTATAGGTTTTGCCTGTTTTGTCGCTAACCAATAACACGCCTGCATTTCCTACCAAATATTGCCGACCCGAAGCATCTGAAAATGCGCTATTAAATGTTGCCGACTCCGTTAATGCAACTTGTTGCCAATTCATGCCTTGGTCATCACTGATAAACGCGTGGCCGCGCAATCCCACAGTTAATAAACTCATTTGTGTGGTGCGGGTAATATCAAACAACGAACCGTTATAAAATTCATCTAATCGCAGCCAACTTAAGCCGTTATCAATACTTTTAGCAACAAAGCCGGCCTCACCAGCCATGTATAACACGTTGCCGTCAGCATACAGCCGATTAAAATGAGGTAAAATTGCGCCAAGCTCAGTTTCATACATTTGTTCATCTGACTCTTGCAGCTGCTGCAAATAATCTTGATCGTCTTCAGACATTACTTCTGGATGAAACTCTTTTTGCCAGTTTTTGCCACTATCAGTCGTTCGATAAAACAAGCCATATGCGCCAACAGCAATACCATGCTGACTATCAAAAAAATAAACATCAAACAGGGGTTTATCGACCTGCGGTGCGAAGTGTTGTAGTTGCCAACTGACACCGCCATCCTGAGTAGCTAAAATACTGGCATCATGTCCTACCGCCCACCCCTGCTGCTTGTTAACAAAATAGACGCTGTTTAAATTAGCCTGGACAGGCACCGTAGCCTGCACCCAATTTTTTGCATCCTGACTACGCAAAATGTGACCACGCTCGCCAACTGCTACTAAAATTTGATCGCCAATCGCCGTAATATCCGTTAGCAACGCTTTTTCAGCCAAAATAGCGATATCTGATGTTTGCGGCTGGTTATCAACAGTCTCAGCGGCGACTGTTGCAGCAAAAAACATAGCGTGTATGGCTGTCAGACAGATAATTGTTCTACGCATACTTAAATTATTTACTCGGTAAAAGGTTAAAAATAAAAACGGTTGGCACTTGGCCAACCGTCATTATAGCTGCGATGTGCTACCGCGTCCCTTCACGACGCAGTGCTGCAGGAGTGAAGTCCGCATCGGTAAGATCAACGCCAAAATTATACATTTTATCTTCGTTGTCTAAACCAATAGCAATATAGCGACGTGAATTTAAGTCGTGGTACACCTCAAGCGTACTCCAATGCGTAGGCACTTCAAAGTAATTCAAACCATGTGCAACTGCAACACGATATAACTCATCGCGGTTGTCATATAAGTCTGCTATGTGAATTTGCCAGCTATCTTCATCAATATAAAACACGCGTTTGCCATAGACATGACGGGTATCATCTTTAAGTTTCGCTTCAACTACCCAAACTCGATGTTTTTCCCAACGTACATATTCAGGATTTACATGTCCTGCCATTAATAAATCATCGTACTTAACACCACTGCTATGTAACTTATAACTGTTATACGGGATATACAGTTCTTGTTTACCAACCAGTGTCCAATTATAACGGTCTGGTGAGCCGTTAAACATATCAAAGTCATCTGTAGTACGCAGACCGTCAGACGCCGTACCTGGCGCATCATAAGCTACGTTTGGTGCCCGACGAACCCGACGCTGCCCCGTATTGTATGTCCACGCCTGGCGCGGTGTTTTAATCTGGTCCATTGTTTCATGCACTAACAATGCCGTACCAGCTAAACGTGCAGGTGCTGTAACAGCCTGCTTAAACCTAAACAGAATGTTTTCTTCGGTTAAGGCTTCAGGTGTGGCTTTAGGATCAGAATATTTGAACATAATTTGTTCATCAAAACCGATAATAGTAAATGCACCTGTCGCTGTGGGCGCCGCCTGCCCACCATTTCGGCTGGCTGCGACACCGCGAAAACGTAATAGATGGTTCCAAATCGCTTCTAAACCATTTTGTGGGATAGGAAACGGTATACCAATAGCTGCGTTTACTATGCCGTTACCACCTTCGACTAACTCAGCTTTAGTGGCAATAGTTTTGGTCGCATCATAAACATACTGCGGGTAAGAAGCAGTACGCCGTGACTGATAAATATTCATCTTGTAGGTATCAGGATAAATTTCAAACAGTTTTATCTGTCCCGGACTTAGGAAGGTTTTATACTCAGCAAAGTTAGATTTATCAATTGCCATCAAAACCTTATCGTCTGAAAAAGGATCTGGATGGTGCATGCCAACAGTGTAGCCTGCTGGCGCTGACGTAATACCGCCAGACCAGGCTGGAATTGAACCATCAGCATTAGCGGCTTTTTCAGCACCGAGAGGCGTTAAATCATTGCCTAGTCTTGCAGCCTGTTCAGGGGTAATTTTTGCTGTTACAGAACAGCTTAAAACTAACGCAACAGCGGAAGAAATTAGGGTGAGTTTTTTCATAATTTGTGCTCGTCCCTTAAATAGAGTACTTGATATTGAAAGAGATAAAATCACGGTCTGCTACGTTATTTGTCGTGCCCTGACCACCCCAGAATACATTGTAAGATACTTCACCTGACCATTTGCTCAGGTAATCAAAACTTACGGCATATGCTAGTGATTTACGATCTTCAACAAACATAAACAGCGGATCAGGTGTAATGCCGTTGACATCGTGTGAAAACACCATGCGCTGAGATAAGTTCACACCAGCGAACACGTTGTTGTAATCCGCTTTTGCCAATAAACGATACCCCCAAGCTGACGCCGTTGGGAACGGGTTAGTTTCGGCACCATCTGACAAACCGGTATGCAAACCCGGAATTGCTACGCCATTGCCATTTAACAGAGGCGCACCACTACGGTCGGTATTAGGACCATTTAACCGCAATACATCTTGATCCGGCATATCTTGGATGCGAATACCACCCACTTCTGCCAGCATAGTTAGGTTGTCAGCACCTAATGTAGGTCCGAATAAATGGGTGAACGTCATTTGTGCCTGTAAGGTATCAGCCAAAATAAAGCCATTGGCTTTCTGCCCTGGTAACACCTTTTCACCGTAACGTGTATCACGGCCAATCTGAGAAATACCGGCTAAATCTGGGCGTAAACCTGCATTTGCCAATTGCTCTGGCATACCGGCATACAAAATCTCAACATCATCGATTTGTAATGGTTCATCTTGACGATACGCTAGTTCAGCAGCAACAGAGGTTTCACCTACCGTTGTGTTAAAACTAAAACCATAAAGTTTAATGTCTTCAGGGTATTCAATTAATGCTTTTGAAAATGCCGCTAAATCAGAGATATTTTCTTTAGTAACACCACCATTGGCTACCATTGATACCAATCTGCCAATATCAGCACCGGCTTGAGAAAAATCAGAAGCAATACCTGAAATAACTGGCACCCGGCTATGGTAGTTCATGTAGTACAAAGCAAATTCTGTATCATTTAGTTCTGAGGCAAAGTAGTCAAACTTAATACCGTACTGACCACCATCATCAGGTTCAATTTCACCTGCACTGCCATAAGGACGTAAGGTTACTTTGGTCGGATACGCCAGATAGGCTTGACCGGCTAATGCGGCTGGAATAGCACCAGATGCTACGCCTGCACCTAACATATTCAGGTTTAACAAAACATGATCTAAATCGATATCTGGATTACCAGCAAAACCTAACTGTACGTTTTGTAAATAACCGCCTTCGCCAGCAAAATCATTAGTAGAGAAATAAGTGCCAGGTACCGGCAAATAACTATTTACCCACTGATATTGATAAAATAGTTCAGTTGACAAGTTTTCAGTCAAACCGATGTTAATTGTTGCCATCCCCACTGGAATATAAGCTTCTTTTAACTCTGCGCCAGGTGCACGAGCAACACCAACGTCTATTGGCGTAATATTAATACCATGCTGTATTAACGTACTTTCACCCCAGCTTAGTACTTGTTGGCCAACTTTAACCGTAACCGGATTCATACCGTCGTTAAAACTGAAGTTGCCGTATACATAAGCATCCAACAAACGAATATCACGACAGGTTAAATCACGTGCATCATCATCTGCACAAGGGTCAACATAATTACCCGATACAGGGTTGGTATAAGCACGATCACCGTCCATTAGAGCGAAATCGTAGAAATACATAAAACGGGTAAACAAACCGATATTATCTTTAGAGATAGACAATTCATGCAAACCTTTAGCAAGGCTGCTAAACATGTCGCCCCTATCGTAATTTAAATTACCTGCATCACCATTACTAGAATACGAGCCTGGGCCTGGCGTATTCCAAATTTGTGACGGCGAATAAATGTTGTTGGTTGCAGCGTTATAACCTGTCCAATCAAAACGAGGTTGGTTAGCTTTACTGATGGTATTTAAGTTACGATCTTCCATCCGCCAGCTGCCGCCGTATGAAAAAGTAGAGTCGAAAGTAATATTAACATCACCAAAGTCCCAGGATGCTGCTTGTGCCGGAGCCATTGACAAGGCTAACAGCGCTGAGGCAACACCTGCGGCTAAGGGCTTCTTAGCAAAGGTTAATGACCTTTTATTCATCTTGTTATCTCCCCCCCTGTCCCTGCAGGATATGTAAATGTTCTTTTAGTTATAATACTAAGCCAACTGATCCGATCTCAGCCTACTTAGCTAAAATAATTACATCATTTCAAGCTACAGGCAAGGGCCGTTGTTACGTAAATCTGTTGATTTGTATTCAGTTTTTGTTTTTTTTGATTATCTTTCACACGAGTTCACTGTTGTCAGGTTTAATCTTAAGACTTTACAGCTAAACAAGCATTTATAACTCAATGAAATTAAAGGCCAAAGCTCACCTTTATGCAAGGTGAGCTTTCAACCAAGCGTTTAAAGTATAAACTCTAATTAATTTTTTCAAGACTGATAAAAGCCCCCTGCTCACTAATGGTTAAACGAAAACGCCCTCTTATTCCGTTACTGTCAACAAATGGCTGAAAATGACGAAATGCCAGCTGCACACGTGTACCGTTGTCCGTAGTAACAACAACGTAAGATATTTCACCACGATAATAACCATAGCACTGGTCTGTAGTGAGCATGGCATTAAAAAAATAGCGTTGCATTAGTTAAGACTTCGATTCACCTTTTCGAATAAATCATTGCTCAAGCTGTCATGTGAAGCAAGTATCTGCAAGGCGTTACGCATCAACTGCTGACGATCACTGTCAAAACGACGCCAACTAATTAAGGGCGTAACCAGCCTTGCGGCAACCTGAGGATTAATAGAGTCCATTGTTGCAACTGTCTGTTGCAACAAATTATACCCTTTGCCATCAATACGATGAAATTGGTCAGGATTCCGTAAGCTAAATGCTGAAAATAGTGCTCGTACCCGGTTTGGATTTTTCCAACTAAACAGCGGATGCGAAAGCATTTTTTCAATACCGTCAAAAACGTGCTCTGATCGATCGGTAGCTATCAACGAAAATGCTTTATCCATAGCCAAAACATTGTCTTGCCATTTCGAGATAAAATCTTCAATCAATACAGAAAACGTATTCGTCAAATATTGCTGGGACACCTGTAAAGCTGAAATGGTGTCGGTCATATTGTCAGACTGTTCATAGTGCTTTATGACGACATCACTGTTCTGCTCAGGCAACAGTGCGATATATTTAAGACATACCGCTGCTAATTTACGCCGCCCCGCGGACTCATCGTCATAACGATAGGGTTGAGGTGACAGTTGCTGATAACAACTGACCACATCACGTTGTAATCTCGTTGCGAGAAGCAAATTGCAATGGTGTAGAGCTGACAGAATAGCCTCCACCGGGATCTCCGTGTATTGCTCTGCAAGCGTGTCGAAATCAGGTAATGTTAGCAGTTCAGCGGTAAGTGCTAAATCTGGCGATGGTGTAGCTAACCACTGGCCCATTAAGCTAAAAAGCTGCTCTGGCAAAATCGCAAATGCATCGGCTCCAGCGACGAGTTGCTGAACCTTACTGTTCCAAAACTGCTGCATCGCATCCCAGCGAGCAACACCATCTGTAGCATGCGCCGCAATGTTTAATAAAGTAGAGTCGTCATTTTGCTGATGTAGTTTAACGGGTGCCGAAAAATGTGCTAACCAGACTATGACAGGTTCTGTACTCAAATCGTCAAATACAAATTGCTGAGTTTCCTGTTCCAATAGCAGTAAATGGGTTTGTTTACTGCCGTCTTGCAACAACAACTCAATCTGTACCGGAATACAGAGAGAGTGTTTATTTGCCTGATCGGCTGTCACCGGCGTGTGTTGCTGTAACGTTAAACACAGCTGGCCAGTTAGTACGTTAAATTTTTGCTGCACAGTAAGTTCTGGTGTACCCGACTGGCTATACCAACGCGAAAACAGTGATAGGTCTTTACCGCTCGCGTCTTGCATTGCTTGAACAAAGTCATCGCAGGTTGCTGCTTGCCCGTCATGTCGCTGTAAATATAGCGCTAAGCCTTGATTAAACTTATCACGACCCAGGATGGTTTGAAGCATACGGATCACTTCCGCACCTTTATCGTACACAGTAACAGTATAGAAGTTATTCATTTCCAACACTGATTCAGGACGAATAGGATGCGCCATCGGACTGGCATCTTCTGCAAATTGCGCGGTTCTTATCAACTTTACTGCATCAATTCGACATAAGGTTGCTGATCCCATATCGGCACTGAATTCCTGATCACGGAATACGGTTAGGCCCTCTTTCAAGCTAAGTTGAAACCAGTCCCGGCACGTTACCCGATTTCCCGTCCAGTTATGAAAATACTCGTGGCCAATAATTGATTCAATATTAAAATAGTCCCGGTCAGTGGCAGTATTGTTGTCGGCCAATACGTATTTACTGTTAAAAACATTAAGACCCTTGTTTTCCATTGCGCCCATGTTAAAAAAGTCAACGGCGACTATCATATAGATGTCAAGGTCATATTCCAGATTAAAGCGCTGTTCATCCCAACGCATTGCACGTTTAAGCGCTTGTAGCGCAAATTGCCCTTTAGCAGCCTGTCCTTTATCTACAAACAGCTGTAGCGCGACATTTCGGCCACTTTGCGTAACAAATTGCTCAGTAAGTAAATCAAAATCGCCAGCTACCAGTGCAAACAGGTAACAGGGTTTTGGAAAGGGATCATGCCACTGTACAATTCTGTTGCCGTCACTATCTATGTGTTCTGCTACTTTATTGCCGTTTGAGAGTAAGTAAGGGTAACGCTGTGCGTCAGCTTTAATCGTGACATGATATTCAGCCAACACATCTGGCCGGTCTAACGCATAACTAATACGCCGAAAACCTTGCGCTTCACATTGAGTGCAGAAGGTGTCTTCAGCCAGATACAAGCCTTCAAGGGCGGTATTGTCTAACGGTGAAATTTGTGTAACAACTGTCAATTCACATCTGTCAGGCAAATTAGCAATCGTCAAAGTCTCGTTATCTTGGTGATACTCACTGCACTGCAAATCTTTGCCATCTACAGCAACACGAAGCAATTCTAGCTGCTGTCCATCTAATACCAGTGCGGCGGCAGTAAGCTGGCGGTGTACCTGCATGACAGAAGTTACCTTAGTCGCTTTTGTATCTAATTCAAAAAATAAGTTGATATGCGAGACAAGAAACTCAGGGCACTTATAGTCGCGCCTGTTTACAGCCTTTCTGTTATTAAGTTGAACCATAATACTATCCTGAAGCTGTTACAAAAATTTACTCACTGTACAGACAAAAAAGCCTGAACGAATCAGGCTTTTTTCTGTAAACGGTGTCAGGTTTTTGCCACTACTTCCTGAACCACTGAGTCTGGTGGGGTAAGTTTTAAAATTTTAATGCCACAGTAGGCATAAATAATCGCCAACACAGGATTAATTAGATTAAAAAATGCATACATTGCATAATCCAGCGGGCTAACCTGTAACACACTATGCATATAAGCGCCACACGTATTCCAAGGGATTAGCGGGCTAGTAATAGTGCCGCCATCTTCCAGCGTGCGAGATAAGTTTACCGGCGCCAGGTTTCGCCGCTCATATTCTTCTTTAAACATCCGTCCAGGCATAACAATAGACATATACTGATCTGCCGTTAGTACATTAGTGACAAAGCACGTAGCAATAGTACTGGTAATTAACGACCCGGTGCTTTTTGCAAAAAACAAAATTGATTCAACAAATTTACGCAACAAACCGATTTTTTCAATGGTGGCGCCAAACATCATGGCACAAAATACCAACCAAATAGTATTGAGCATGCTTGACATGCCCCCACCACTTAGCAGGTCATTTAAACTGGCATTACCAGTTTCAATAACAAACCCAGCATGAAAAATATGCCAAATAAGCTTAATAGACGCTAGTGTATAACCCACATCTTGTTCTACCAAACGAGACATCAGATCTTGCTGAAAAAATACTGCCCACACCGCACCTAATAAAGCACCGATAAACACGGTTGGAAATGCCGGAACTTTTTTCACTGCCATAGTCAGTAAAATAAATAAAGGAACAAGGGAAATAGCACTAATAGAAAAATTCTCAGTCAACACCTGACTAATTTCATTAATACGTGCAAAATCTGCACTCACGTCAGAGTTAAATCCAATTACAGTAAATAATAACAAAGCTAAGATAAAACTGGGTACCGTGGTCCATAACATATGGCGTATGTGGTCAAATAAATCGGCACCAGCAACTGCAGGGGCTAAATTTGTCGTTTCACTTAACGGAGAAATTTTGTCACCAAAATAAGCACCTGACACAATGGCTCCCGCAGTAATGGCCGGTGACAACCCCAAGCCCTGAGCCACACCAATTAAGGCAACACCAATTGTTGCGGCAGTGGTCCATGAACTGCCGATACTCATCGCGACTATGCCGCACAATAAACAGCTCGCCGCATAGAACCAACTAGGGCTTAATAATTGCAAGCCATAATAAATTAGTGTTGGTACCGTACCTGAGAGCATCCAAGTACCGATTAAAGCACCAACTGATAACAAAATAAGCACAGCACCTAAAGATAAGGAAATGCCGTTAACCATCGCTTTTTCAATAACAGACCAGCTATAACCATTTTTCAAACCAACAACCACAGCTACTGCAGTGGCCATAAACAAGGCAATTTGGTTAGGGCCGTATGATGAATTATCACCAAATAAATAAACCGATGCTGATAACAGTATTACCAGTACCAAAAGGGGTATAGATGCATCCAGAAAACTGGGTTGCTTAGCAGACATGGTATTGCTCCAATTGATAAAAGGCGCTGCCAGCGCCTTTTAGTTTCTTATTGTTATAGAGAAATGCGACAAACGCTTACAGCGACCTATAGAACATAAATACGATAACTACCGGGCAGACAAATTTCACATACCACGGCCAAATTCGCCAGAACAAGCTTTGCTCGGCATGTTCATCGCCTTTTTTAAGTTCCTGTAAGATGTCATTCCGTCGCCAAACCCAACCGGCGAAAATACATAGCATAAGCCCAAGCAGTGGCTGGCTATAACGTGTAGTCAGCGTGATAACAAAACCAAACAACGTATTGAAATTTATAATAATCAGCACACTGAGGCTAAAAATAATTGCTGCAATTATCCAAACTGCTTTTTGTCTTGTGACATTGCGTTTTTCAACCACATACGACACAGGGACTTCCAGCATAGAGATAGAGGACGTTAAAGATGCAATAGACATAAGTAGAAAGAACGCCAGGGCAACAAAAATACCAACTAAACCCATGGTGTCGAATAATGATGGTAATACTGCAAAAATTAAGGTGTCTTCAGCAAGTAACTTGCCGTTTTCTCCAAAAATTTGCACACCATTATGCAGCGCAACATACATCGCGGGAATGATTAGCAACCCTGCCAAAACAGCAACGCCAATATCTATAAGCGATACTGCAGCGCCAAGTTTAGGCAGGTTTTCATTGTGACTAACATAAGAGCCGTAGATCAGCATAGTACCGACGCCTAAGGACATTGAGAAAAATGCTTGTCCCATGGCACTTACTAATAAATTTGGATTTAATACTTGAGAGAAATCTGGCAGTAAATAAACTTTCAAGCCATCCATTGCGCCATCTTGGGTCATCACATAACCGAAAAGCAGTAGCATGATGGCAAACAACGTTGGCATTAAACGAACTGACCAGCGTTCAATGCCTTTTACGACTCCACCACTAACAATCCCCACCGTCAGCAACATAAACAACGCGCAAAACAGGATATTACGACTTAAAGACGATGACACTAGCCATTGGGCAACATCTTCTAAACCAAACAAGCTTGCTAACGCTTCAAAAGCGTAGGCCAGCATCCAGCCACCAACAATACCGTAAAACGCGAGTATTAAAGATACGGTAGCAATGCCCCACATCCCCACTAATCGGCCTACTCCGCCCTTAGCAACGGTTCCTAATGCATCTACCACGTTAGACTTGGTGGACCGACCAATAAGAAACTCTGCCATTAGCACCGGATAAGCCAGCACAAAGGCAAGGATAAGATACATTAAAACAAATGCAGCACCGCCATTACTGGCAACCTGCGCCGGAAACCCCCAAATATTCCCCAAGCCAACTGCTGATCCCGAAGCAGCAAGAATGAAGCCAATTCTCGATGAGAATTCACCACGTATAGCCATAGTAAACCTTTATAATTATTATGATATTTCTAATATTAAACAAGGCGCTAACTAAGCCGCCTTGCTTGGAGGGTAACGAACTAGCCCTTATTTTTTGGCTAATCGGCTTACCATCTTGTAATCTGCTGTGATATTCGCCGCTTCCTCTAAAAAAGGATCCAGCTTTTCCAGCTTTTCTGGTACATCATCTAATGATGTAACCGCTGGCATACCAAATCGCTTAAGCCGGGTATTTAAGCGTACTAATTGCTCAGCTTTATTTTTATCGCGCTCTGCAATCCGCTCTGCTTCTTTAAGAGACAACGTTTTGTCGTCTGCTTTTTGCTTGTATTCAGCAATGTCATCTAACAGATATTGAAACTCAGCTTCTCGTTGAATACGGGCATGATGCTTTTCACGCAATATAGGGACTACACTACTAATATCGTGCAGACTGTCATAACGTGCAGCATTAATAGAATCCCAGGGTAAAGCATATTCTTCTTTACTCTCGCCCCATTCAGCCGGGTCAATAGCTGTAGGAAATTGGATATCAGGGATAACACCTTTGTGTTGTGTACTACCACCATTGATACGATAAAATTTTGCAATGGTATATTGTACGCTGCCTATATCATTTTCAAACATGTCATAAACACGCTTCAAGCTACGATGCTGCTGCACAGTGCCTTTGCCAAAGGTTTGTTCACCAACAATAAGAGCCCGACCATAATCCTGCATAGCGGCTGCAAAAATTTCTGATGCAGACGCACTGTAACGGTCAACCATTACCGTTAATGGACCATCGTAGAAGCTAACACCATCAGTATCTTGTGATACTGATACCTTGCCATCACCTTCACGAATTTGTACAACTGGGCCACGCTCAATGAACAAGCCCGTTAATAAAGTCGCTTCTTGTAAAGAACCACCACCGTTACCACGTAAGTCGACAATAATACCGTCAACATTCTGCTCTTTTAACTCAACAAGCAGCTTTTTAACGTCCTCAGATAAATTATTATAAAAACCAGGTATGTTTATTACACCGATTTTTTGATCTAATTCAGACAACTGTGGTTTAAATACTTCTGCTTTAGCGGCGCGATCTTCCAACCGAATTTTGTCACGCACAATACTGATAACTTGCGCTTGATTGGTACCAATATCGTTTGCACCTAACACTTGCAAGCGCACGGTACTGCCTTTTGGTCCCTTAATTAGGTCGACCACATCATCCAAACGCCAACCTATGACATCGACAAAGTCAGCTTTGTCCTGCGCAACACCAATAATTTTATCTTTAGGCTTTAATTTTTGCGTAGTGTCTGCCGGACCACCCGGTACCAAACTCTGAATTACGGTGTAATCTTCGTCAGCACGTAAAACTGCACCAATACCTTCTAATGATAAATTCATTTCTTGTTGGAAACGATCGGCATTTCTTGGTGATAAATAAGACGTATGCGCTTCAATACTGCGAGCGAAAGAGTTCATTACTAATTGAAAAACGTCTTCACTTTCAGATTGTGTCAAACGTTTCTGGCTATAACGATAACGCTTAGCCAAAATGGTGGATATTTCTTCGTGAGTTTTTCCAGCCAATTTTAAATTTAGGGCATCAAATTTAACGCGTTGCCGCCAGATTTCATCAAGTTCAGCTTCACTTTCTGGCCAGCTGGCATTTTCTCTATCGTAAACGTATTGATCATCGCCAGAAAAATCAAAACCTTTGTCTAATAGTGCTAATGCATAGTCAAAACGTTCAAAACGACGCTTTAGCGTAAGATTGTACATATCATAGGCAAAGTTCAAATTACCTTTATCTAACGCATCGTCAAATTTGTCACGATACTGTTCAAAGCTAGCAATATCTTTTTTTAACAGTACGTTGCGATAATAATCTAAATTTTTCAGATAACTATCAAACATTTTGGATGACAATTCGTCATCCAGTTGAACGGCGCTGTAATGCCCGCGCTTAAATAATGCCGTAATGCGCTTACTTGCCGTAGCATGTTGGGCGTCCTGTGCCATTGTTGGTAATACCAAAGGCTCTGTTTTAGACTCAGGAGAGGCGTTTATGCTAAAGGCGACGATAAGAGCTGCTGCAACTACTGATAATTTTTTCATAAGCTACTCTGAATAGATCAGGCCAAATACAAGCTGTCCTGACGGGTTTTAATAACCATACCAGACCCAAGCTGCACAGTCACATCGTCTTTATGTATTTCAAGTACCGTTGCCAACATTGGGCTTTGCCCTAACTTTAACAGTACTTTACCACCAACAACAACATGCTCAGCTGATGCTTTCTGTAACGATGGCGCCGACTGAGTAACAGTTTCGACTGCACTGGCTGGTTTCTGATGTACTTTAGTGCTTTTAGACGGGGACGGTGCCTTTTTGTTCGGCATTTTTTTGTAAGCAGGTTTGTCAGCCGCTACGGTAGCTTGTTTTGCCTTGGCTTCAGCTATCTTAGCTTTACGTTTTTCAGCAGCTTTGGCTTTACTTTCATCCAATACTTTATTGGCGTGTTCTGCTTGAGACGCATCAATCACGTCACCGGGGGCGCCATCCAAATCGACGCGGGCAACCCCTTCTTTCGTCGATTCTAAATAACGCCAGCTAGAGGTATAAACCCGCAGAGCCTGACGCAACTGAGTCTTACTGACGGTTGCATCATCTTGTAATCGGTTTGCTAAATCCTGAAAAATGCCAATTTTCAGTGGTTTGGGTTCGCCTGTTAAACTAAAGCATGCTGGGAACTGCGCCGCTAAGTACGTCAGTATATCTTTTACATTGCTTACTTTAACACTTTGTTCTGTTGGGGTGGTCATTAACGCTTCACTCTTCTTCATCTGCAGTATCCGTTAGCGGAATACCTTCTTCCAGCTGTTGGCGAACATATGCCAACGCCCAATCAATTAATTCGTCTTCATCTGCCTCTAGCAGCACAGTACCACCGCGAAGCTGATCCCATATTCCAGGTAACAGAACGTCGACCTGTGCTGAACTGATATCTTCCGGCAAAGCTTGCCACACCGTATGGTAAATGGCATTTATCTTGTCTGTAACCAGTTCCTCGTCGCCCTCCCAGTCACCAATATCTGCCATATCAAACAAATAGTCGTGCAACGAAATTGAATCTTTCATGGTATTGCAGCCAAATGTTGTTCAAACATCATGATTAGCTGCTCTAACCCATCTTTGTCATCCTGATCAAACCTTGCAATAGATGGGCTATCAATGTCCAGCACCGCGATTATTTCACCTTTATGGCGCAGTGGCAGTACAATTTCGGAGTTACTGGCCGCATCACAAGCAATATGTCCGGGAAACTCATGTACGTCCTTGACCAACTGTGTTTCGCCTGTTGCAACAGCAGTACCGCAAACGCCTTTTCCAACAGCAATACGAACACAGGCAACTTGGCCCTGAAATGGTCCCAGCACAAGCTCACCATCACGCATCAGGTAAAACCCCGCCCAATTTAAATCTGGCAGTTGATTAAACAATAGCGCACTTAAATTTGCCATGTTAGCGATAAGATCGGTTTCTTGCTCTATTAAAGCCTGTGCCTGTAGATTTAGCAGACGGTATTCAGCAGTTTTTTCATTTGGCATGAAATAAGGAATTCTGGTTAGCACTCAAAACCCGTACATTACTCGTTTTACCTGACAATTTAAACCTCTTCACGCCAAAGATTTCTCTAGCTACCCGATTTTCACTGTATTGCAGGCTTAATCGCGTGAGTTTTGTACAACAGGCTCACTCATTTCTGTATGGGTTAGCCGGATAGTAACATACCGGTTGCTGCGCCTGATGACTAAAAAAGCGCGTGTCTTTATAAGGTAACTTCATAAAGCCCCCCACACCTTCACCACTTATCAAAGATACCTTTGATAAAATACTTTGCAACAGCCTGTTAAACTCGGCCTCTGCTTTGGGATCTAACAAACGATAGTAACTATGAATTTTCATATAAAGATTGGTAACTTCAAAAATAATACAGCCGGTATGCCGAATTAAATTTAATCGGGCTATGTCATCCATAATGGCATCAGGTAACACTAACTGTTCGTCCGGATCTTTGCCATCTTCAAAATAAGAGTGTTGTTTACTGGCATCCTCACCACTAAGTACCGGGGCCAGTTGATAAGGGATCATAGCGTCTGGTGGCGCTAAAAATGGAGTTGAAGTGGTGGTTCGACTAATATGGATGGTATTACGTGCATTGAATAAACACGCTTTGAAAATACCGACCTTTGCAATGGCTCGAGCCAACGTCACGACATTATTGACGCTAAGCGCGAAAGATGACGCTAAACTCGCATCATATAAATTTAAACTTGAATCAATATAGACCCCACTCGCTTGCCAATGAATAGCTAACCCACCAACAACCGGATAACGTGCCAGGCGGCTAACTGCAGCAACAAAGGCTTTTTCTGTTTCCCCCATGCCCTCGAGATAATTTTTATAGTAACGTTCCAGCTGAACATCATCGACATAGGCTATACCGTCCTGCTCGCTGTGCTCACGCAAAAACGACTTACGTGAAGAGTACACTACGGTATCCAGTTCTCTTGCTTGCGGGCTCACCCATACCGGCAATAACGCCTCATCATCAAACAGCTGGCGTTCCGGTAGCACTAAATGCGTTAGCCTTGGCATCTGCTGCATAAAGAAATCGCCCGCTTGGCTACGAAGCTGAGCGTCGTCTGATAACATGCTGTCCAGCAACGTGGCAAACTCTACCGGCAAGCCCAAACTACGTGCCGGAATGGCTTTAAAGCCAAAGCGGCACGACTGTCCAGATGCCAAAGCATATAAAGTACTTGCCACGCCCTGTTCGTCAAAACGCGGGCTGGATAGCGCCCCGGCACGCTGATCGGCGCCGATAAAGTAAACATCGCCCATACGGGCGTTTGAACTTTGTAAGTCGGCTGACATTAGCTGCATCACATTATTTGACAAATATTGCCCCTGGGCATCCACCTGCGCAAATACCGATGAGCCCCAATCAATAAGACTGATGCGTCCGGTTTGCTCATCAAACACCAGATTTGACGGCTTAATATCACCATGGACGATGGGCTGAAGCGCACCATCTTTATAGTAACTACGCAGTGCCAGTAATACATCGGCCAGCTGGCCAGCAATATCAACCACCAGCCGCGCGCTCAGGCGGCCATGCTGCAAGCTATAGCGCTCTAGATCAATGCCTTTACCGCGCAGCATCATTAAAATGCCTTGCTTTTTCACCACCTGATAGGTGATATAGCGCGGCACATTAGGGTGGTGAACCTGTGATAGCATATAGGCTTCTTCAGCCAACCGTTCCTGAATATGCTGAGGCAAATTAATACGGGAAAATTTAAATACACAGGCTTGAGCGCTGTTATCAAGCCCGGCAAAAGCAAAGCCATAAGCCCCCTTGCCAATAAGGGAAATATCTTTGTAACCTAACTTTTCCAGCTCTGAAATACACAATGCCACCCAGTCTTTAAGTTTTTTTGCATCATTGGCGTTAAGCAGATAAATAGACTGCTCTTCCGGGATATAAAAATTACGTAGCTGGTTTTTATATTGCATTACCCATGCCTTAATTTACGCTTTAACACAGCGTTCAAGCGCCCAGTGACGAAGTGCATTAACCTGTTCCGCCATAACCACAGACAAGGGTTGCGTAGCGGTCAGCTCCGCCGTTAAATGGCTAAGCGCAAATGACACCTGTTCAGCTCTGGCACGAAAACTGGCACCGACAACAGCTTGCTCCAGCTCTGCACCAGAAAAACCTCGACACAGCGCCAATGCAGTGTTTAGGTCATTCTCAGCCAGCAATAAATTACGTTTTGATAAATGTAGGTTTAGCAGTTGTAAGCACTCAGTTTCTGTCGGCAAATCAACGAAAAATATCTCATCAAAGCGACCTTTCCTAAGCAGTTCCGGTGCCAGTTCATGAATATTATTTGCTGTTGCCACTAAAAACACCTGAGACTTACGCTCGGACAACCAGGTTAAAAAGCTACCCAGTAAGCGCCGCGACACACCACCGTCGTTATCACCTGCCGCCAGCCCTTTTTCAATCTCGTCAATCCACAGTACACACGGCGACATCGCATCGGCCAGCGCTAACGCCTGACTGAGATTTTTCTCAGTCTCGCCTATATACTTGTTGTAAAGCGCAGCCATATCAAGGCGAAGCAGCGGCAAACTCCAGCTGCCGGCGATCGCCTTGGCCGCCAAACTTTTTCCCGTACCCTGTACACCGGTTAACAACAAACCTTTGGGGGTATCGGCCTGTTGCTCGATAAACGCCCGCTGCCGCTGAGCTATCCAGTGTTTAAGGTTAGCCAGACCAATAACATTGCTAAAATTGCCGCTATCAAACACCTGCGACAATACACCATCGGTTTGCAACAGGCTGAACTTAGCACGGTTAATGCGCGGAATATCATCAGCCGTTATCGCGCCATCATCAGCAATGGCTTTGTAAGCCAATCGTTTTACCTCAGCAAAAGTTAGACCGCGTAAATTTTGTACCAGTAAGCTAACCTGCTCCGGTGGCAAATCTACAAGATGACCTTGTTTACTTGCATAGCTATCAGCCATTTCATGCACTAACTGCCGAATTTGTTGATCTGATGGCAGGCTAAGTTCAAAACGGTAACACAGCCGTGCTAGCTCGGGTGGCACCTCAATAGCATGACTAAGTAAAATAAGGGTATGGCCTAGCTGTTCATGCGTTTGTGCTATCTCTTTTATATAACGCACATGCTTGGGCTCGGCTAAAAACGGGTGGAAATCGCACAAAACGAAAATACCCGGATTACGCGTAGCTTTTATTTGCGCTAATAAATTAGTCGCATCGGCATTAAACGCCTGCGCAGTATGGTCGCCATCTAGCCGATGTAAGCCCTCGGTAATGCTCCACTTGAACACAGGCCGCATTAAATTTATTGCCAACCGCTTTATCAGTAGCAGCGCCCGTGGCTCTTCGTAACTCTCAATTACAATAAGCGGGCTGTGCGCCTGCACCAGTACGCGTAAATCTTCTAATTCGTGCATCTATTGTCCTTAACGCAATAAAAAAACCCACTTTGTTACAGTGGGTTTTATCAGAAAGCCAGCAGCCTGCCAAGCGTAACGCGTTTAGCGCATTGCCATTAGCATCGTGGCTGGCTGCTCCAAATATTGTTTCCACAAATTGGTGAAACGCGCAATGGTGCCACCATCAATTACTCGGTGATCGCCAGACCAGCTTACTTGCATCAGCTGACGAGCTTCAACTTCACCTTTGGCATTAAAACGTGGCAGCGTTTGTACTTTACCCAGCGCGACTATCGCTACTTCTGGCTTGTTAATAATCGGCGTTGCTACCGTGCCGCCCAGCGCACCAATATTTGAAATACTGATGGTACCGCCTTTTAAATCGGCCGGGCTAACACGGCCTTCACGAGCAAGATCGGTTAAGCGTGTCAGCGCCTGCGCAATATCAATAACAGACTGATGCTGACAGCCTTTAATATTGGGTACCAGCAAGCCTACTTTTGAATCGACAGCGATGCCAATATTGTGATCGTCAAAATAAGTCAGCTCAGTACAGTCTGCATTCACTTGCGTATTCATAATAGGGAATTGATTAATCGCCAGTGACAATGCCTTAATAAAAAACGGCATCATGGTGAGCTTAACACCCTGCTTGGCATACTGATCTTTTAAACTGGCGCGCAGTGCAATCAAATCGGTTAAATCAATCTCTTCGCAATAGGTAAAATGCGGAATGGTTGATACCGACTCCATCATCTGCCGTGCCATTACCGCTTTAATGCCCTTAATAGGCTCAACACGGCGGCCACCGGCTACCGCTGTAGCTTTAACAGCTGGAGATGCGACAGAAGCAGCTGGCACATTACTTTTCACACTACCGCCTTGTGCAAAGGCTTTTACATCGTCTTTATACACCCGGCCTTTATCGCCACTGCCAGGCACTTTGGCTAAATCGATATTCAGCTCACGTGCTAAACGCCTTACCGCTGGGCTGGCTAATGCCTTACCCTGCGGCGCCGCAGTGCTGTGAGTTGCAGATTGCGTTGCCGTTTGCTGCGCTGAACCCGAACTAGTCTGTTGTGAACTGGCTTGGATTAATGGCGCCAGTGCCGCGGTTGCCTGTTTTGTTGTACCCGCATGCGACATGGCAAATAATGGTTGATGCACTTTGGCAATTTCGCCTTTAGAATAATAAAGCTTGGTGACTTTACCGGAATACTTAGCTGGAATTTGTACCAGCGCTTTGTCAGTCATGACATCGCACACCGGCTGATCTTCAACAATCTCGTCGCCTTCGGCCACAAGCCAGTCAACAATTTCACATTCAACAATACCTTCACCAATGTCCGGTAAAATAAAGTCTTCAGTTTCGTTGTTCGCTGTCGCTGCAGATGGGGTGTTAACGGCTGCTGGCTGCGTCTTTGTAACCGCAGCGGGCTCCGATGCCGCGTTGCTGTCGCCAGTCAGCTGCATTTCAAACAACGGCGCATGCACTTTGGCAATTTCGCCTTTGCCGTAATATAGCTTAGACACCACACCGTCGTGCACAGCGGGTATTTGTACCAACGCTTTGTCGGTCATTACGTCGCATACCGGCTGGTCCTCGACGATGGTATCGCCTTCTGCTACTAACCAGTCGACAATTTCACATTCAACAATACCTTCACCGATATCCGGCAGAATAAAATCTTTTTTCATTGCTGCCTCCGTTAGAAATTGACCGAGCGCTTAATGGCTTCGTAGGTTTTTAAATGATCTGCCACGTACTCTTTTTCCAGCGCCAGCGGGTATGGTGTATCCATACCACATACACGCTCAATTGGGCTTTCCAGATACAAGAAGCACGTTTGCTGAATGGTGGCTGCAATTTCACCGGCAAAGCCACCGGTTAACGGTGCTTCATGGTTTATCACTAAACGGCCGGTTTTCTTAACCGAGGCGGCTACGGTATCAGCATCCCAAGGCAGTATGCTGCGAAGGTCAATCACCTCACAAGAAATACCGTCTTTCTCGGCCATTTCCACAGCTTTTTGTACTATTTCCATCTGCGCACCCCAGGCAAGCACAGTAACATCTTTACCCTGCTGTGTTACCTCAGCTTTGCCAAGTTCAATCTCGTAATACTCTTCTGGCACTTCGCCAGTCGATGCGCGGTACAGCTTTTTCGGTTCAAAGAAAATAACCGGATCCTGGCTGGCGATAGAAGCCAATAACAAGCCTTTTGCCTGATACGGGTCACGCGGAATAACGACTTTCAAACCTGGGGTGTGAGCAAAATAGGCTTCTGGCGACTGACTGTGATAATGACCACCGGCAATACCGCCGCCGTAAGGAGTTCTGAAAACCAAACCAGCTACATTAAACTCGTTGCCTGAGCGATAGCGAAACTTCGCCGTTTCATTCACAATTTGGTCAAACGCTGGGAAGATATAATCAGCGAACTGAATTTCAGCCACCGGTTTCATGCCCTGTGCTGCCATACCATTGGCAAAACCGGCAATGCCTTGCTCAGTGAGTGGCGTATTAAAGCAGCGCGCCTTACCGTATTTTTCCTGCAATTTACTTGTAGCCCGAAACACGCCACCAAAATGGCCCACGTCTTCACCAAAACACACTACACTGTCGTCTTTGGCCATTGCCAAATCAAGCGCATTATTAATGGCCTGCAACATATTCATTTTTGCCATTAGTCTAGTCTCCCCGCAGTCACCGGATACGCATCTGGATACTTACGAATATGCGCTTTTAATTCATCTAATTGTTGTTGTAATGCTGGAATTGGCTCGGCATAAACATCTGATATCAAATGTTCAATGCCCGGTTTGGCAACCTTTTCTGCTACTTTTAATGCATCTAAAATTTCTGTACGCAGTGCTTCAATAGTGGCTTTATCATCACTATCGTTAAGCCAGCCTTTTTCAATTAACCAAAGACGATAGCGGGAAATTGGATCGTTTTGCCGCCATTTTTCTTCTTCTTCTTTTGAACGATAACCACTTGGATCATCAGAAGATGAATGTGCACCTAAGCGGTAGGCCATAGACTCAATGAGCACTGGTTCATTGTGCTCAATCGCGTGCTGACGAGCCATCTGTGTAGCTTTGTATACGGCCAATATGTCCGCACCATCAACTCGCAATGATTTCATACCATAACCCACGGCACGACAAGCAATACCATCGCCAACAAACTGCTCATTCGCCGGCGTTGAGATGGCATAGCCATTATTACGACAAAAGAAAATAACAGGCGCTTTGTGCACAGCAGCCATATTTAAACCGGCATGAAAGTCACCTTCAGACGCGGCCCCCTCACCAAAGTAACAAATGGTAGTGTTTTTTAAACCACGCAGCTTTTGCGCATAGGCATAGCCACTTGCCTGAGGGATCTGTGTTCCCAGCGGCGAAGAAATGGTCATGTAGTAAATATCTTTACTGCCGTAGTGCACCGGCATCTGCCGCCCTTTGCCTAAATCTTTTTCATTCGAGAACAGCTGGTTCATAAATTGTTCTAATGTAAAACCACGATAACGCAACGCCCCCTGTTCACGATACTGCGCCATGATCATGTCTTTATCATCCAAAGCAGCAGCACTTCCGACAGTAGCCGCTTCTTCACCTAAACATTGCATATAAAAGCTGATACGACCTTGGCGCTGTGCCGCCAACATGCGCTCATCTAACACACGGGTAAATACCATGGTGTCATACATTTTAAGCGCAGTAACTTTGTCCAGCTCGGGGGCCGAAGCGCCCTCATACAGGCTACCGTCATCCCGCAGAATACGAAGTGTTGGAATTTTTAACGCATCACCGGCAGTAAATTCTGCAGTGTGCACCGAGGTAATGGTGGCGTTATTAGGGTTTGTCATAGAATGTCTCTTGTTTGTTATACGTGATAGACATGTGGTTAGCCACGCCAAAACAGCCTTGGCGCTGTTCTGACTGACTTTATTATAGCGGCGTTTACCGCTTTCCCCGTTTTACGTAGCACTATGGATACGCCGGTTTATTCTATTTATTGTCGGCGGCAACTTTACCTTTACGTAAACTGCATTGCAACCAAGTGTCGGTAAAGTGCTCATTGCGACCAGTTAAGACTGTCAGCTTAAATTTACTATTTAAGATAAATAACAGGTCACAATTGGTTTCTTAAACGACATTACCAGCAACCGTTGTTGGCACCACCATTAACATTGCCCGCTGACCTTTAGCTACTTTTGCATTAGGAAAAATCAGGGCTTCACCTGGCTGCTCTACCCGGTATTCCAATTCGCCATCTGACGCTAATAGTGTGCCAACCGGATAACTCGTAAAGTTTTCTACATCATCCGCAAAGTGCAGTTTAAACGCTTCGGTTTGCTTATTAATCGCGCGATACACCTGATATAACTGAAACTGATGCTCATCAAAGGCGACAGTTTGTACCGTATCGTGACTAATTAACTGGCGTAGCGCCGTGCAGACTTTAGTAAAGCGAGTCATATCGTTTTGCCCAAACGGTTTTACTTTGCCAAGCTCAATAGTGAAGGCATCTGCACCATGTGTATTAGATGCAAAATAACTAAACGTTGTCGCTGGGGTTTGCATCAACAATACCGTCGTAACATCGCAAGCCTGTAGAAATTCAAATTGGGCTTTTCGCCACGGTTTTTCGTGTAAAAAGGGATATACAGCAAACTTTTCAAAACGGGAGCCACGAATAGCCGTGTGTAAATCATACAAATAACGGTTACGCGGCACTAAATCAGTTACGCGTGACGAGCTATAGAACTGTCCAACATAACCCTCTAGTTTTTTCGCCCTTTCGCGTTCAGCGCTAGGCGTTACAGCAGTATCGTTATGCTGCCCTGAAAATAAACGATTAAGGTTTTCTTCGATTTCACGCTTAGACGCATTAATCGCTGGAGGGTTGCCGAACAACACCAGCAAGCGATGTTTTAGTGTAATCTGACCGGTTAACACCTGCTGTACTATGTCTGCGCAAATTTCTATTGGCGCAGTTTCATTACCATGAACACCGCACGACAATACAATATCCTGATGGGTTAGCTGTTTCGGTTCAAAACAAATAACACCGGTATCCCAAATGCACACTATTGTGTCATCAAGTAAACTAAAGTTAAACGGTTCAAGGGCGTTAGGATTAGATAGCGTTAGCTTAAGAAAATCACCATCTTGTTGAAGTTGTTCTAATAATGTTGGATGTGACATGCGCCAGCTCCCTGTTGTGAGTCTGGCACTAATTCTACCTTAGTACGAGGATGGACTAAACGGCTTACTCTTGTTCTGGAGCAAAAGATACAACTTGATTTCGCCCCGCCTCTTTTGCGCGGTACATTGCGCTATCAGCATCAGCTAACAACTGCTTTAACTGATAACCTGAGCTATCAGCACCGGTAACACCAAAACTGGCGGTAAGCGCAAATTCCGTTCCACTAACAGCTGTATCGATATTAGCAATCGCGTCTCGGCAAATTTCGGCTAACAATAATGCTTTATCCGTATGGCACCCAGGTAGTACAACAACGAATTCTTCACCGCCAATACGACCAAACACGTCGTTGTTACGCATGAAATTCCGGCAGGTATTTACAACTTGTTGTAAGGTCCAGTCACCTATAGCATGACCGTAGGTATCGTTGATGTTTTTAAAAAAATCCAGGTCAAACAGAATAAGCGCAACAGGTTTAGCGTTACTTTCGCAATAATCTAAAGCAACCTGGGCCTGATTGTTAAAATGATAACGGTTGCTAATGCCTGTAAGGTGGTCATACTCGGCAATTCTTTTAAAGCGACGTCTGCCGGTAATGCCGCGATACGCCATTACAATAGCAAGTACAAGAACAGAGGCTAACACTAATACAAGAAGACGGTTTTGCTTTGCTTCACTCTCATAAACGTTTTTTTGCAGGTAGAGTAATTCGTTATCTTTATTTAACAACTCGATTCGTTGATTTTTTACTTCAATTTCACTTTTCACCAGTTCATAAGAAAGCTGTTTATCAGCACGATCTTTATCTAATAAGTTAGCAATCTGCTTAAACACTTTATAGTACTCTAACGCTTGCTCAAAGTTTCCTTCATTAAAAGCAATCTTATAGGCAGTTTCATTTAAGTACATTCTGAGTTCTTGAGACTCATTTGAAGCAGATTTTTCGAATGCCAGCTTAAGATAGCGCTTTGCACTTATATAATCCTTACGCTCAAGGGCAATATTTGCATCGACGTTGTATACGCTTCCAACAAGAACAGGATAAGAACTGGCTAACGCCGACGCCCTAAATTGATCCATTAACGTGATCGCATCGTCAATTTGATTATTGTCTAAGTACGCTTTTGCCCACTGCGCATAGGCCAGATCTTGCCATAATGTTTCGCCAACATCTTTGCAGCTATTAACAGCAGCTTTTGCATGTGTTGAAAGTTCATCTATTGATGAAAAATATAAATGTAATCTGAAATCGAGATAATCAGCAAAACACGCCCTGTCTTCTTGCTGTGTAACTGCTCGTAATCGTTCGATATAAAACTGAGCTAAGTCTTTTTGCCGGGCATCAATATATAAATGCGCCATCGGTGCCAGAACTTGTCTAAGTGTATATGCATCATCAATTTCGTTAGCCGTTCTCAAAATGTCATCGGCATACAAAAAGGCTTTTCTAAAATCTCGCTTTATTTGATAGGCATTAACCGCAAGCGCAGATAATCTGAATTTTAATGTCAAAGGCAAATCTTGTTGCAACATTTGCTCAATTTCATCAATAACGCTGGTATAGCCTTTCAGATAGACGTTACGAAACAAGTCTAAAAATTTGACGTAGTGTTGTTCTTTTACATTTAGCTCAGTATCTTTTACTAACCATTCGTCTAACGAACTAGAGAATTGTTCAAAATTCTGAGTTTTAATTTTATCCAACTCGGTTAGCGCAGCCCAATTATCTGCGGATACCTGACAAGATATTAGTAAAAAAGCCGCAGCTAATATGCTGCGACTTTTCCTTAAATGCAGGGAATTAAACACGTTAAACCTACTCAGCCGTTCACGACCAAGAGGCTTTCAGTATCTTTTTTATCATCATCTTCGTCATCATTTGGCTGCTCCTTGCCGGGTTCTTCCGCTGGAAAAACACCACAAACAACGTTGTTGCGGGCGTCAATTGCAAATTCAACTGCTGACACTATTGAACGCTTAGTGTCTACATTTACACCTTGCTCACGAAGCATTGTAACTAACTCGGCTTCTGCCATGTGTTTTAAACTTGCCGTTGAACCTAATTCTTCCATAAAACGTATAATGTTAGACACGTGAAATTTCTCCTTTGGCTAAATTTTTCTTTAAATTGCGTTTGCAAAATACTTTTATACGTTAACACAGCGCTTTTGGCTAGTTTAACAACAAACAAGTGAATAATTTTATTAAATATCTTTGCTTTAAAAAGCACACTTTTGTTTATGTAAATAAAACATATTATTTTGTCCTTCGCATGGCCTAAAACCAAGTAACCTTGCAGCACGTAACGCAGCTAGATTTTTTTCATGTATTTCCATTGTAAAATGATGCACGTCCAGAACGCGTTGCACGTGGTGCATCAGAGCAACAGTCGCCTGCTGCGCATACTGCTTGCCTTGCGCTAGCGGTGATACCATGTTTCCTATCTCTACTATTTCGTTTTTACGATCAAAATCTGAAATACAACACAGCGCTACGGCTTTATCACTGTTAATAGGTCGGGTAGTTAAAAATAACCTATTGCCGCAAGATAGTTTATTTTGCGCCAAAGCATGCTCAAAACTGGCTTTAGCCTGTTGCAGGCTTAATGGTGTGGTAATGAATCGCATCACCCTTTCACTGGTATAAAGATGCAGATATAACTCTTCATCTTCTTCGCCAAGGGGCTTTACATGCAAATCTTCAGTGCTGAATTCAAATGCGCTAGCAATTAACAATGCAGTCATACTTTTTAGTTGTCTCGGCTTTCAACCAACAGCTCTAACTCTGCAATCAGTTGCTCGTTTAGCTGAGGTTTAGTGCTAGGTGGAATAACCAACGTTGTTTTTAAATCCATCTTTGCATCAGGCAAACCACTTATGGGTATATATTCAATGCGCGTTGGCTGAATAGGCAACGTTGCCGCTTCGTATAAAATCACGTTGTGATCCAACGAATAGTACTCGGTTAGTAGTTTTACTAATACCTTACGGTATTCACTATCAGTGGTAAATTTGGCCAGGCTTCTATCCCCCGCTACACCTACCTGCCACAGCACCAATAACGCCGCGGTATCTATAGTACGTTTATAAAACATAAACTGGCTGGTTTCAAAATGCTGACAACCCGATGTACCTGGGTCTATGGCTAAATCGGCGTACAAACAGTCTTCTGCAGAAATACCTGGCTCCATATGCGCGTTGAAACCCAACTCACGCGCTTGTTTTATGGCATTGTGTGGCACCCAAGCAAAAACACCGGGGTGGCCATAAAAAGCGCCGACGACTTTTTTACCGGCTTTTACTTCAGCCAGTATGGCCGCAACCATTTCGCGGTAAGTGATCATCCGTGATTTACCTTCCAGGTAATACGGCTGCAACGAACGCACATCAGCATTCATTTGCTCTATCCATTTTTCAGTAATACCGTCGGCAACTAACACAAACACCACGTCTGCCTGTTCTATATAACTGCGCGATAATGGGCTGATATGTGCCCCCAACGTCATACCCGTGCCAACACACACTAAGCTTCCTATCTGCAAACCGTTTATCCTTAATTTTTTGTTTACTATAATGCGGTAAGAACATTACAGGCAATAAAGAATACAAGCAAAAAAAAGGCCTGTTTTACACAGGCCTTTAGCTTTAATTCTTTGTTATTTTGCACTTTTCCAAATGCCATACCCGGCTGACGTAATCTTCTATCGACCTGTCTGAAGTAAATTTACCCACCGACGCGGTATTTAGAATAGCCTTTTTCGCCCACAATGCTTTATCTCGATACCACTGATCAACTTTCTCATGAGCCTTGCTGTAGCTTTCAAAGTCAGCCAACACCAGATAAGGGTCGCCACCTTCTAGTAAGCTGCGTTTAATTGCTGCCAACTCACCGGGTTTACCCGGCGTGAAATAATCAGTTTCAAGCCAATCGAGAATCGCCTTAATTTCAGGATTATTGTAGTAATAATCGGCGCTATTATAGCCTTTAACATGCAAAGCTTTTACTTCATCAACCGTTAAGCCGAAAATAGCAATGTTTTCATCACCAACTTCTTCGGCAATTTCAATATTTGCACCATCTAGCGTACCAACGGTAATAGCGCCATTTAATGCTAGCTTCATATTTCCGGTACCAGAAGCCTCTTTACCAGCAGTAGAAATTTGCTCTGACACGTCGGCTGCAGGGATCATCTTTTCCGCTAATGTCACACGGTAATTTGGCATAAACACCACTTTAAGGCGGTTTTTAACTCGCTTATCGTGGTTGATTTTCTCTGCTACTTTATTAATGGCATAAATAATGTCTTTCGCCAGCTTATAGCCCGGCGCTGCTTTGGCACCAAATAAGAATACCCGTGGCGCCATATCGTAGTTTGGATCTTGTAAAATACGACGATACAAAGCGAGAATATGTAACAAATTCAAATGCTGACGCTTGTATTCATGTAAGCGTTTAATTTGAATATCAAATATGGCGTGCGGATCAATATCAATATTAGTTAATTTTTTCACCACCGTTGCCAATTCAGCTTTGTTTTGCTGCTTTATGGCCATAAAAGCATCTTGTACGGCAGCATCATCAGCAAACGCTGCAAACTTAGACAATTGCTTTAAATCTGTCGGCCAGGCTGTTCCAATATGATTATCAAGCAGCTTCGATAGCTTAGGGTTACAGGCTTTTAACCAACGTCGTGGTGTAACACCGTTAGTAACGTTAGTAAATTTATCTGGCCATAACGCAACCATTTCCGGGAACAGATCAGATTTCACCAATTTTGAGTGAATTTCTGCAACGCCATTGACGCGAAATGAACCAACGACAGACAAATGGCCCATTCTAACCATTGGCTCATGGTTTTCTTCAATAATGGACAATTTGCGTTTTTTCTCATCGTCTCCCGGCCATAAAACATCAACTTGCTCTAGTAAAAAGCGACGGTTAATTTCGTAAATGATTTCCAGGTGTCGTGGCAATACCTTTTCAAATAATCGCACCGGCCATTTCTCTAATGCTTCAGGCAGTAATGTATGGTTAGTATAGGCAAATACCTGCTGACAAATGCTCCAGGCCTGGTCCCATTGCATTTCTGCCCGGTCAACCAAAATACGCATCAGTTCAGGAATAGAAACCGCTGGGTGAGTATCGTTTAACTGAATAACCACTTGTTTGGCAAATTCACTCCAGTCATCAGCATGCGCGCGCTTATAACGACGAATAATATCTTTTAACGAACACGAGACAAAAAAGTATTGCTGGATCAGCCGTAGTTCTTTACCTGCATCGGTCTCATCGTTTGGATACAACACCTTAGATATCGTTTCTGCTTCTATATTTTCGCGTGCAGCATCAATATAGCCACCAGAATTAAATACGTCCCAGTTAAAAAAGTCACTGGCACGGCTTTCCCATAATCGTAAAACATTGACTGAACTGCCGTTATAACCAACAACAGGAATGTCCCAAGGCACGCCTTTAATAATACGGCCAGGGTGCCATACTTTTTTCATCCGCCCTTGCAGGTCATAAACGGTTTCTACATACCCATACACCGAAATTTCCTGAACTGATTCAGGCCGGCAAATCTCCCATGGGTTGCCATATTCACGCCAACTGTCCGGACGCTCTATTTGCTTACCGTCTTGAAAGCTTTGTTGAAACAAACCATGCTCATAATGAATACCATAACCAATGGCTGGGTAATTTAATGTGGCCAAAGAGTCAATAAAACAGGCAGCCAGTCGGCCAAGACCGCCATTACCCAGCGCCATGTCTTCTTCTTGATCTTCCAAATCAGCAATATTCATTCCCAGTTCGCCAAGCGCTTGCTTAGCTTGATCGTATAACCCCAGGTTATGCAGATTGTTGCTAAATAATCGCCCCATCAAATACTCAAGGCTAAAATAATGCAACGCCCGGGTATTATTCTCATAATGGGTTCGCTGAGTATTACGAAGTCCGTCGTAGACTTGTTCATTAATCGCTGCGCATGTCGCACGCCACCATGCTTTAGGGCTTGCCTTGTTTACATCTGTACCCAATGTCGCATGTAAATGACGAACAATCTGATCTTTAAGCTGCTCAGTGCTAATTTGTACCGCACCGGTAGCGGCAGGTGCTGAGTGTTTTTTCATTACAAATCCCGATAAGTTAATGCCTGTTTTTTCAACAATGTAGCGGCAATTGTAGAATTATTACAAAAAAATACCCTATGTCCTGCGTTATAGCAAAATAAACAACGACTGCTGAAAGTTGATTACATTTATATTTTTATACATTTCAACATGTTAGATTTTACTGAATACGTATTCAACGAAAGTTTTGGCGTCTGCTTCTAACTGTAGCAGATGAGCTTGACCAACAAAGCTTTCTAAATATATTTTATAAGCGTTTTCGGTACCTGAAGGTCTTGCCGCGAACCAACCATTTCGCGTTACCACTTTAACACCGCCAATATCTGCAGAATTGCCCGGCGCTTTAGTTAACACCCCTAAAATGTCATCACCGGCTAGTGTGGTTTGGCTGACACTGCTTACATCTAGTTTTTTTAGAGCCGCTTTTTGTTCACTGCTGGCCGGAGCATCTAAGCGGCGGTATAAAGGCGAACCCAGTTCTTTCGTTAGTGCTTGATATTGTTGATATGGGTCAACACCGGTTTTAGCCAACATCTCTGCAGCAAGTAAACCAAGGATAAAACCATCTTTATCAGTTGACCAGACAGTGCCATCGAAGCGTAAAAAACTGGCACCCGCACTTTCTTCGCCACCAAAGGCTATAGTGCCTTGGTGTAAACCCTCGACAAACCATTTAAAGCCAACCGGCACTTCAAGTAATTTACGCCCGCGAGCAGCAACTACCCGGTCAATGAGTGCACTGGATACCAGTGTTTTACCAATAGCCAGTTCAGGGTCCCAATCGGGGCGATTGGCAAGCAAGTAATTTATGGCAACGGCAAGGTAATGATTAGGATTCATTAAACCACCACTGCGGGTAACGATTCCGTGACGGTCAAAATCAGGATCGTTACCAATGCTAATGTCGAACTGATCTTTTAACTGAATAAGATTTGCCATTGAATAAGCCGATGAACAATCCATACGGATTTGACCATCTTTATCCAGCGGCATAAAAGCAAAAGCGGGATCAACTTTGTCGTTAACAACCGTAATATTAAGGCCATACTGCTTGGCTATACGTGGCCAATACGCTAAACCTGAACCGCCCATAGGGTCTACCCCAATGCGGATCCCAGCTTTAGCTATTGCATCCATATCAATTACATTTTTTAAATCATCAACATAGTGTTGAATATAATCAATATGTTGACAGTAACCCGATTGGAGCGCTAAAGCGTACGGCATCATTTTCACACCGTCGAGATCTTTTGCTAGTAACTCATTAGCGCGCTGTTCTATCCAGTTAGTCACATCCGTATCTGCAGGCCCACCATGTGGCGGATTATATTTAATACCACCATCCTCTGGTGGGTTATGCGATGGCGTGATGACGATACCATCAGCCAATTGTGCCTCAGCACCGGCATTTTGCGTTAAAATAGCGTGCGAAATTACAGGGGTAGGTGTATAGCCCAAATCTTTTTGGATGCAGACCTGAATTTTGTTGGCAATAAGTACTTCAAGTGCCGTTGCAAATGCCGCTTCAGACAATGCATGCGTATCTTTACCTAAGAATAATGGTCCGGTAATGGTATTTTTTTTCCGATAATCCGCTATCGCCTGACAAATAGCTAACACATGAGGCTCATTAAATGAGCAATGTAGCGCACTGCCACGATGACCAGAGGTACCAAAACTCACTTTGTGTTGAGGGTGAGTATGCACATCAGGTTCAAGCACATAATAGGCTGTCATTAAGCGACTGATATTAGGCACCATTGAATTAGGCACCGGTTGCCCGGCTAACGGATGTAAAGACATAGAGTTTCCTTGTTATAACAAATCGCGAATACGTTCAGCATCCTGCTCACTATAGCCGAGTTTTATTGCTGTCTCGGTTAACATCATCTTCTTGCGAGTGGTATTGGAGTTAGTTATCACCCAAAAATCGGTGTTAGGGATTTGCTTAGGATTAGTACTGCTGCCCGCTTCGGACAATTCTTCTGCGCTGCGGCCGAAATATAATCTATTACGGCCTTTAATATCCAATACCTTATTAAATTGCTTTTTATGCACCCGGGCTAATGTTGATAAAATAAATAAAAACCGCCCCACCACACTCGACTCTGCCTGTAAATCTTGCTTGTTTATTAAGTCAAAAATATTACTGTTTACTGCTACCGGGGTTTCAACCGCTGCAACCTCAGATACCTCTGGCACCTGTGCTTCTGCATCACCTAATAGTAAACGGCGCAAAATCTCGGATGCACTTTCACCTATTTTCTTTGTCTGGCCGGCGATGTATTGATAAAGCTCGTCATCTATTTCGATGGATTTCATATATTTATTCCGCGCGCTAAAAGTGGCCTCATTATATAAAGCCTTGTCGACTGACGCCAGCAACATGATTTGTTAGAATACTATTCTAACCTTGATGAGACGTTGTTTATGCTTTTACATACCCATAGCAGTGGCAAGTTCGATAGCCGAGCCACTCCAATAGTACTGATCCACGGCCTGTTTGGCAGTTATGAAAACCTTGGTGTCATTGAGCGTAGTTTAAGCGAGCATTATCACGTCATTAACGTTGATGTACGTAACCATGGTCGCTCTGGCCACAGTGACCAGATGAGCTATCCATTAATGGCAACAGATTTAGCACAAACTTTGGATGCATTAGAAATACCACAAGCCGTGTTATTAGGCCATTCAATGGGCGGTAAATTGGCAATGGCTTTTGCGCTTAAATACCCTGAGCGTGTTACAAAGCTAATTTTGGCTGACATAGCACCGGTGAGTTATCCCCCTAGACATGCCAGTATTTTCGAAGGTTTAATGGCGGTAGACTTAAATAAGTTAACCAGCCGCGCAGAGGCTGATAAGCTGTTAACTCCGCACATAAATGAACCGGGTGTAAGGCAGTTTTTGTTAAAAAGCCTTATAAAAGACGATAATGCATTTCATTGGCGCTTTAACCTAACCGCATTAAAGCAAAATTATTCGGCACTGATTGATGGACCACAAACTGACGGCCAATACGATGGCCCCACGTTATTTATAAAAGGTGGCGAATCTGACTACATACAGGCAGAACACCGGCCGATAATTGCTAAACTATTCCCCAATGCACAAGCAAAAATTATCCAAGGTACCGGTCACTGGCTGCATGCTGAAAAACCAGCTGCTTTTACCCGACTGGTACAAGCGTTTTTATTGAGCTAAAACACTAAAATCTTGCCAAGTTATGCTATAGTGCGCGCTCTTTTTTGCAGGTTAGGTAATGTGCAATGTCGATAGAGCAGTTTGAGTCTTTAGGCTTGTGGCTTGGGCTGGGTATCCTGTACTTGTTTATTGTCATGGCAATACGTGACGTGCTGAAAAAAAGCAATGCACCAAAGTTTGGTCAGTTTTTTGTCTGGCTGGTACTATTTTTATCGCCAGCAGTATTTATTATAAAAAGCTTAGTACCTTTTTTCTTAGAATAGTAAGGTTTGGATTAATGGCGAAGATTGCCACTGATCACACCACGATTGATTTGTTTGCCCAGGAAAAGCGCCCCGGCAGGCCGAAAACCAATCCGCTGCCACGGGAAGAACAACTTAAACTGAACAAACGTAATCAAATTAAACGTGATCGTAGTAAAGGGTTAAAGCGCATTGAGTTTAAAGTGTCAGATCACCTTTATGCTGAGTTGAGCCAACAGGCCAACAAAGCCGAAATGACACGCAGTGCGTATATAGAACATATTTTGACACAAGTTTTAACCAGGTAAGAAGGTTAGATTAATGGCAACAGTAGGCATTTTTTTCGGTAGTGATACCGGTAACACTGAACATATCGCCAAGATGATCCAAAAAGAATTGGGTAAACATTTATTCGATATTCGCGATATAGCAAAAAGCAGCAAAGAAGATATTGCTGGCTATGATTTACTGCTGCTAGGTATTCCCACCTGGTACTACGGTGAAGCACAGTGTGACTGGGACGACTTTTTCCCTGAGCTGGAAAATATCGACTTTAACAATAAGCTAGTCGCTATATTTGGTTGTGGCGATCAGGAGGATTATGCGGAATACTTCCTCGACGCAATGGGTACGTTAAGAGACATTATTGAACCCAAAGGTGCCATTATTGTAGGTAACTGGTCCACCTCCGGCTACAATTTTGTTGCCTCTAAAGCCTTAGTAGACGATAACCACTTTATCGGCTTGGGTATCGACGAAGACCGACAGCCAGAACTCACTGAGCAGCGCGTTAAAAACTGGTGCAAGCAAGTTTATGACGAGATGAGTTTAAAAGAGTTTGAAGGCCTGTAATAGAGAGGCTTAAGAGAAAAACCGGCATTTGTATCGCCGGTTTTTTTACATCTAGAAAGTTAGCCCGCCCGATACTTTGCTTTCTTTCGTACATAAACAGTACGGTTTACTTCTGCAACTAGCTGATTATCATTGTCTTTAATGTGGACAATAAACTGTGGAAAATGTTTGTTGCCATCTTGCGTAGCAGTTCTAATGCATTCTACCGTGTCATCGGATAACCAAAATTCAGCGGTCAACTTGCCCTTACCTGGTGTAATAAAATTAATATCAGCTTGTTTATCCCACACCAAATATTCCTTGCCTAAAACGCCCATTAACATAAGGGGATAGATAGGATCTGTCATCGCAAAAATAGAACCGCCAAACTGACTACTATTAATATTTTGCGTCCAGCTCCTACCTTTAAGCTCTACCCTGCAGTACCGGTAGTCGTTACGTAGCTCAGCTACCTTAATGCCTGGAAAGAAAAATGGTGGCCAAAAGTTGAGTAAATGCCGCATTACTGCTGGGTTAAATGCCCATTTCATAAAACACCCCTGGTATGACCTCTTGGAGGCTATTGTACTTTGCCAATGAGTTAATACAAGATTTGCTTTACAACAACAACGGCATTTTGCCATTTCATTCTGCCACTAATGTCTTTATAATCTTTTGTATATATAAGCCAGAGTTAGATTTTTTATGTCAGATCATAACAGCGAATTACGTAAAGCAGGTCTAAAGGTAACCCTACCGCGGGTAAAAATTTTAGAGATCCTGCAAGATCCAAAACACCAGCACATTAGTGCAGAAGACGTATACAAGCTGCTATTAGAAATAGGCGAAGATATCGGTCTGGCGACGGTGTATCGGGTACTAAACCAATTTGACGATGCAGGTATTTTAACCCGCCACCATTTTGAAGGCGGCAAGTCAGTATTTGAACTTACCGGCGGCAGTCATCATGATCACTTGGTTTGCTTAAAGTGCGGTAAGGTTATCGAGTTTGAAGATGACGTTATAGAGGCTAAACAATTAGAAATTGCCGAGAAAAATGGTATTAAGCTAACGCATCACAGTCTGTATTTATACGGTGAGTGTAAAGACACCGTACAATGTAAGAAAAACAGTGAAATGAATTAAGCAGTTGTTTCATTATTTAGGCACCTTAGGGTGCCTTTTTTACGCGTTAAACCGCGCGAGTTGTAATACGTGCCATCAGCAACGCGTTGACATAATTACCATATTGAAAGGCATAATCAGTTAACTCCGCTTCGACTTCAAAGCCAAAACGCTCATATAACGCTATCGCCGCTTCATTACTGCTATAGACGGTAAGCTCCACGCGACGAATATTAAGCCAGTTATCTGCCATATCTAAAGCTGCACGTAATAATGCCGAACCTACGCCTTGCCCCTGAAACGCTTCCGACACGCCCATGCCCAACTCTGCAACATGACGCCGACGCGTATTCTGGCATACTTGTAATCCAAGCTGACCAATTACACTACCTTCTACCTCGGCAACCAAATTATAAAAACCAGAACCGGCACTATAAAGTCGCTGCCAGTTAGACACGGGTTGATAAGGTAGTTGTAACGTATTCGCATAGACAGATGGTTGGTCATAAATTGCTTTAATCGCGTCAATATCAGCGGGTTCAGCGTGTCGGATCACTGTTGGCATAATAGTATCCTTAGAGATTTGGCTACTATAATAGAAGGCTTTTGCCATTTTCAACAAGCTCTAAAATGACAAAAGCCAGCAAAATTGCTGGCTTTTATTAGGCCCAGTTAACGCTAGCCTAACTGCTGTTCTAGCTCAGGTAACACAGTAAATAAATCAGCGACTAAACCATAATCTGCGATTTGGAAAATCGGTGCTTCTGCATCTTTATTAATTGCCACAATAACTTTTGAGTCTTTCATGCCGGCCAGGTGTTGTATTGCGCCGGAGATCCCTACCGCAATATATAAATCGGGGGCAACAATTTTTCCCGTTTGACCCACTTGCATGTCATTTGGAACAAAACCAGCGTCAACTGCAGCTCGTGAAGCACCAATAGCAGCGCCTAACTTATCGGCGATACCATTTAACAGTGCGAAATTTTCACCATTTTGCATACCACGTCCGCCGGAAATAACTACACGGGCAGCGGTTAACTCAGGGCGTTCAGATTTAGTAAGCTCTTCGCTAACATAGCGAGACATACCAGCATCGGCTGCTGCTGCAATATTTTCTATCGCCGCGTTATTGCCAGTTTCAGCCGCACGAAACGCAGCTGGGCGAACCGTTAATACTTTAATGCTATCTGTTGACGTTACCGTCGCAATTGCATTGCCAGCATAAATCGGCCTGACAAAGGTGTCGGCACTGTCAATGGCAATAACATCAGATATTTGCGCCACATCTAACAATGCTGCCACGCGAGGTAGGAAGTTTTTACCTGTGGTGGTCGCCGCAGCCAGAATATGACTGTAGTTTTTACCCAGCTCGGTAACCAATGCAGCAATATTTTCCGCTAATTGATGTTGATAAATAGCATCATCGGCCACTAACACTTTACTCACGCCTACGATACCTGCGGCTTCCGCAGCAACACCAGCACAATTGGCACCGGCAACAAGTACAGTAATGTCACCACCAATAGCGCTCGCTGCCTGTACGACTTTATGCGTTTCACCTTTAAGATGCTGATTGTTATGTTCTGCAATAAGTAAAATAGCCATTAAATCACCTTCGCTTCATGCTTTAACTTGTCTACCAGCTCGGCGACTGATTCCACTTTAACGCCACCCTGACGTACTGCAGGTGCTGTAACTTTCACCACGGTAACGTTAGATGTAAGACTAACACCAAAGCTATCTGCTGCTTTTACATCTAATGGTTTTTTCTTCGCTTTCATTATGTTAGGTAATGAAGCGTAACGTGGTTCATTTAAACGTAAATCTGTGGTCACAACAGCAGGCAGGCTAAGTTCAACGGTTTGCAAACCACCATCTATTTCCCGGGTTACCGCAACTTTACCATCTTGTAGTGCAACTTTAGATGCGAAAGTGCCCTGCCCCATACCAGTTAGCGCAGCTAACATTTGACCGGTCTGGTTATTATCAGAATCTATCGCTTGTTTACCTAATATCACCAACCCGGGTTGCTCTTCGCCAACCACTTTTGCCAGTAATTTGGCTACTTGCAACGAATCTAGGTTTAGTGTTGTTTCAATGTGAATGGCGCGATCAGCGCCTAACGCCAGTGCAGTGCGAAGTTGTTCCTGAACAGCAACCGGGCCGATAGATACGGCAACCACTTCGGTTGCACTACCGGCTTCTTTTAATCGTACCGCTTCTTCGATAGCAATTTCACAAAACGGGTTTAAAGCCATTTTAACGTTGGCCAGATCGACACCTGATTGATCCGCTTTTACCCGCACTTTTACGTTATAATCTATTACCCGTTTTACCGGCACCAATATTTTCATATATTCCTCATTATTTCCTGCGCCACATTATACGATTTGGCTACAGGTTTACGTTAAGGTAAAGCCGCTCTGATTTAGATTGCAACAATCTACTTACTGTTGACGTTAACGTCAACCTGCAATACCCTAAACAACATGATAAAAGCGGCGTAAGCTGTAAATAATAAACTCCAAGAGGTACATGCCGTGGAAAGAGAATCAATGGAATTCGATGTATTAATTGTAGGCGCTGGCCCAGCGGGTTTGTCAACTGCGATAAGATTAATGCAACAAGCGAAGGCCGCGGCCAAAGAGCTAACGGTTTGTGTGGTAGAAAAAGGCTCAGAAGTTGGCGCTCATATCTTGTCTGGTGCGGTGTTTGAGCCCCGCGCTTTAAATGAGTTACTACCCAACTGGCAAGAACAAGGTGCCCCTGTCACCACTGCCGTTACGCATGACGATATCTATCTGTTTAAAAATGCCGACGACGCAACCAAATTACCCGGTTTTGCCGTCCCCAAGACCATGCATAATAGTGGTAACTATATTGTCTCAATTGCCAACTTGTGTCGTTGGTTGGCTCAACAAGCCGAACAGCTTGGCGTTGAAATTTTTCCAGGCTTTGCCGCTAGCGAAGTTCTAATTGACGATAACGTTGTCAAAGGCATCGTCATTGGTGATATGGGCTTAGATAAAGATAGGCAACCTAAAGACAGTTTCGTGCCAGGCATGGAATTGCATGCCAAGTACACCGTTTTTGCTGAAGGTTGCCGTGGCCACCTCGGTAAACAGCTTATTGCGCATTTTGAACTGGATAAAGATAAATCACCGCAACACTACGCCTTAGGTTTCAAAGAAATTTGGGATATTCCGTCGGAGCAACACCAACCGGGTTTAGTCATGCACTCTGCAGGTTGGCCGCTGACCAATGATACCTCTGGTGGTGGTTATTTATATCACGCCGAATCGCAGCAAGTGGTTGTTGGGCTTATTGTCGATCTTAACTACAGCAACCCACATTTAAGCCCGTTTGAAGAGTTCCAGCGGTATAAACAGCATCCTGTGGTTAAGCAGTACCTAAAAGAAGGCAAAAGGGTGAGTTATGGCGCAAGAGCCATTACTAAAGGTGGCCTGAATAGCCTGCCCAAAATGAGTTTCAATGGCGGTTTGTTGGTAGGCTGTGATGCAGGTACGTTGAACTTTGCCAAAATTAAAGGCAACCATACAGCGATGAAATCAGGTATGTTGGCAGCCGAAACCCTGTTTAACACATTATCGCAAGATGATAACGGCGGTAAAGACTTAACCGCATTTGCTGATGCTATTGAGCAAAGTTGGCTATACGACGAGCTCTATCGCTCTCGCAATTTTGGCCCTGCTTTGCATAAATTTGGTACCTTTTGGGGCGGTGCATTTAATACGCTGGAGCAAAACTGGTTTGGTGGTAAATTTCCTTTTACATTGAAAGATAATAGCTTAGACCATGCTCAGCTTAAATTAGCGAATGAGGCTCCGGTAATTAATTACCCTAAACCTGACAATATTGTTAGTTTTGACCGCTTATCGTCTGTTTATTTATCCAATACCAATCATGAAGAAGAGCAACCTTGTCATTTAAAACTGGCTGATAGCAGTATTCCTATTAGTATTAATTTGCCTAAATATAACGAACCAGCACAGCGCTATTGCCCAGCTGGCGTATATGAGATTGTGCAAGATGAAAACAATGCACCCAAATTTCAAATAAACGCACAAAACTGTATTCATTGTAAAACATGCGACATTAAAGATCCGGCACAAAATATCACCTGGGTAACCCCCGAAGGTGCAGGTGGCCCTAACTACCCCAATATGTAACCCCCCTCTTATGTGCGTTAACGCTACCATGTCGTTAACGCACGTTTATATCATAGATTATTGTTATTACTTGCGTTGCTAAAATACTTTATTAAAAATTTCCAGCTATTTTTCATACTCTTTTTTGGCTTAATGATAAACAACTACTACCTTTAACGCAGACTGTTTGTTTTTAATTGTTGCCAAAATGCGTTGTCTGAAACAGGAAGTAGCTAATGAATAATAGAATTAAACCTGATCATAACCCGCAAGATGAGGTTGTCTCCGTAAAGGCGGTGTTAAAAAAAAGCACAGCTACACCTTCAGCAACAACACCCTCGTTCGCCAGTGATCGCTATATGTATTTTACCGAACGAGATCTGAATAAAATACTGACGAATCTGGACGCACTAAGGGCCAGTGTCTTTCCTGTGTCGAACCCCGATAATGAAATTCAAAGTCGTAAACAACAGAACTTCCCCTCTGTATGCCTAATTGGTTTGGGTCGCTGCGGGTCTAACATTGCACTGGATGTCGCATCGCTGGTTTATAGCGCACGTAATTTTTATCTCAGTGAATTTAATAACGAAGAAAAACAAACCCGTGAGCAAGAATATCGTCCAATGCGATGGATAAAACGCAGTTTGCATTTGTCGAACTCACAAGCTGTAAAACCTGTTTTTTTGATTGAACCATTAGTTATGCTAGGCGACCTGGACAAAGACATTGAGGGCCGCATTCGTTTTTCACACAAGGGTGAGAAAAGTGGCTTTTTGCATGATTACACAAAAATGAAAATCATGGATTTATCTGAAGTGCATGCAGGTGGCGCCGGTAATGCGCCGATTCTGGGTCAATATCTGGCCAAAATCATTTTGAACAAAGATACACAGCGCTTTGCTAACCCCGATTGGAAATTTATACACTCTTATTTGATTGATTCCTGTGGCATAAAAGCTAATCAGTCCAGACTATACTTTTACATTTTTAGTGCCGGTGGCGGTACGGGCTCTGGCATGGCATCAGAGTTTGGCTTAGCGCAACAGTATGCGTATATGAGTAAAACTTTTGATACTCGCATGCTGGCTGAAGATGAAGAAAACCGCGGTCATTCCTTTGTTTTTGAACCCATATTTACCAGTGGTATTTGTATTTTGCCTAATATATCCGACCATGGTGTTGAGATGTCCGAGGCGCTGCATATCAACGCAGGACGGTTACTGTGCAAATACCTGGCCGAAGAATGGGACTTTTCTTACAACTTTGATAATGAAGATAGCAGTGAATCCAGCGTGATGCATCGCATCCGGCCCTGGAATGCCATGATGCTGATATCCAACGACATTATGCGTTATGCAGAAGAAACCGATGACGGTGGCATTCAGCATATTGATGTCAATGCGATGGAGAAGTACGCTAACCAGTATATTTCACAGCAAATATTTAATATTTTAACTGCGCAAGCCGTTACCACCGATTATGACGAAAACTACTTTCGCCGTGCAGGTATTGATATTGGCGAGACTATCAGGCTTGATGCTAACGACTTGTTTATGAGCCTCGCAGGCCCGGTTGCAGTTGCGTACGCTGAATCGGTGATTCCCGCGGATAGTAGTCTGGCAGATAAAAAAGCCGGTACAGCATTAAATATTGATGATTTATTTTTTCGCTCAATAGATTTGCCTCACTTTAACAAGGTTACTCAAGCCATAGAAGGCATTAGTTTACTGCCGATAGAATCGGGGCGATATCGTGAAACCCTAGCCAGCTATGTTAAGAACGGCTATAACGCAACAGAATTAAAGGATCTGCATTTTTTTAAAAACTGTTCTTCCGTCGTGTCTATTGTTTCGCTGCCCAAAGACTATAAATTGTCTTACATGGATTTAAACCGTCTAAAATCGCATCTTAATTCACTGTTTCCCAATACGACATTAAAACGTTATGCCCTGGTAATTGGCGCTTCTGCGAATATTTCTTTAACCACGTTAATTGTTAAAAGCCCATGTTTAAGCGATGATTTTCTAACACTCATTGTCGCCTTTATTAAACGCTGCTTTGCCAAAGACAACTACCGCTTTGATGAGCAGCTAGATAAAGCTATGTTAGAGTTTATCCGCTCTGACGACTTTGACGAAGCCGCTGTAGACACCATGTTAAATGAGTTTGAAAATCCAGCGAAAATTCTCGATACCAACTGGTACGCTATCAAACCCATGTATGAAAAAAAATACCGTGAACTTATCCATAACAAAGACAAGTTTGTCTCTATAAACGATATTCGTTTAAGCCGGGATAGTGTCAAAAAGGCCATTAAGTATCTGCGTGAAATATACCGGCATAAAATCAGCAAAACTAAAGTCATTTCGCTGAATCCGGCAGGAAGCACCAGCACTTCATCAAAAGACTAAATATATATATTTTTGACAGCACAATTGGCTTAGCTGTTCTAAGCAAATTGCTTTATCTGGTAGCGAAAAAGCCCTCGAAGCCCTACACTATCGCCATTATTGACACTGAAAGGAATAGATCCACGTTATGTCTGATGCGACCTTGTACCGGTTAAATAAGTTTATCAGTGATACAGGCTTTTGCTCGCGCCGTGAGGCCGACAAATTTATTGAGAAGGGTCAAGTAACCGTCAACGGTGTTATTGCACCGGTTGGGTTGAAAGTGACGGAACAAGATCAGGTATTAATTGACGGAAAACCGTTAAAAGCTAAACCCACCCGGGTATATTTGGCCTATAACAAACCAGTCGATATTACCTGCACCACAGAGCGCCATATTCATGGCAACATTATTGATGCGGTTCGTTATCCTGAACGGATTTTTCCCATTGGCCGGTTAGACAAGCCCTCAGAAGGTTTGATTTTTCTAACCAACGACGGCGATATCGTCAATAAAATTTTGCGTGCTGGCAACGCACATGAGAAAGAATACGTTGTTACGGTTAATAAACCCATTACAGAGCGTTTTATACAACAAATGAGCCGTGGCGTGCCTATTCTTGATACTGTCACCCTGCCCTGCACAGTACTGCAGCGTTCTAAACAAAGTTTTACGATTACGCTAACCCAAGGGCTTAACCGTCAAATCCGACGGATGTGTGAGCATCTTGGGTATGAAGTACAAAGCTTAAAACGTACGCGCATTATGCATATTCGTGTAGCCGGGTTGAAACCTGGTAGCTGGCGTTTGTTAGATCCAATTGAAATACGCATGCTGGAGCAACAATTACTCACTTCAACTAAAACCGCTGATAGTGGAGATGAAATTAACAGCTTTGAAGACTAGCGTGGTTTAAAGGACTAATCGACACAGTCTGCGGTGAATACCGTTACTGTGTCGGGCTAAATATTATAAATCGCACTAATGCTAAACGAAAAACGCAGCCATAAGGCTGCGTTTTCTAATTTGGAGCGAGTAACGAGGTTCGAACTCGTGACCTCGACCTTGGCAAGGTCGCGCTCTACCAGCTGAGCTATACT
>NZ_JAPJDY010000007.1:0-125299 GCF_030731985.1 Rheinheimera baltica
TAACTCACCCGAAGCACCCTTACTGCAGCACCCCGTGGCATGGCGCGCATTATAGGGCGTTTTGAAACTCGTGCAAGTGGTAAAATACGAAAAACAAACCTTTAGCGTCTGATTGCCTACAAAATCATCTTTTTGCATATTTTAGCAACAAATATGTGGAAATTGGTTGTCTGTTAATGGTTGCGGTTTATTATCCAACCGCTAAGATAAGGCTGCTTTAAGTTGATAAAGCATTCCGATAAATAGAATAAGTGCTTAGGATGTTATTATGTTACCCACTTTACGTGTTTCTTTGCCGTACACACTAGCGCTCGCTGTGTTAGTTTATTTGGGCTTTACTTTCCTGCCTGTACTTGGGCTTGCTCAGGAAATTCTCGTTGTAATAGGTGTATTGTCGGCTGGCATACTTGTGCCACTGTTAGTAGATGTAAAAGGAAATATTAGTGAACCAAGCTCTGAAGCAAAATCAGTAGCTGAGTATAAAGGTGAAACCACCACTTTATATGTAGGTAATTTACCCTACCGTGCTAACGAAGATGCCGTGAAAGAGTTATTCCAACGTTTTGGCGTTGTTATTAATGTACGTTTAATGAAAGATCGACAAACCGGTCGCCGCAGAGGCTTTGGCTTTGTTGAAGTTGCCGCCAAAGACGGAACTAAGATGATTCAGAAGTTAAATGATTTTAATTTTCAAGAGCGTACCTTAAAGGTACGTGAAGCTAAAGAGCGTCAGGATAACGACGACACGGACGAATAACAGCGTTTAACATCTAAAAAAGGAAGCATTTGCTTCCTTTTTTGTCTTTATAAGCCTCAATTGATATTGAAGGTTGGTTCTGGGTTCAGTCTGGCTTAAAATAGCGGTTTTGATTTGGCAGAGTGATACATGAGCGTAGGTCAGGTTTTCCCAGAGCACTATCCACAACAACTGGCAGATAAGGTATCAAGTGTACAACTGCTACTTAATGACTTTAATCACCCTGAACCAGAAGTGTACCCATCTTCTCCCTCAAACTATCGCTTAAGAGCAGAGTTTAGAATTTGGCATGATGCCGATGACATCTACCATGCGATGTTTGATCCACAAAGCCGAGACAAGGTTCGTATAGATCACTTCCCTGTGGCTTGTAAAACAATCGCAGACTTCATGCCAGTGTTATTAAAGCATATTCAGTTTAATCATGAGTTACGATATAAATTGTATCAAGTAGATTACCTTGCCACTCTTTCAGGTGAGTTACTTGTGTCACTTATTTATAAACGACCTCTCACCAACAGTTGGCTGGATCAAGCAAAGCAGCTCACTGACACACTGGCAGATAACTATAACGTGAAGTTTATTGGCCGTTCGCGCAAGCAAAAACTTATGGTAAGCACCGATTACGTTACAGAACAGTTTGATTTAGATGGACAGGTTTTACAGTATCAGCAAGTAGAGGGCAGTTTTACTCAACCAAATGGTAGTGTTAACCTGAAAATGCTTACCTGGGCAAAAGGCATTGCAGCTGGATTATCCGGTGATTTATTAGAGCTTTATTGTGGTAACGGTAATTTCTCTATCGCGCTTACGCCTTTTTTTGACAACGTTGTTGCAACTGAAATATCTCGCACTTCCATTAAATCGGCGCAGTATAATATTAGCTTGAATAATGTGAGCAATTTACAAGTGCTACAAATGTCTGCTGAAGATGTATCAGCTGCATTACAACAAGGAAGCAAGCTTAAGCACATTGATTTAGCCAATATGAATCTCAATACCGTATTGGTTGACCCGCCACGCGCAGGCTTAGACTCCGATACCGTGCAATTAGTAAGTCAGTTTAAAGATATTATTTATATTTCCTGTAACCCCGAGACATTAGCTCAAAACTTAACAACATTAACGACAACGCATGACATTGTAAAATTAGCGGTGTTTGATCAATTCCCTTATACCCATCACATTGAAACGGGTGTTTGGCTGCGTAAACGTTAGTCTTTTAATTTACGGCCGTAACTGGACGCACCATGGGCCAGCCAGCGCAACTGGGTAATAGTGCGGCTGGTCAAATAAGCATATTGATCTGCAGGCGCATCTAAGGCATCTGCTCCGGTATGAAAGACTAAGGTAACCATTGCTTCTGCCTGCGCTCTGGCTAAGCCGTCCGGGCAGGTTGTTTCTTTACGAAGATACTCGGCCAGTTCTGCAACAAAATGTTGTATCTCTCTGGCTACAGCACTTCTAAAAGCAGCAGAGGTGCCTGACCTCTCTCGTAACAATAAACGAAAAACATTACTGTGCCCGGTAACAAACTCCATAAAGGTTTCAATAGATGTACGGATCACACTACCATTTTTCTCTATGCGCTGCCTTGCCTGACGCATTAACTGTCGAAGCATTAAACCCGCCTCATCTACCAACGTAAGTCCAAGCTCATCCATATCTGAGAAATGGCGATAAAATGAAGTAGGCGCTATCCCAGCTTCTCTGGCAACTTCACGTAAACTCAGGCTGGCAAAACTTTTGTCAGCACTAAGTTGAGAAAACGCTGCATTAATTATCGCTCGCCGCGTACGCTCTTTTTGTTCTGCTCTGGACACGGATATCCCTTTTTTCACCGTAAAGCTTTACTTTATACCTTGACCGGAATAATTCGGCCAGTAGAATGAGCGAACACTTGTAAGCTAAGCGGCCCTATATGAAACAAGCACCGATTATCTGGACGAACGTCCTAGTGTTCTCTATTACCACCTTGGTTGCTGCCATCGGCGTACCATGGTACGCATTCACAATTGGCTTCGGTTGGGCCGAAGTCATAGCTACTATTATATGCTTAGGTTACTGCGGAATGTCCATCACAGCGGGATATCATAGGTTATGGGCACATAAAACCTATGATGCACATCCAGCACTACAATGGTTATATGCAATTGGGGGCGCTTTCGCACTGCAAAACAGCGCTTTACACTGGTCGGCAGATCACCGTGTACACCATCGCCACGTTGATCATAATGACAAAGACCCTTACTCTGCAGGACGAGGCTTTTGGTATAGCCATATTGGGTGGATGCTGCGTGATAATTCTGAAGTAAATAAAACTGACTATAATAATGTCCGTGACTTACAGAAAAACCCCATTGTTATGTGGCAACACCGTAATTATCTGTGGTTAACTATTTCAACCAATTTTGGTATCCCGTTGATATTGGGCGTTGTCAGCGGGAATATATTAGGCATGCTATTATCTGCCGGTTTTCTTCGGTTAGTGTTAAGCCATCATTTTACCTTTTTTATTAATTCTCTCGCTCACATATGGGGAAAGCAGCCCTATACAGATCAAAATTCCGCTAGAGATAATGGCTTTCTTGCTTTATTAACCTACGGCGAAGGCTACCATAACTTTCATCATATATTTGAGTCTGACTATCGCAATGGCGTGAAGTGGTATCAATTTGATCCAACAAAGTGGTTTATTAAAACAGCGTCATGGCTGGGTCTAACCCATAATCTTCGCATAGTACCTGAAGAACGTATTGAGCAAGCGAAAGCTAAAATGCAACTTCAGCGCGCCATAGCAAGCGTAAGTAAAAGACCCAACGCAGAGCAGCTGTTGCAAGTGCTTGAACACGAATATGAATTGCTATTAGCAAGAATGCAGGATTACTACCAGCTGAAGAAACAACTGTTGCGACAACGTAAAGAGGAATTAGTTGCACAATACCAAGCTGCAGACTTTAAAGTGCGTTATCGGGAATTTAAACACCATATGCAGATACAGCAACAACACTGGCAGCGACTCGTTACAGCATTTAGTTAACAGTAAAAAAGAGACTTCAGTCTCTTTTTTTGTGGCTGATACCTGATATGCTCAAAGTAACTGCAGTAATAACAGTGAGAATAGTTGCGTGAGCGGAAAGAAGACGTTACCGAAAAAAAACAACTTTGATTTTGATGCTATTGTGATTGGCACTGGGCCGGGAGGTGAAGGTGCCGCTATGTACCTGGCCAAAAGTGGTTTAACAGTAGCTGCAGTTGAACGTTATCAGTCGGTTGGCGGTGGTTGTACTCATTGGGGAACCATACCCTCAAAAGCGTTACGTCACTCAGTAAGCCGCCTAATTGAATTTAAAGAAAATCCATTATTCCAGCTAGATGATCAACATACCAAACTTACCTTCTCTCAAATTTTAAAGCATGCAGCAGGTGTCATTCGTAAGCAGGTTCGTTTAAGAACAGGTTTTTATGACAGAAACCAGGTTAAGTTATATCAGGGTGAGGCTAGATTCCTCGATAAAAATACCTTGCGTATCACCAGTGATGACGGCAGTACGTTTGAATTATCAGCAAAGACAATCGTAATTGCCAGCGGGTCAAGACCGTACCGACCAGCAGAAGTAGACTTCTCTCATAGCCGTATCTATGATTCTGATACAATTTTATCGCTACAACACGACCCCAAGCATATTATTATATATGGGGCAGGAGTTATTGGTTGTGAGTATGCGTCTATCTTCCGCGGCTTAGGCGTAAGAGTGGATTTGGTTAATACCCGTGACAGATTATTGTCTTTTATGGATACCGAGATATCAGACTCGTTGAGCTACCATTTCTGGAACTCTGGCATGACCATTCGCCATGGCGAAGAATTCGACCGTATCGAAGGTACCGATGACGGCGTTGTATTACATTTAAAGTCTGGCAAAAAAATGAAGGCTGATTGCTTTTTGTTTGCCAATGGTCGTACCGGCAATACTGACATGCTAAATCTTGCGTCAGTGGAACTTCAATCTGACAGCCGTGGGTTGGTTAAGGTAAATAACAAATACCAAACCAATGTAGAAAATATATATGCGGTTGGCGATGTTATTGGCTATCCCAGCTTGGCAAGCGCTGCTTACGATCAAGGCCGATTAGCTGGCGAAGCCATTGTGAAGGGTAATCTTGATGGCCACCTTATCGCTGACATTCCTGCTGGTATATACACCATCCCAGAAATGAGCTCGGTAGGTAAAACAGAGCAGGAGTTGACGGCAGCCAAAATTCCGTATGAAGTAGGCAGGGCGCAATTTAAGCACTTAGCACGTGCTCAAATAGCAAATACCAATGTTGGCAGTTTAAAACTGCTGTTCCACCGTGACACGCTAGAAATTTTGGGAATTCATTGTTTTGGTGAACGCGCTGCAGAAATTGTCCATATTGGACAAGCCATTATGATGCAGAAAAATGGCGGAAACACCTTAGAGTATTTTGTTCATACCACTTTCAACTATCCTACAATGGCCGAGGCTTATCGGGTAGCGGCTCTAAATGGGCTAAACCGGCTTTTTTAGGTAACACATTGATATTACTAAAGATAATAAACAGTTATTTGCTGCAATATTTATTTTTGTTTTGCTTGATAAATCGTTGTAAACTCAAATACATAATAATTAAATAAAACGTTTTTTGGAGTTATCTATGGTACAGCTTCGGTACAGTTTGATGCTGTTGTGGTGCGCGCTATCATGGCAAGCTCATGCGGATTTCCCCACGGCAAAAAGCCTGTTCGAGCAGCAGGAATATGCCCTGGCAAAACCTCAGTTAGAAACCTTGGCTGAATTGGGTCACCTGGAAGCCCAGTTTTTAATGTCACGGATGTACGCTGAAGGACTGGGCGTTGAACCCGATGTTAATCTGGCATATGCGTGGGCATTGATTGCGCGAGAACGCAATCATCCGCTTGCAGAAAAACAGTATAGAGAATTGCGAACGAAGCTACCTTCTCGGATGGAAGGTAAGGAAGTATTCACTAGCCTTAATAAACAATTTGGTAAAGATGCATTAGACGGCAATCTATATCCCACGGCTAATCGTTATGTAGTAAAAAATAACCGCGTCAAAGTTATTAGCCAGCAAGATCCCGAATTCCCCAACTATTTCGAGAGAGCGGGCGTATCCGCTTGGGCTGTTGTACATTACGATATTACAGAAGACGGTATAACAGATAATATCAACATTGTTGCATCCTTCCCCGTTGATGCAATCACTGAATATGTGAAGGAAGCCGTACAAAGTTGGCGCTTTGAGCCGCCTAAAGACATCTACGGAGATGCTATAAGGTTGGAAATGCAGTCGCATACTTTCCAAATTAAAGCGTCCTCTGGTAGTAAATCTCGTAAATTTGATAGAGAGAACGAGGAATATCTAGCAGCAATACTAGCAGCCGCAAAGGCAGAGTCGGCTAAGTATCAGTATCTTTATGGGCTTTTGATAGAGAATAGAATCGTGACTGACACCGATGCGTTATCTTGGTATCTGCAAGCGGCAATAAATGGGTATCCTCAAGCCCAATATAAACTTGCCCAATGTCTTGTATCTGGCAACGGTTGTGATCGGGACCAAAATAAGGCAGTAAATTGGCTGGCAATATCGGCAGACAGTGGCGATCCGAAAGCTGCCTATTTGTTGGCGCAGGAATTACTCGACAGCAACAATGTAAATTACAATCCTCGTAAAGCAGCTGGTTATCTGGAAGTTGCCGCGCTGAAGGAATATATGCCTGCTATTGCTGAGTACGCGGCATTACTTGCTATGTCTGACGACCCAACACTTCACGACCCGCAAAAAGCGATTAGATTGGCGGAGCAAGGGCGGACTATTGACGCTAATAATCCAAATTTATTGTCAACGCTAGGGGTTGCCTTTATTGAACTAGGGCAACAAGGACGTGGTGAGTCAATGCTACGTCAAGCAGTAGAAGAAGCCAGAAAAAGAAACTGGACTATAGAGAACTTTGAAGACCTACTGGCTGACTACCAAACGGCTGCAGCTGACAATAACTAAAAAAACACCCCGGCTTTGCCGGGGTTTGTTTATTTATTCGGTAATCTCTGAGCTCATATGGTACATACGGCTGAATGAGTGTACCGCATCAATAAATACACTCACCCGTTCAGGATCTACGTCTGGTGTTATACCATGACCTAAATTAAACACGTGTCCAGAGCCTTGGCCAAAACCGTCCAATATCATTTGAACTTCTTGCCTAATTCGTTCAGGAGAGCCTAATAATATAGATGGGTCCATATTTCCTTGCAGTGCAACTTGGTTACCAACTCTGGCCTTCGCATCACCAATATTAATGGTCCAATCCAAACCCAGCGCATCACAGCCTGTATTGGCTATTGCTTCAAGCCACATTCCGCCGTTTTTAGTAAACAATGTGACAGGGACTTTACGTCCATCAGCTTCGCGAGTTAAACCATCAACAATCTGCTGCATATAGCCTAGCGAAAACTCTTGATAGTCGCGCGGCGTTAATACGCCTCCCCAAGTATCGAAAATCATCACAGATTGCGCGCCTGCAGCAATTTGTGCATTAAGATAAAGCACTACACTCTGGGCTAGTTTATCTAACAACAAATGCAGACTTTCCGGCTCACTGAACATCATTTTTTTTATGATGCCAAATGTTTTACTACTACCGCCTTCAACCATATAAGTAGCCAGTGTCCAAGGACTACCAGAGAAACCGATCAAAGGGACACTACCATCTAACTCACGTCGAATCGTACGTACAGCATCCATTACATACCGTAACTCTTGTTCTGGATCAGGTACTGGCAAGTTAACAATATCGATAAAATCGCGCACCGGTCGCTGAAATTTTGGCCCTTCACCCTCACCAAAATACAAACCCAGCCCCATTGCATCCGGAATGGTTAAAATATCACTAAATAAAATTGCAGCATCCAGCGCATAGCGTCTTAATGGTTGCAATGTCACCTCACATGCCAGCTCAGGGTTTTTACAAAGTGACATAAAATCACCAGCCACTGCCCGCGTAGCACGATATTCCGGCAAATAACGGCCCGCTTGGCGCATCATCCATACCGGCGTGCGATCTACCGGTTGTTTTAATAAAGCCCTGAGATACCGATCATTTTTGAGTTGCATAGTTTGCCCGCCATTCACAAAATTGTAGTCATTTTAGCATCGTGTCAGCGCTGCGCCTATATTTTCACTGTAAATGCTATGTTCAGGTTTTTTGTGTTCAATGCTTGTCTTCAATAATGACATCTGCTATAACATCCCTGCGCTAGTGAAGAATAACAAGTAAGAAGCTCGTTTTAACGGGACCTTGATACAGTTTAGTTAAGCCACATTATGTGGCTTTTTTATTGTCTGCCATCCATGCCACAAACCACTAAGGCAAGTCCCTAGCATTGCAAAAATCTCTGAAAGATTTTTATTTGCCTGCTCTTTGCTTTATCTGGGCAATTATTTGCCCAGATAGCGTTTGCAGGGGAGGTACTTCAGGTAAGTCATCAAGCGCAAACCAGTCTGCCTCTTCAATTTCTTGCGGTTGACAAACAATATCTCCAGCCACGTAATCCGCAATAAAGCCGGTCATTAAAGAATGTGGAAAAGGCCAGGGTTGGCTGCCAACGTATTGCAAATTGGTAATATCGACACCTACTTCTTCTTTCACTTCACGTATTGCTGCTTGTTCCAACGTTTCTGCCGATTCAACAAAACCAGCCAATATAGAGAAAAAACCAGTACGGTGCCGACTTGATCGTGCCAATAAGATTTTGTCATCTTTTACGATACCCACCAGTACACAAGGTGCAATACGCGGATAGCAACGATGCCCACACTTATTACATAGTGCAGCCAATTCCCAGTTGACCAAAGCCATTGCACTACCACATTGGCCACAAAAACGGTGTGTTTGCAAAAATAGTGCAACCTGCACCGCTCTGGCAGCAAACTGAAACAGCTCCTCCTCCATATTCAAAAATTCTCGTGCAGATACCCACTCATCTTCATTAGCGATATGATCGTGATTAATAAGCAAATACACTTCTTCAGCCCCTCGCCGGCCCAACCAACATATCTGCTCAGGCTCAGCTGACAAATTTAAACTGCCATATTCACCCTGGGGAAGTTGACCAACGGCATTTAACCAAATGCGGCCACGGTTAATAACAAACCACAGTCCCTGCTGATTCGGCCTTAAACTAATACTATGTTTGATCATAAGTGCTTCTCTGAGGTAACCTGTCAAGATTGGCTATCATAATGCCGTTCACAGAGCTGACCAATAAAAAAACGGTTGATCTTTGCTGCGAAATTCATTTAATTAGACATTACAGCAGCATGGTCGCTGCACCTAAGGAGAAGGCAATGTACACTCGTGTGCATACAGCGCGACAAAAATGGGGTGGCTCACTTACCGCCATCGACAACTGGTTGGATGAGCGTCAACAGCTTATTGTAAGTTACTGTAAACTTGCTGCCCTGCCACCATTTGACAACAAACGTACCACCTTACCAGATCAAGCAGCTGTGCAGTCTTTTTGTCAGTTATTAGTTGATTATCTGTCTGCAGGGCATTTCGAAGTGTACGAACGTATCGTATCGGAGTGTGCCGTAAATGGTACTGACAGCAGAAAGCTAGCAGACAGCTTATATCCTAAGATAGCGATATCAACCGATTTAGCGCTAAACTTTAATGATTTGTACGCGGATCATCTTAGTACCCGACATAGTGGCGCCTTTGATCGTGAATTATCGGAACTGGGCCAGGCGCTGGAGGATCGCTTCGAATATGAAGATCAATTAATCGATACGTTATACGAAAAGCATACCGATACCACAGTTTCTATGTAGTCTTCGGGCAATAAAAAAGCGGCTGACGCCGCTTTTACTATTTTTACAAACTTATTATTGCGCTTCAGCTGGAGCTGTCTCAACAATTTCCAGTAATTCAACTTCAAACACCAACACGCTGTTAGGCTTAATTACGCCCATATCACGTTCGCCGTAAGCTAGTTCAGCTGGGATAGTGAATTTAAAGCGAGACCCTACATTCATTAACTGTACGCCTTCAGTCCAGCCAGCGATAACGCGATTTAACGGGAACTGAGCAGGTTCACCACGGTCAACCGAGCTATCAAATTTGGTGCCATCAGTTAACGTACCGGTGTAATGTACTTTTACCGTATCAGTTGCTGCTGGTTTAGCACCTTCAGCCGCTTGTAGCACTTCATACTGTAAGCCTGATTCTGTTACCGTAACGCCTTCTTTCTTAGCATTTTCTTCTAAGTAAGTCTTACCAGCTTCAATAGCTTTTGCTGCTTCAGCTTCAACCATAGCGGTTTGTTTTTCACGGAACTTTTCTTCCAGCGCAGTCATCATAGCCTGCACCTCTTCATCCGACAGTGAAGCTTTATTAGCCACGGCGTCTTGTACGCCACGTAAAATTAATTCGCGATCTACAGTCAAACCCAACTTGCTATAGTCTTCCAGTGTGCTGTCCAAATAACGGCCTACAGACACACCTAAACTATAAGATTGTTTTGCTTCATCAGTGTCTAGTACGGCAGGTTTCTGCTCTGCTTCTTTTTGACAGGCAGCAAGAGTCATAACGGCCATGGCGACCAGAGACATTTTTGTAACTAAGCGCATTCGGTTCTCCAATATTTACGCAGCCACGCTGCAAAAGTATGTTTTAATAGTGTCCAATGAACTGGCCTATACTAACGGTTTGTGCTCTGGAGGTTAACACCCGACATGAAATATCCTGCTTTTTTTCTGCTATTACTGCTAACGAGTTGTGAAAAACTCAATTCAGAAGCCCCCTTGCAACAATTTCCGCATGTTGCTCAAGGGAGTTACGCGGCAGCACTATCAGATGATGGCCAATTTGCTGCAGTGTCTTCTATTCAAGATGGTGTAGCACTGTGGGATGTAAAAAATAATGCGTTAAAATTTCAGTGGAAGCATCAGGATAATGCCGAAAATTTAGTCTTTAGTCTGGCTATTAGCCACAATAACAGTCACGTCTTTACTGCTGACCAAAATACCTATGCGCTGTGGAGTATAGCAACAGGCAAAAACCAGGGTTTTTGGCAGCTTGACGCGGCAACTGTGCGGGATATAGCTGTGTCTGACAACGGGGCTCATCTTCTCATTGGTAAAAGTAATGGCGGCGTACAACATATTACGCTCGCATCCGGCAGGCGGTTGGAGTTTTTAGGCCATACCGAACGCATTAACAGTGTCGCGATGTCTCCGAATGGCCGCTATGCACTAACAGGCGGAAATGATTATAAAGCTCACTTGTGGGACACCCAAAGCGCGCAGATTATTTACAGCTTTAGCCACCCAAGCCGGGTTACCAAGGTAGCGTTAGATCCACAAGGGCGTTATGCCTTTACCGCTGACAGCCAAAACTTGGCGCAAATTTGGGATATCCAAACCGGCAAGTTGGTTAGTGCTTTACAGTTTAACGCCCGGCAACAAGTATTTAGTGCGGTTAATTTCAGTGCAGACGGCAAATACCTGGCAACAGGCGCACCAACGCGTAAGTTGGCTTTATGGGATGTACAAACCGGTCTGGAACTACAACAATGGCAAGTATCTGTAAGGCCTGATAGCCGCCCTGCCAGTGCTGTAGTGCATGCCGTGAGCTTTTTAAACAACAATCAACTTATTAGCGAAAGCTCCAGTGGCATAGCCGAAGTATGGGAGATTAAACATGACAGCAAATGAGAAAGACCTGCAGCTACACATTGTAGAGTTGGAAAACAAACTGGCCTTTCAGGAAGATACGGTTAATTGCCTGAGCAATGAACTGTTGGAGCACCAGAAAAAAATCGAACGCTTACATCAGCAAGTTATGTTACTGGCAGAGAAGTTACGTAACTTGCCAGATGATCAAGGCATACTTCGTCCTGAAGAAGAGCCACCACCGCCGCATTATTAATATTTGCATAGATAATGATTAAACAGCCACAGCATTTGCAAAGAAAATAAGCAACGAACAGACGCCCTATGACTCTGGTATGAACTTCATCCCTGAAGTTCTACCTTTGGACTATCAGGATTGTGGAAATTGGCTATCTGTTACTTTTCACCGCCCAAGCTTTTACAGAGTAGGGTAATACGGGACATTTACAACAGAGTGCTATTTACTCTGGCTTAAAAACGCCTATAACTTGCTCGGCAGCACGGCTGGCTTTAGATATTTGTGCTTCGGGCTGTACCATCTGATGGCCACATTCAACACATTCTACCTTTTCAACATTGTTTTCCAAGAACAACATCATCGTGTCCACAGCTTTGCATTTTGGACAGCTTGCGCCAGCTATAAAGCGTTTCTTTTTACGTATTGTCATTGTGTTCACCATCCGTTCGTCGCAGCTATTTTACAGGCCAAGCCTTGGTTTGTTAGCCTTATACGGTTAAATTAGCAGCCTAATTCAGTATTACAGGTAAAAGCATGATTCAGTTACAGCAGGTTGAACTGCGCCGCGGCCCACAGGCCTTATTTAGCAACGCCGATCTTACCGTATTTCCAGGACAAAAAGTGGGAATAATTGGTGCTAATGGTTGCGGTAAGTCCAGCTTGTTTGCCATGTTGCTTGGAAAACTGCATGCCGATGCCGGCAACATTAATATTCCAGAACGTTGGGTCATCTCTACTGTTGCACAAGAAACACCGGCGCTGGACTGCAGCGCCATGGATTATGTTTTACAAGGCGATGAAAAGCTGTTCCCGTTGCTATTAAAAGCCCGAAGCCAGTGTAGTGAAAGTGATTTAGCCACAGTACATTTGCAAATAGAAGCGTTGGATGGCTATCGGGCAGAAGCAAAAGCCGGCATTCTGCTCGATGGCCTTGGTTTTAGCGGTGATGCTCAGCAGAAAGCTGTAAAGTCATTCTCCGGCGGTTGGCGCATGCGCTTAAACCTGGCCAAAGCATTAATGCAGCGTGCTGAATTACTGTTATTGGATGAGCCAACAAACCACCTCGATTTAGATGCCGTGCTGTGGTTGGAGAAGTACCTGAGTAATTATCAGGGCACCTTGTTGCTTATAAGCCATGACCGCGATTTTCTTGATGCAGTAACCGATAACATCGTGCATATCGAGCGACAAACCTTAACGTTATACAAGGGCAACTACAGTCAATTTGAACGTCAGCGTGCTGAACAATTATCACAACATCAGGCTAATTTTGATAAACAACAACGGCAAGTCGCACATCTGCAAAAATTTATCGACCGTTTTAAGGCGCAGGCAACCAAAGCCCGGCAAGCACAAAGCCGGATAAAAGCGCTGGAACGAATGACGATACTGGCGCCAGCCCATGTTGATTCCCCCTTTAGTTTTAGTTTTCGCGAGCCAAAATCGCTGCCAAACCCGCTGCTGAAAATGGAAAATGTGCAGGCTGGTTATGCAGATCACGTCATTTTAAGTCAGATTAAGTTTCAACTACTCCCTGGCAGCCGTATCGGTTTGTTAGGGCGCAATGGTGCCGGTAAATCTACCCTAATTAAACTGCTGTCGGGCAGCATGCAGCCGCAAAGCGGGGATATCTGGTATGCCAATGGCGTAAGCCTGGGGTATTTTGCCCAGCACCAGCTGGAAACCCTGCGCCCGCAAGATTCACCATTGCAGCATTTAGTGCGGCTGGACCCTTTAGTGCCCGAGCAAAAGCTACGTGATTTTCTCGGTGGCTTTGGTTTTCATGGCGACAAAGCACTGGAAGCCTGCGCACCGTTTTCTGGTGGCGAAAAAGCGCGTTTAGTTCTAGCGCTGATTGTCTACCAACGCCCGAACCTGCTGCTACTTGATGAACCGACCAACCACCTTGATTTAGATATGCGCGAAGCCATTGTGATGGCATTGCAGGAGTTTGAAGGCGCTATCGTTATTGTCTCGCACGATCGTCATCTGCTAAGCAGTTGTACTGATGAATTTTACCTTGTAGCCCACGGCCGGGTGGCCCCGTTTGACGGCGATTTAACGGATTATTATCAATGGCTGCAGCAAGATGCCCGGCAAAGCACCAGTAATGCTCAGGTCGATACACCTGCCAGCAGCAATGTTGTTCGTAAAGATCAGAAACGACTGGAAGCCGACTTACGCAATTTACTCAGGCCACTGAAGCAAAAAGTGGAAAAGCTGGAGCAGCAGCAGCAAAAGTTGACCGAGCAATTGGCCACTTTCGAACAGCAGTTGGCTGATGCTGATATTTACAGTGCTGAGCGTAAAGCAGAGCTTACTGCTTTGCTCGCCAAACAAGCTACCGCCAGCAGCAGCCTAATCAGCATTGAAGAAGACTGGTTTATGGCACAGGATGAGCTGGAGCAGCAAACCGAGCTGTTCTGGAAAAACAATGGCTGACAGCGGCAACATCATAACAACAGCACCAACTGAGCAACAGCTATGGCAGTTCAGCCTGGCACTGTATCCAAAAGTACAGCCACTCTGTCTGGAGTGGCAGGATAACTTAGGCGTGAATATCAATTTGCTGTTGCTGTTGTGCTATCTGGAGCAACAGCAGCTTAGTCTCACTCAGCCGCAACTGTTGCAGCTGACTGCAGAACTTGAGCAATTTAGTCGCCAGTTTACCCAACCATTGCGCGCCTTGCGCCGAAAAAGCCACTTAGCAACGCTCTCACTCACCCAGCAACAGCAGCTAAAACAGACCCTGCTCCAAGCTGAATTAGAACTGGAAAAACTTGAACAACAGCTATTACTGCAGCACTGCCCTGCACTAACTCGTGTTACCTCACCACTGCTTGATCACTATCTCGCATTACTTACAGATAACACCATAAGCTATCAGCAGCCTTTATTTGATCTGCGTCAAGCTATCTCCCAACTGGCATAAACCCCTAGCCAATATTTGATCTAAGTCAGTTAATAGTTTACTGCCGTTATCTACACTGAGCATATCAATTTAGTGTGAGGATTTGGCTATGAATATATGGCAGCAGTTTATTAACGACCCGGTAATCTTTATTTCTTTTACCGGCTTAGCCGTTGTAATTGGCTTATGTGCATTTTACGCCATCTACTTTATTTACAAAGTAGAGCACGATACGCCAGACTCGGAGCAAAACTGAGCCTGACGTTAACATTAGGGTACAGACTTTGCAGTGGCATAAAATAATAGCTCGCCCGGACAGGGATCATTGTTTTCCGGTTGCTCAGCAGGCACCAACTGTTGCAAGTTAAACCCCAGATTAACTAACCAACCAGGTAACGCTTGTGGCGTTATACCTGATACGAACCGCTCACCGCTGATTGCCAGCGCCATATCGGCCAACCAGCCCTGCTGTGAAAAGCGGGGCTTGCCATGCTGGTCTAACTGCATCTGACTGGCGACAAGCTGAAGCGGAGCATTCACACTCTGCCGCATTTGCTGTAACAGGTTATTAATTGCCGTCTCTGGCAAGTACATCAGTACACCTTCAGCTAGCATCAGCGTTGGCCGTTCTGCCGAAAACTCGGCAGTATCCGCTAACAGTTGCGCCAGACTGCAACGGCCAAGATCAGCCGCTTTCAAACACAGATTTGGCCGCAATGCATGTAGCTGCCGCAGAACGTCCTGCTTTATATTGATGGTAGCGACTTTGTCAATTTCTACTACCTGTAGTTGCCTGTATTTTGCACTCAACATAGCACCTAACCCATCAAAACCCGCACCAACAATGACTAACTGCTGGGTATTTTGCTGTTCAATTTGTTGTTCAATCCATGACACAATATGCTGTTTTCGCCACCCGTAATGGGCCATAATTCCAGGCAAGCTAAACTGCAACAGGCCAGTGAGTAAAGCTCTGCCACCCCGCCATCCTTGCAGGGCCAGTAGCACTCGGCCACGCCAGCCACTGCGCTGTAAAACCTGCTTAGCCAGCTGCTGGCTAAGACTATTAGCTGGCGATCCTGGCCAGCACTGGCTGGCACAAATAAGTAAACTGGTATTGCTCATGTTAATTCCTCACTGAACAGCGCACTGTAGTGTTGGTACCAGTTACTTTGAAATCGCAACGCCGGATCGTAGCGACGTTTTTGCCGCAAAAATTCAGCAAACTGTGGATAGCAGGCAAGGACTTGCTGCTTAGTCGCAAAAGGATGATATGTCAGGAAGTAACTGCCCTGATAACGGATGGCAATATCAATTAAGCGCCGAAAATGTGTCGCAGCGATAGCCACAGCCTCAGGCTGATGATCAATATGCAAATTAAAGATGACACAGGCATAGTCTTGCTGCGCCCAGGCCAAAGCTGTTTCAGCATCGCGCCGGATAAACCGCACTGTGCCATAAATTAAATCGACCTTGTGTTGTCGAAAATCTGCCGCACAGTCCGCCATAAATTGTTCCAGCGCCGGTAGCGGCACATAAAGCTCGGTAATCATTTCGCTACCGGCACAACCGCGGGCTAACTGTTGGTCTAAGGCTACATGATAATCATCAAGGTAAATACTCAACTGATGACTATCTGACCAGTAGCGCTGATCATTGGATGCCAGATAAAACTCGGAAAAGCGCTTGAAGGCTTCAGCTTTATTCGTATGAGCCAGATACAACAACTGTTGCCAACTGGCTTTACTCAACCTGAGTTGTTGCTTCGCTATCGCGGCTGTCTCTACCGGACGGTAGCAGGAAAATACCCCATGGCGTAAAAAGCCAGCAGAATCAGGAGCAGTCTCAAACTGAAAATCGCCATATAAATATCCAGATGCTTTTCGGTGCGGTAACGCCTCGATCATTTCAGCCAAGCTACACAGCTCAACCTCACGAACAACCTGTTGACGCGGTGCCAATTGCAGGGTTGCGGTGACAACAATACCAAATAAACCATAGCCGCCAACCACTAGCCGGAATAACTCAGCGTTGCTCTGCCGGCTACAATGCAATAGCTCGCCATCAGCATTAACCAACTCAAAGCTGATAACATCCGCTATAAAAGGTGCCATATCCAACCCCCGGCCATGGATATTTGCCGCTATTGCACCGCCAATACTTAAACGATCCGCACCGGTTTGCTTCTGCCTTATACCCCAGGGGTTGGCACAGCCATGTTGCATAACATGCAGTTTACGCATTAAGTCCGGCCATTGAATACCAGCCTGTACGCTGACCTGCCCCAGTTCAGCGTCAAAATGCTGCAACTGATTTAACTTGCTCAGGTCCAGCAGCACACCACCAGTTACAAATTGCTGCCCCCCCATGGCATGCCGGCCACCTGCGACACTTATCATGCTGCCATCTTTATTTGCTTGCTGCACAACCTTGATTACCTCTGCTATGGTTTCTGGCTGGATACAGCGCTGCATAACTGTTGAATTGAGTTTGGCATGCACATCATTAACCCTGATTACGTGTTCTGGCTTTTGGCACATAAAAATAAGTCCTGCTGCTTGTTTGTGGGCCAACACTAGCTGACAGGCATTACATTATGCTATACAAATAAACAGAGTATTATATTACGCTACCTATAGCGGCAGATAAGGCGACTTTGATGAACCAGACCAGTCAATTGATTACAGCATTAAAGCGCAGCCTTAAAACTAAAGGCATGAGTTATCGTCAGCTCGCCGAGCAACTTCAATTAAGTGAGGCCAGCGTTAAGCGTATATTTGCCCAACAGAATTTTACCCTGAGCCGGCTGGAGCAAATTTGCCGGGTTTTGGATACCAACCTGTATGAACTGGCGAAAAGCAGCACATTGGCAAAGAACAGTCTGCCAAGGCAATTAAGTATGCCGCAGGAGCAGGCGCTTGCAGATGACCCAACGCTACTGACGTATTTGTACCTGCTGTTAAACGGTTGGCAATTTGAAGATATTAATAGCCAGTACCAGCTGGACGAGCTTAAAGGCATCCGGCTGCTGGCCACACTGGACCGCTTGAAATTGATAGAACTTCAGCCTCATAACAAAGTGAGGTTGCTGGTAGCACGCGATATACAATGGCGACTAAATGGCCCGGTGCGACGGCGCTATGAACAGCAGATAAAAATGATGTTTATTGATAATAGTTTTACCGCCCCCGAACATTGGTTACGATTGGAAACAGCCGAGTTATCCAGTGCCTCTATCAGTATTCTGCAGCGCCGCTTAAACCAATTAAGCGAGCAGTTTGCCGAACTGGCAGAGTTAGATATGACAACCGGGCCAGCAGATAAAAAAGGGGTAGGATTACTGGTAGCATTAAGGCCCTGGGTATTTGATATGGTACTAGCACCACCTGCTAAGCGCTAACCGGGCTATTCCAATTCCAGATATTGCAGTTTATCAGGCACGCCATTCCAACTATCTGCATCAGCAGGCGCCGCTTTAACGTCAATGATATTTGGCCAAACGTCTGCCAATTCAGCGTTAAGCTGAATAAAGCCATGCTGCTCTGGCGGCACCTTATCTTCCTGCACTATGGCATTGGCAGGGCATTCTGGCTCACATAATCCACAATCAATACAAATGGTTGGGCTTATTGCCAGGAAGTTAGGCCCTTCAAAAAATGCATCTACAGGGCATACCGCCACGCAGTCGGTGTATTTACACTTGATGCAATTATCCAGTACCACAAAAGCCATAAAGTCACAGTTTCCAGACGTTTTAAGGTGAGGATCATACTGCAGCACAAAGAAAAATCAAATAGCTGAAAAAACCTTTACGGACAATCAAGCTAGCTTGGCGTAAAATAGCGCCATCTTGTGAGCTACTGGCCTGATGCCAGTATGCAATGACACCGATACGGAACCCTTATGCTGCGTCTTACCGAAATAAAACTGCCGTTAAACCATGACGAAAATGCGATTAATAGCGCCATTGTCGAAAAGCTAAAAATTAAACCGGAGCAATTACACAGCGTTAATGTGTTTAAACGCGGCTTTGACGCCCGCAAAAAAACCGATATTCATCTTATATATACCTTGGATATTGAAGTAGATAACGAAACCGCATTACTGAACAGCTTTGCCAAAGATCAGCATGTTAAGCCAGCACCGGATACCAGCTACAAATTTGTTGCCAAGGCGCCAGCCACGTTAACCGAGCGCCCTATTGTTATTGGTCTTGGCCCCTGCGGCTTATTTGCCGGTTTATTGTTAGCGCAAATGGGCTTTAAACCGATTATTTTAGAGCGTGGCAAAGAAGTACGCGAGCGCACCAAAGACACCTTTGGCTTCTGGCGCGGCAAAGAACTGAACACCGAGTCTAACGTACAGTACGGCGAAGGTGGCGCGGGTACTTTTTCTGATGGCAAGCTGTACAGCCAGGTAAAAGACCCTAAACACTATGGCCGCAAAGTAATGAGCGAGTTTGTTGCTGCCGGCGCACCAGATGAAATTATGTACGTGAGTAAACCGCATATCGGCACCTTTAAACTGGTGGCAATGGTAGAAAAAATGCGGGCTAACATTATTGCCTTAGGCGGCGAAATACGTTTTAGCAGCCGGGTAGATAAACTACACATCGACAATGACCACTTGACAGGTTTAACCCTCTCAAGTGGTGAGCAACTTAACAGCAAACATGTGGTGCTGGCAGTTGGCCACAGTGCGCGGGATACCTTTCAAATGCTGTATGACGAGGGCGTTTATGTCGAAGCTAAACCATTCTCAATTGGTTTTCGCATTGAGCATGAACAATCAATGATTGATGAATGCCGTTTTGGTCCCAACGCCGGTAATCCTATTTTAGGAGCGGCCGACTATAAACTGGTGCATCATTGCAATAATGGCCGCACCGTTTACAGCTTTTGCATGTGTCCGGGCGGTACAGTGGTCGCAGCAGCATCGGAACAAGGCCGTGTTGTTACCAACGGTATGAGCCAGTACTCCAGGCATGAACGCAATGCCAATAGCGCCATCGTGGTGGGTATTGACCCTGAGCGCGATTATCCTGGCCATCCATTGGCAGGTATTGAGTTACAGCGCCAGCTGGAAGCATTGGCCTTTAAACTGGGCGGCGAAAATTATCATGCGCCGGCACAGTTAATTGGTGATTTTTTATCTGGCAAGCCTTCTGCTGAACTGGGTGATGTTAAACCCTCTTATACTCCTGGTATTACACTCACAGACCTAGCACAAGCATTACCTGACTTTGCCGTTACCGCCCTGCGTGAGGCCATACCGGCATTTGATCGACAAATTAAAGGCTTTGCCAAAGCAGACGGTTTACTTACCGGAGTTGAAACCCGCACCTCTTCACCTATTTGTATTAAGCGCGGTGCCGATTATCAAAGTGTTAATATCAAAGGTCTTTATCCTGCGGGCGAAGGCGCAGGTTATGCTGGCGGTATTTTATCAGCCGGTATCGATGGCATTAAAGTAGCCGAAGCGCTGGCATTGGCTATGCTGGATGCCAACAGCGCGCCGTCAGTTTAAAAACTGTGTCCGCCGCACTGCGCAAACAATACTATCGTAACGGCCCGCCACACCGGGCCGGTGCTGATGTCAGCTTTGGTGATTTAGTTAAAATATTTGGTTTTAACAGTATTCATATTGGCCGCTGGGTTAACGCCGCTGAGCAGCAACACGCGGCGAATTTGTTTTTCGATGCGCTTTGTGACCTACAGTTATTGTTGCAAGTGCCTGAACAAGTTATTTCACTCAACGGCAGCCTGGCATTAACTTTCGGCATAGGGGGCCAGCGTGGGGTTTGCGCCCATTACCAGCCACAGGGCCGTATTTTAGCCTTAGCAAAAAATGCCGGCGGCGGTAGTTTGGTCCATGAGTGGTTTCATGCGTTTGATCACTATATCGCCAGCAAATTGTTTCGCCAGCAGCCGCCCGCCAATCAATTTGCTACTCGCTGTTGGCTGGAGTCCATGCCAGTGCATCCTCATCCATTAAATAACCTGCTTGAGCAAGCGTTTATGGCATTATTCTTATCTGAGGATGGTAAAAGTGAGAGTGCTTTTTTCCGCCATTGTCGACAGCTTGATGAAAAACGCAAGCAATTTTATTTGGCCATGCCGGAAGAAATAGCCGCACGCGCTTTTGAAAAAGTGCTTCAGTGCCAACCTGTTAAAAACAGCTTTTTAGTCGCGGGCACCTTAAAAAGCGAGGCTGCCAAATTGGGGATATACCCTGATGAACATATCACTACAACGCTAAGTACGTTGTGGCTACGTTATTTTCAACACTTAGGCCAGAGCTTACGCAAAAAAACGATTTAACGCCGACACTAGCGTGTTTCAATCCTCCCTGCACTAAGCACAACCTGGTTACCACCAGCATTTTTTGCCAAATACATCGCATTATCCGCACAGGCTATTAAGGTTTTAGCGGTGGCACCGTGCTGTGGATATAAAGCTACACCAATACTAGGCAACACCGTTAACTGCTGCCCCGATAAATAAAAAGGTTTGCTCAGAGCGTCGCGGATTATTTCAGCAAGTTGCAGTACCACGGCGTCAGAATCAGTATCTGGCAGTAAAATAACGAATTCGTCACCACCAAAGCGGGCAACTGTATCCGTTTGTCGCAAACAAGCCTGAGTACGCTGCGCCGTATGTTGCAATAATTCGTCACCCATGTGGTGGCCGAAATTATCATTTACTTGTTTAAAGTTATCTAAATCTAAATACAGCAAAGCAAACTTGTGCTGCTCCCGCCCGGCATGCATCATTGCTAAACGTAACCTGTCATGAAATAACTCACGATTGGGCAGCTGTGTTAACTGATCATACAGCGCACTTCGCTGCAATCGCTCTAGCACTTGCTTACGCTCTATCGCCACAGCAACCTGCACAGATACAAACTCCAGTAACTCTACTTCACTGTTACTGTAAGCATTAGCATCACCTGCGTTTTGCAGCATAAGTACCCCAATAACAGCGCTATGGGATTTTAGCGGTACGCCTAGCCAATTCGTAGCTTGCTTGGCTATCAAAGGCTTCACTCTCGCGGGTAGGTCACTGACATTGTTGTCTGATATCAAGATCGTTTCTGAGCGACGGATAACTTCCGCACACAAGGTCAGTACATCCAAATTTGCAATATCGTCTGTTAGCGTTTGTAACGCCGCATTGTGGCCAAAAATCAACTCATCTGTATCGCCATCTTTTAGCACGATAGCAAAGCGCCACATTGGCATTAATCCGGCAATAATATGTTGAATACTTTGATACAACGCCTTTAGGTCATCGCTGGCAAACGCCGCTTCAGAAATGGCATACACCGCAGACTGGCGCGCTTCTATTTGCTTACTACAGCTTATATCTCTAGCTACGGCTACACGGCGCTGATCAATGTCCGACCAGCGCGCTGACCACAACAAGTGCACTATTTGGCCATCTTTGCGAATATAGCGGTTCTCAAAATCCACTTTCAACACACCGGCATTTATATCATTAGCGGTATTTAAAGTGCGCTCACGATCATCCGGATGAACGAATTCAATCATTTGCCGCCCCAGCATTTCTGCCGGTGTATAACCAAAAATACGTTCAGCGCCAGCACTGACAAAATCAAACCTGCCATGTCTGTCTACAACACAGATGGCATCTAGCAGTAAGTCTATGTAATTACTTAACGATTCGTAGCTTTTGGCATTCATAAAACAGTAAACGCACTACAGGAAATATACTGGCTAAACTTTAGCATGCTTCTGTCGCTATAGCCGATATTATTAACTGATTTTCTTATCAAAAATGGGGGTACTAACCAGCCTTCATCCTAACGACTACTATCCACGCTGGTATTGAATTTGTTAAGCAATAAATGGCAATTGCGCCACACCAGCGCATAGATCGTGAGCTGCGGGTTTGCGCCCAAACTGGTGGGTAAAATAGAGCCATCAAATACTGATAAATTTTTCAGTTGATGATGACGGCCATCCTGGTTTACGACACCTTTCGTTGGCTCTGCGCTCATATTACAACCGCCCATCACATGCGCCGACACCACGGTTTGACGCAGCTTTTCCATCGGCAGTGCGGCAATAGCCGCTTTTGCTTCTGGCCAGCTGTTATAGAGTTTGGCATCGTGATGAATAGGCAGTACTTGTTTTGCTCCGGCGGCAAATTGCAGTTCAGCCATTGATAATAATGCCTCGCGCATACCCTGCCAGACATAGTCACTGATAGGATAATCTAATACCGGTTGTTGTTGCTGATCTAACTGCACTGTACCGCCCTGGCTTTGCGGATGAAAACCGTCGCGCTGCAAGGCAATAACAACCTGTAACTGATTAAAATTTTGCATTAGCGCCGCGTGTTCTGCCCCGGTGCCAATAAGTTTGGTTGCCATTAGCACGGGGTGCAACGGCGGCACCTCCAGTTTATACCCTGGCTTGTTGTCAGTGTCTGGCCAAACAAATTGGTCGGAGTAAATACTTTGTGGTGCGCCACTATGGCCGTTAATGTCATCAGCAAACAACGCACCAGAAATCACCGTAGGGTGCAAATACGTGTGCTTACCTAAACGGCCTGAGGGGTTGGGTACTTTTGAACGCAGCAATAAGGCAGGTGAACCAATAGCGCCAGCTGCAACAATATAGTGTTTTGCCACGATGCTGACATGAATATCCTGCCGTGGCTGAAAATGACTATCAACCGGTACCGCATCAACGCCGGTTATACGGTCGTTTTGCCAGTGCAGCTTGCGCACCGAAAGCCGCGAAATCAGTGTGGCTCCCTGCGCCAGCGCCGCAGGTATGGTACTCACCAGCATCGACTGTTTAGCATTAATCGGACAGCCCATACCGCAGTAACCCAAATTGGCACAGCCATTAACATTGCGTTTTATTACCGTATATTGCCAACCCAGCTTTTCACAGCCTTGTTGCAGCTTGGCGTTGTTAGCATTGGGTGGTACTGGCCATTGATGAATATTTAACCGTTGCTCGGCTTTTTCAAAAAACGGCGTTAAGTCGTTTTCATTGCTAAAATCTAAGCCAAATTCACGCTGCCAATACTCTAATGTAGGCTGGGGGGTGCGAATTGATGTGGTCCAGTTAACGGTGGTAGAACCGCCTACGGTGCGACCTTGTAGAATACCAATGCTTTTATCCAACGTTTTACGCGCAGCACCTTCCTGATATAAGTTGGGATAGGCCCAGCGCTCTTCCATGACAAAATTATCGCGGGTGTAATAAGCCCCTTCTTCGAGTAATAACACCTTATAACCGGCTTGCGTGAGTTGCTCTGCCGCAATACCGCCACCGGCACCAGAGCCAATAATAACAATGTCGGTTTCAAAATGTCTGTCGCGGTTAAATTGGCTGGCGTCAAGCTGGTTAGTCGTCATGACGTATTCTCATTAGCGAAATTTAGGCGCAGTATACGCCAGCGGTTGCCAGTGTTCTGGCTGGCCATAATAAGCGCCGTACAATAGCTCTCTAAGGCCATGATAGGCCTGCTGCAACGTAGTAAGATAACTGTCACGCCACTGTTGTAATATGGCTAAGCGCTGGCTGATACTCAGTGCAGGCAGGGTTGTAAAGTGCCCTGTAAAAGCTAATTCAGTGATGCGCTGCGCTAACAAATTAAACAGTTGTTGCAGCTCTTGCTGCTGACTCAGCGGTAAAAAAGCGATAAAGTCCGTTATGGCGGTTTTACTGCGCTGTAGTTGGGCCATAGCCAGGGTCGTATCTTCTGGCAAAGCGTCGTACAATAGCGCTGGCAATATTGCTGACAGCACCCAATCGCGGTTATCACTGTTAGGCTGAACACTGTAATGCCAGCCAGCAACACCCAAGCTTGCTGCTGCGCCTAAAGCAATGCCGCTGATTAGAAATTGTCGTCGATCCATTTAACGCTGTCCGCTGTAAAACGTTAACCCATTGTTTATCAGGAAAACCTAATTTGCAAGCTCAAGTCAGACCAGTGATCTCGTCCTCTTTTAAGCCCGCCTGGTGGCTAAAGCACCCGCACTTGCAAACTATCTTTGCCAAATACCTGCGCCCGCGTAAAAAGCAGAAGACGGTTGCAGAAATATTTACCTTGCCTGATGGCGATGAGTTGCAACTTAACTGGATGCAACCTTCACGTGTCGTCCCCGATGCCCCTTTGGTAGTGCTGTTGCATGGATTGGCTGGTGACATTAATAGCCATTATGTGCAAACGATGTTGGCGAAATGCCGTCAACTGCGCTGGCCCGCCGTACTGATGCATTTTCGCGGCTGCAATGGCCAGCCAAACAAACTCCCGCGGGCTTACCATAGTGGTGATACTGCTGATTTAGCAGCAGTGCTGGTTGAAATTGGTCAGCGTTTTCCAGAGCAAAAACTGGTCGCCGTTGGTTATTCGCTAGGTGCCAATGTGTTGTTGAAATACTGTGGCGAAAATAATGGCGCCAATCCGTTATCTGCGGTAGTTGCGGTTTGCCCTCCGCTAGATTTATCCGCTTGTGCAAGCCGGATTAATCAAGGCAGTAGCAAGCTTTATCAACATTATTTACTTGGCCGGTTAAAACGTAGCACCCTGCTAAAGCTAAAACAGTTTCCTCAGTTTCCAATCCCGTTAACGGCCCGTAAAATAAGAAGACTTAGCAGCATTGAACAATTTGACGATGTTTTTACCGCACCTATTCACGGCTTTTTAGACGCACAAGACTATTATCAACAAGCTAGCGGCAAAGCTTTTTTGCAGCATATTGATATTCCGACACTGATTATTCATGCCAAGGATGATCCATTTTTATCAGATGCTGTTATTCCGACTGCAGATGAGCTTAACCAGCATATTCACTATGAACTGACCAGCGGCGGTGGCCATGTCGGCTTTGTGAGTGGCAGTGTATTCAAACCCACTTTTTGGCTAAATCAACGCATACCCGAGTTTCTGCAAGAGCAGTTAGACGCATGATTATTCCCTACACCGACATTGCCGAAGCTACGCTAAACAACCTGATTGAATACTATGTTTTGCGTGAAGGCACTGATTATGGCGAACAAGAAATGGCTATGGCAGAAAAAGTTGCGATGGTACAGCGTCAACTGCAAAGCGGTGAGGTGGTGATTGTCTATTCAGAACTGCATGAAAGCATTAACCTGATGCCTAAACAGCTGTTTTTACAGCAACAGGATACCTTGTAGTACGTCATAAAATCGTCATGATGGTTTCATTAAAACGTCATCCTTGAAGACGACACTGATTAATTAATTGCATTAATTTCAATCAACTAATCAGGAATGATACCCATGTTTAAACGATCTCTGCTGGCGCTTACTGTAATGGCGGCCTTGTCTGGTTGTTCACTGGATGGCGATGATGGTGCACAAGGCGCAACAGGCCCTGCTGGCCAAGCTGGTGCGCCAGGCCAAGCAGGCGCAGTAGGCCAACCTGGCAAAAACTTACCCCGTGACTTAAACGTTGAAGTGGTAGGCCGCTTTAACACTGGCATTTATGGTAAGTCCGCCGCTGAGATTGTGCAGTTCCACAAAACCTCTAACTCAGCGTTTGCCATTAACTCAGCAGAGAACCAAATTGACGTTATTTCTCTGGCAAATTTACCCGTAGCTGCGGTAGGTAATGGCGTAACAGACAACAGTTTAACCTCAGTTCCTTTTACTTTTCCTGCAAACGTAAGCGTTAAAGACGCGAACGGTGCTGATATCACTGTCACGTTAGGCGAAGCCAATTCCATTGCTATTTATGGTGATATGTTGGCCATTGCGGTGGCAGCACCGGTAAAAACCGACAATGGCGCTGTATTGTTTTATAGCTTAAGTGCTACCGGAGTTGGCAGCTTTATTAAAGCGGTGGCAGCAGGTGCGTTACCCGATATGCTGACGTTTACTCCTGATGGTAGCAAAGTGTTGGTTGCCAACGAAGGCGAACCGGATACGGATTATCTGGTTGATCCGGAAGGCTCAATATCGGTTATTAGCTTGGTAAACGGTGTGCCTGCAGATACTGCTGAAACCATCAATATGACCAGCGATATGGTGTTTAGCTCAGATTTACTTAAAGCCGCTGACTACAACACCGACGCCAAGCGCAAGGCATTATTGCAAACTGCCGGCGTTAAGTTTGCCGGCCCGGATGGCATGACGGTGGCGCAAGAGTTAGAACCGGAATACATCACGGTGGCTGCCAACGGTAAAACCGCTTATGTGTCGCTACAAGAAAGTAATGCTATTGGGATTATTAATCTTGAAGATATGAGCATAGAAATAAAAGCCCTGGGTTTTAAAGATTGGTCACAATACGGCATCGACTATACCAATGAAGATGAAGTGGCGTCATTCCAGCACTTACCTAACGTGTATGGCATGTATCAACCAGATACCATTGCCTCATATCAATGGAACGGCGCAACATTCATCGTATCTGCTAACGAGGGTGACTCTCGTGACTGGGATGCTTATTCCGAGGATATCCGTGTTAAAGACATTATTGACGTAGATGAGCTAAATAAAACCTTTAGCACTGAGTTACAGGCTTTATATGACGCTACCGGCGGAGACGACGGTTTAGGCCGGTTAAAGGTTACCGCCGCTTTAGTAGACCCGGACGACGATGGTGTAGTGGATAAACTCTACGCTTATGGCGCGCGTTCGTTCTCTATTTGGGATCAGAACATCAACATGGTTTACGACTCAGGTGATGACTTTGGCCGTATCTCAGCAGCAGTATTAGGCAATAACTTTAATAGTGCACACACTGAAAACAAAGGTGATAACCGTTCTGATGACAAAGGCGGCGAGCCTGAAGCGGTTGATGTAGGTGCTATCGAAGGCCGTACTTATGCCTTTATCGCCCAAGAACGCTCTGGTGACTTGTTTATCTACGACGTAACGAACCCGTTTCAAACGGCTTTTGTCAGCCACTATAACAACCGTGACTTTAGCACCAACTTTGAACTGGATGATGACCTGGACAACCCATGTGATGTAGCAGAAGGGATGGATTGTACAGAAGTCCCCATGTCGGGTGACCTTGGCCCGGAAAGCGTGAAGTTTGTTGCGGCAGAGCATAGCCCTAACGGCAACCCACTATTGATTGTAGGTAACGAAGTCAGTGGTAGCGTAACGGTATATCAGATAACAGAAAAATAAGCTGTTGGCAGCAACAAAACAGGCCGCAATTGCGGCCTGTTTTTTGTTAAAAAAGACTACACCTTAAACTTACTGACTAAGGTATTTAGCTGTATTGCTAAGCGTGACAATTCCGTTGCGCTGGCTGTAGTTTGGTTTGAACCCTCTGCCGTTTGTGCGGCTAAATCGCTTATGGTAACAATATTGCGGTCAATTTCCCGCGCCACTTTCGACTGCTCTTCTGCCGCACCCGCAATAACGTGATTCTGATCACTGATCGCCATAATATTTTCGGTAATAAGCTCCAGTGCATCAGCCGCCGATTTCGCCACACTTTGTGCGTTGTCAGCATTACCACTAATTAACTGCATAGCCCCAACAGCTTCTTTGGCTGACGCCTGCACCTGCTGAATCATTTGCTCTATTTCACCGGTTGAGGTTTGTGTGCGATGCGCCAAACTGCGCACTTCGTCTGCTACTACCGCAAAGCCACGCCCGGCTTCACCGGCCCGGGCCGCTTCAATGGCCGCATTCAGTGCCAACAAGTTAGTTTGCTCAGCTACGCTGCGAATAACCTCCAACACCTGATTAATTGACGATACCTTGTCTGCCAAGGTATTAATAACGCCAGTACTCTGGCGCACATCCGCATTCATTTTTTCAATAACTTTACTGGTTTGCGATACTTTCTGCGTACCATCTTTGGCCAAACTGGCTGATTGCGAAGATGCTTCTGACGTTTTTAGTGCCGTGCCTGCAACTTCGTCTACAGCAGAGCTCATTTCTGTAATGGCTGTTGCGGCCTGCTGTACTTCATCATTTTGCAATTGTAATGCTTTGGCAGATTCGTCTGTAACCACATTAAGCTGTTCTGCAGCAGAGGCTAATTGGCTAGACGAACTTGAAATATGGCTGATGGCATCGCGTAACTTCTTCTGCATTTGCACCAACGCAGTAGATAACTGTGTTAGTTCATCATTGCCTTCAGTGGTTAGTGGTTGGGTAAGATCGCCATCGGCAATATATTGTGCCGACATTACAGCTTGGGAAAGTGGCTGGCTGATGCTACGGGCAATAACCGTCGCGATAAGCAGTGCAATTACAACTGCAATGACAATCAATACAATAACCGCAAGTTTTGCCGAGCTGTATGTCGCTATAGATTCGGTGCGCGCATCTGCAGCAGCCTTGTTATTTAGATCGCTCAGCTCCAACAAGTAGCTTGTCATCTGTGCACTAATAGGGTTAATTTTATCCAGCAAATCTGTTGCAGCACCCACTTCGTCGGCCTGCAAAAGCTTAATAGCCTCTTCTTGCAGCTGATAGTACTCTAGCTTCTTCGACGTAAATTGCTCAAATAGCTTACGTTCAGCATCAAGCAAAATAGTGTCGGCATATACTTCGGCACTGCTATCAAGCTGCTTCCTCAAATCATCAATTTGCTGAATTGTTGGCCCTTCCTGAGTAATATCCAATGTCAGCAGTAAACGCAGTGTCAGCACCCGGATACGCGTAATACTGAGGTTAACATCCCCCAATTTACTGATGGCAGGTAACAGGTTGCCTTCAATTAAATCTGCCCGCTGCCTGATTTCTGACATACTCTGCAGACTGAACAAGCCGGTGGCTGCCAATAGCAGCGCCAAAGCACCAAATGCCAGCAACAAACGTTTTTGGATTGAAATCAGCCTTAACATTCTATCTCCTCAACAGCCTAAAAGCCTTGGTAGTTATACAGCGTCACTTCTAATGGACCACGATACAACAGCTAACGTGTGGCAACAAATAAAAATCTTTATTCAACTTTAGCTAGAGCTGCTCTAACCTGCCAGTTTTACTACGTTTTTCTTTAATTAAAGTTTTCCGTGAATAAAAAAGGCCGCAATAGCGGCCTGTTTCATTCATGGCAAAGACTACAGCTGAGGGCCAGCTGCGACTAATGCCTTACCTTCGTCATTGTCCGTAAACTTAACAAAATTGTCGACGAAGCGTTTTGCCAGATCTTGTGCTTTAACATCCCAATCTGTCAGATTTGCATAAGTATTTCGCGGGTCTAATATCGACACATCGTCTACACCGTTCAAGGCTGATGGCATTGCCAGGTTAAAGTATGGCAACTGTACAAATTCAGCATTCTCAATGCTGCCATCTAAAATGGCATCAATAATAGCGCGGGTTGCTTTAATAGAAATACGTTTACCTGTGCCGTTCCAACCGGTGTTCACCAAATAGGCTTCTGCACCCGAGGCTTCCATACGCTTGCCAAGTACTTCAGCATACTTAGTTGGGTGCAAACTTAAGAACGCAGCACCAAAACAGCTGGAAAAGGTCGGGGTAGGTTCGGTAATACCACGCTCTGTGCCTGCTAACTTTGCAGTAAAACCTGACAGAAAATGATATTTAGCCTGTTCTTTGGTTAACTTTGATACCGGCGGCAATACACCAAACGCATCAGCCGTTAAGAAGATCACCTTTTTAGCATGACCCGCTTTAGATACAGGCGTAACAATGTTATCGATGTGATAAATTGGGTATGACACACGGGTGTTTTCGGTTTTAGACCCATCATTGAAGTCAATTTCACCATCTGCCAGCACCGTCACATTTTCCAGCAATGCATCTTTGCGAATTGCCTGATAAATATCGGGTTCATTTTCTTCAGACAGATTAATGGTTTTCGCGTAGCAACCACCTTCAAAGTTAAACACCCCGTCGTCATCCCAGCCGTGTTCATCATCACCAATTAACTGACGCTTTGGATCGGTCGATAAAGTGGTTTTACCGGTACCCGACAAACCAAAGAATACAGCGACATCGCCCGCTTCACCAACGTTGGCTGAACAGTGCATAGACGCAATACCCTGCAGTGGTAAAAAGTAGTTCATCATTGAGAACATACCTTTTTTCATCTCACCGCCATACCAGGTACCACCAATTAACTGAATACGCTCGGTGAGGTTAAATGCAACGAAGTTTTCTGAATTTAAACCATGTTGTTGCCAATTGGTATTGGTACACTTGGCGCCGTTCATTACGATGAAATCAGGTTGGTAAGTTTCCAGCTCTGCATCCGTTGGGCGAATAAACATGTTTTTAACGAAATGCGCCTGCCAGGCTACTTCAGTAATAAAACGCACCGCCAGCCGGCTATCAGCGTTGGCACCGCAGTATGTGTCAACAACAAACAAACGTTTACCTGAAAGCTGCTGTGTTACCAAAGCTTTAAGGTCTACCCAAACTTCTGGCGTAATGGCTTTGTTGTCGTTTTTACCTTGATCAGACCACCACACGGTGTCGCGGGTAGTGTCATCGCGGACAATATATTTGTCTTTCGGCGAGCGGCCAGTAAAGATACCGGTATCGACTGAAACCGCGCCCAGTTTGGTCAGTTTGCCTTGTTCATAACCTTGTAAATCAGCACGGGTTTCTTCCGCAAACAACTGATCATACGAAGGGTTATAAATAATTTCCGTGACATCTGTGATGCCGTATTGGCTCAGATCCAGATCGGACATGATGTAACTCCTAAGGGTACTGTAGGTAAGGGTGCAGTCTCTGGCGGACTTAATTTCATGGTGTTTTTGTCAGAATTTTTTGTTTTTCTGCGCAAAAACCCGGCGGCATGATAGCTTTTTTTCTCGCTAAAAGATAGTTAGCGATTTGCCTGATTTGGCTAAAAACCGCGTCAGCTCTGGCATCTGGCAACGCTATGCAGTTTTTTTAGATAGTTATGCTTATTTTGTTGCCGTAGCTAAAACCTTTCAGTGCTAGGCTGAAAGGTCACGCTCTGTTGGTCGTGATTTTACTAAATCGGACCAAGGAATGCTGGCCTTACCCATTACCATAAAGTCCGGGTTGGCTAAGGTGGTGCGTTGATTATAGCTAAGCGCGGTAAATTCGCTGTCTAAAATTTTGCCACCTGCTTCTTCTACAATCACATGTACGGCGCCGGTATCCCATTCGCCGGTTGGTCCTAAACGCAAGTAGCAATCTGCTTTGCCTTCGGCAACCAGACAACTTTTTAAGGAGCAACTGCCCAGCGCAATGTATTCCACCTTCTCAGCGTGCTGCATTAAATCGATAATGGGTTGCAAGGGTTGGCGACGGCTTATGGCTATTTTTAAAATATTACCTGCCTGATGCGTATTTACATGGATGCGGTTAATCAGGTTATGCTGCTGTTTAAAAGCGCCATTACCGCGACTGGCGTAATACATTACATCTTCTTTGGGCCAATAAATTACCCCCAGTGCAGGCCAGCCCCGCTCAACTAAGGCAATACTTACCGCAAAGTCACCACTTCTGGCAACAAACTCCTGCGTACCATCCATGGGGTCAATTAACCAGTACCGCGGCCAGTTTTGACGTTGCGCCAGCGGCACTTGATAAGACTCTTCTGAAATGATCGGTATATCGGCGGCAATTGTCGACAGTCGGTCGATAATTATACTGTTAGCTGCAAGATCGGCGCTGGTTACCGGGCTAGCATCAGCTTTTTGCTGTTGCTGAAAATCGCCGGTTTGATACAGTCGCCATAACTCTGCTCCAGCCTCACGGGCCGCCAATTTAACAGGGTCAAGCAGTCTGCTTAAAAACATCTGGGTTCGCTTCCAAATATTGCTGCGCTAAAAACAGGGCGGCGACACTTCTGGCCTCAGTAAAATCTTCCTGCTGTAACAGAGACTGACTTTGCTGACGCGACCAACTTACAAGTTCAAGCGGTTCCGGCTCGTCGCCTGCCAAGCTTTCTGCATATAAATCAAGGGCCAGAACTATATGCATTGTAGCATTAAAATAGCCTGGAGCTAATGCCAGTGATTTAAGTTGTATAAATCGACGCGCACCAAAGCCAATTTCTTCTTTTAATTCTCGGTTAGCAGCAGCAATAGCATCTTCACCCGGATCAATTAAGCCTTTGGGGAAACCTAATTGATAATCATGGGTGCCAGCGCAGTATTCACGCACTAAGTAAAAATGCTCATCATCCGGGCAAGCGATAATCATCACAGCACCACGGCCACCACCACGCATGCGTTCATAGGTTCGCTGTACCCCATTACTGAACTGCAATTCCAGTTGTTCTATTTTAAACAGACGACTTTGTGCCACGATGTCAGCACTTAATATTTCCGGCTTTTGCTTGTTGTTAGGTTTATCATCCTGCCGCTGCGTCATGCTGCTACCTCTGATACAATCCAAGACTGTTACTATAAAACGATTAACAGGAAAAACCTATGCTGAACTGGGCTGAAATTGATACTGTGCTACTGGATATGGACGGTACTTTACTGGACTTGCACTTTGATAATTATTTTTGGCTACAGCATTTACCAAAGCGCTGGGCCGAAATTAGCGGTATTAGTATTAATGAAGCACAGACGCAGTTAAAAGCAGAATACGCCGAATTGACCGGCAAGCTGGAATGGTATTGTCTGGATTATTGGGGTAAACGTTTACTGCTACCCATTACTGAATTAAAACGTGAAGTAATGCATAAAATTGCCATGCGCGCAGACGTTCCTGATTTTCTTACCGCTTTAAAACAAAGTGGCCGGCAAATAGTACTTGTCACCAATGCCCACCCAGACAGCTTGTCTTTAAAAATTGAACGTACCGAACTTGCCAACTACATTGACACGTTAATTTCAACCCACGAATTTGGTGTAACCAAAGAAAACCAGGATTTGTGGAAAAAGCTACAGCAGCGGCTCGGATTTAACGCTGAACGCACGCTTTTTGTCGATGACAGCTTGCCTATATTAACTGCAGCACAGGATTACGGCATTAAACACTTACTGGCTGTAGCAAACCCGGACAGCCAGCAATTAAGCCGGCAAATCACCGAGTTTCCAGCGATTACCGACTACAGTGTACTACTGGATGATATACGCAAAGCGAACCATTTAGCCGATTAAAGTTTAATCGCGTAACGGCCCTGCTCATCAGGCCTGCCAAGGAATTGCATCGCCTGATGTACTTCTTTTGGCATGCTGGCATCTGGTTTCAATGTGCCGTTCACCAAAAGCTGCTCAGCGTTAATCACGGCTTTGATATCTAAACCCAGTAAATTGTTGCCATCCGTTGTCAAGGTAACGGTGCCATTATCACAACTTAACTGGGCAAATAGACTTTGCAGCTCAAGCCAGGTTGCGGTTGGGGTTTGTAATCGGGCGTTTTGCCAGCTTGCGCTGCCAGCCAACTGCTGACACCAGGGTTGGCCTTGACTAAAGCGCTCTACATCCAGCACCAGTTCACCTGTGGCATCTACCGGTAAAGGCAGCGACAGCATAGGGAGAATTTGACTAACGGGTAATTTTAAAAAGGTACTTTGTAACCCCATGCCGCCAATACCATAACTGGCTTTGCCTTTTAAATACGGCTGAGTTGCATTTTGCACACTGCCACTGAGTACATCAAATTGAAATTTACCGGTGAATAATTGCCAGCCATTCAACTGCCAACTTAGTGTGTCAAACTGCAATTGCTCGTAACGCACGCCAGCAACATTGCCTTGCCACAAAGTACCTGAAACACTACCCAGCTGCAGCTTGGGTGGCAAGGTAGCCAGCTTTAACCACCAGCTGGCAGGTGTTAGCAACAGGCTAAACAGCAAATAGCTCACAACTCCGATAATAATAAGTTTTAACTTTGACATACCGCCTGCTTACTCCACTACCATACGACGCACCCGCACGATGCCTGGATCATCTGCCGTTGCTATATCTAGATTCTGCAATTTCACACCATGCTGATACTGTAGCGCATGTAACCAGCCCAACAACTGGTCAAAGCGCATGTCGTCCAGCACCAAGGTTAGCTGTTCATTCTGCGGCTGCATCCGGCTTACATTTATACCAAAGTTACGCGCACTGGTGCTTACCACCTGAGACAAACTTCCACTGCGCTGTATTGTTGCACTACCAGCAGCCTGTAACTGAGGTAACGCCTGCTGCAACAGGCTAAGCTGGCGCTGAGCAAGCTGGACGTTCTGCTGCTGTGTCACTTTTGACTGATGCAACGGCTGCCAAATCAACCAATAAAACATACCAATAGTCACCACCGCTGCGGCTATGGCAACCAACTGTTGCTCACGCTGCTGTAAACCGGACCACCAGCTTATAATTTGTTGTTTCATACTTTGCCCCGCATAGCGACACTACCCTGCACTTTGCCGCCATCATTACTAAGCGCACCCTGGTCAACGCTAAACCCAGCGGATTCCAACGCGTTTTTCAGTTTTTCAAAACTTTGAAAGCCATCGGCCTTAGCCTGAAAGCGCAATTCTGAACGCTTGCCATCATAGCGCAAGCTTTCCAGACTGACGTCAGGTACTGTCGCTAGCTGTTGTTGTAAGCTTTGTAACAACAGCAAAAACCCCTGCTCATCATCGCCACCTGCCGCTGCCAGTTTCTGTTGCAATTGCAGCTTTAAATTGACAATACGCTCATTAGGAAATGCTTGCTGATATACCGCTAAACTTTGCTGTTGCAAGGCGTCACTTTGTTTACTCAGTTGCCAGTTGCCTAAGCCAAGCTGTAATAAATATACGCCAAAACATACACCCGCTATTGCCGCTGTGCTACGCCACATTTGCGTTTGTGTACTAACCTGACGTTTAGGTTTGTACTCACCTTGTAGCATGTTGAAATCATTGTGTGGTAGTTGGCTGGACAGCAGTGCCAAGGGTAATTCAGGCTCTGCCAACTGATGGCTTTGCATCAGCTCTTCTGGCCAAGGGCTGTAACTGGTTAGTACCGGCAGCGCGGCGAGCTGTAAATAATCACCCCACCAACTGGCTTCAATGGCGGATACCTGCCAGCTACTTTGTTTAATCAACCACTGGTCTTGCAATTGAATACAGGCTGGCAGCTGCTGTTCTGGTAACAATAAGGCGTCAGGTATCATGCGGCTAACGCTAAAACCTGCGTCCTTTAACCATGTCAGCCAGTTTTCCAGGCGTTGCTGCTGGCATACTGCAACCTGCTGACGGTAATGCCCATCGTGCAATTCAACCTTACCCAAGGCCAAAAACAAATGCTCAATGTCTTCAGCCTGATCTTCCTCGAGCATATAGGGTAATGCCTGCAGCAGTTGCCGGTTTGGCTTAGCGGGCAAATTAACCAACTTCAACACAACGTCGGACGCCGGCACCAAGGCGACAACCGGCCGCTTACCCAGCCTATCAGCAAGCTCAGCTAACTGCTCAGCGCCTGACAACTCGCCACTGGCGATGATTTCCTGATTATGGCTGGCCCACACTAGCCAGCTAATACTTTGCTCTGCCCGGCTACCTAACCGGATCACCAATTGCTCACTCACCCCTGGCCTCCAAATCGCCGCGCCAATACGCTAACCTGATTATTATCATTTATTTTAAGTACCGACGTTAATATGAAACCACTTTCCAGATAAGCCGCGGTGGCCGTAAGTTGAAAACTGTCAGATTTTACTGTCAGCATGTTTTTTACATCGTCCTCAACCGTCATTCCTGCTAGTGCTGGTAAAGCAAACAGCTCATCGACTGTCCCAAATCCTTGCTCTGGTCTATCCGCTATAATCTCTTGCGCACTTTGCTCTGTAAGTTCAGGAATTAACGCCGCCAACAATACCGCGGTATCTGCCGTTAAGGTATTAACATTAAGCAACAACTGACCGTCCTCCGGCACAACGCAAACAAAAGGCAGCAATAACTGATAATCTGCCGGCGTCATATCCAGGATAACCCGTAACTCCGACACACTGGCCATTAAACCGTTGGCACTATAGTACGGAAATAACAACGAGGCATAGTCGTCTTCTTCAGCACTACCTGCACCACTTAGCAAGCTGTCTTCATCCAACCAATCACCAATGCGTGATGTGAGATACTCAGCGGGCATGGTCAATTCACCGGCTTTTAACTCCAATAACCGTTGAAACGCTTTTTGCGCCGCACTTTGCTCTGCCCGACCACCATTATCTGGCGCGGTATTTTGCAGCGCATTAATATTAAAGCAGCTACGTAAATCACGGATGTCGCCAGCAATAGTGCCGTTTTCAACCGGGAATGTTGCACCTTCTAATGCCCAGTCCTGCGACAAATTAACCGTTTCCTGCCCAGCCAGAGCACGGGCTAATAATACCCGGGCAAATTGCTCTGCGCCCATGGCATACCAAAATGCTTGCTGCTGCTGCTGCACATTTTGCTGACGCTGCAACTGCAATTGCAAACGCCCCGTCATACTGACTGCAATCACTACAATGATGGCTATCACCATCAACACAGCGACTAGCGCCACGCCACGCTGACGACAAGGCATTATCGGCCCCCCGTATTTGCTACTGCGCCATCAGGCAATATAAATACCCGCTCTAACCGACCAAGGTACTCATCGGTTAGGGTAATACGCACCGCTTTGGGGAAGTTGCTGTCTTGCCAGCGTTCCAACCATTCTTCGCCTTTTAAGTACTGTATTTCAAAGCCTGTCAGGCCATTTAACAGCATTTGTACTTTAGGCTCAGTGCCAGTTACGGCATCAGGATATAAAGTAAAGAGCCGCTGCAAATTACCCTCTTGTAAGCGGTAAGCGACGGTCTGAATTTCACTACGCGGCAAAATCATCCCCGGGTTGCGCCACCCCTGACGCGTAAAGCTCACACCGTGATCTTCACTTTCCAACAAAAACTTTTCACCATATAAGCGAAACTTAGACGGTGCCTCACCGTCAATACGCACATGCCGAACACTTATCTGCATAAAATCACGTTCTAACATCAGCATCGATCTTTGCAACTGCACCAAACGCTCAGTCGCTTCTACCGACAAGGCGTCACTTTGGGTAACACTGCTAAGCACGGCTACCGAAGCCATACCCACCATGGCAAAAATAGCCGCCGCTAGCAGCATTTCAATAAAGGTAAAACCACGCTGCCGCTTAACCACTGGGTCGCCCTTTATAACTTTGCAGTTGGTATAGCACTTGTGTCGGCTGCTCAGCCAAACTTACGCTAATTTCGACAAGACGAAGATCGTCATCCGTCAGTTTGCTAATTTGTTGTTGCCAAATCCATTTGCGATTTGCCATTTCTACCTGGCCTTGCGATTTATCTTTGCCTGGCCATTCATCATCTATCATGGCCAGTTGCATTTGATTGGATGCAATGTAACTGGCTAAGGTTAATTCTTCTAACTGGGTTAAATGTCGAATATGGGCAGAGCTAGTTTGCATAATGGCCATGCCTGCAGTGGCAAATATCGCCAGCGCCACCAGTAACTCCAGTAAGGTAAATCCGCGTTGTTTCATGGCAATTGCTCTGCGGCCAAGGTGCGTGTTAACGGGATAGCAAACTCGGTACTTACACTACTGTACAGCGGCGTTAACTCCGACTTTTCGGTAAATAACAGCTGAAACGGGCTAATTTCACCCGAAGACAACACGAACACTTGAGGTAACACCGGGATTTCACTTTCCTCATCAGTTTCATCCTGGTCGTCCAGCACCCAATCTAGCTGGCTAAGTAAATTTGTGTCGGCACCGGGTAGCCCCTCTAATTCAAGCGAAATAGTGATATCTTCAGGCAATATATGCTGCTGTAAACCGCGCGGCTCTGTTGCTTCCAGCCACTTAGCATCGTTGTTACTGTAATACAAAAAGCCGTACCTATCCGGCATGACATACAGCCCCCACTCTTGCTGTTTTAGCATTGCCGTTTCTGCGGCAAAGTGAAACAACTGTTGGAACCGTGCAGCTTCGTCGTCAAGTCGCTCTTTACGCGACTCTCCGGCAAAGTTAATTACCACAACACTGGCAAGCAAACCAATTAATAGTATGACTAACATCAGCTCCAACAAGGTAAAGCCTAGTACTTGCTGACGTTGGACTTGCCGGGTATTCATTAACGGTTCGCGTTATCGTCTGTCGTTGTCCAGTTGCCAATATCGTCATCGCTGCCAGCAACCCGGTCAGGGCCCTTGCTTAAAATATCGATTTGGCCCAACTGACCCGGGCTCACCAGAATATAGTCTTCACCCCAAGGATCTTTTGGCAAGCGTTTGATAAAACCGCCCTCTGGAAAAATACGTGGCGTCGGCTGAGACGTTGGTGCAGTAACCAGAGCTGACAAACCCTGCTCTGTGGTAGGGTAAAAGCCATTACGTAGCTTATACATATCCAGAGTGCTTTCTAACTGCTGAATATCAACCATGGCTTTTTGCTGGTCAGCAACTTCTTTATTGCCTAGCAAATTAGGTACCACCATACTGGCAATAATGCCCAGTATGACAATGACCACCATGACTTCAAGTAAGGTAAAACCAGCGGATTTTTTCATGTTATCTTCCTATCATATTATTTAATGCAAGTATCGGCAGCAGGATGGACAGTACAATCATAAACACCATCGCAGCGAGGATAATTACTACTGCAGGTTTAAATATTTCCAACGATACAGTCATGGTCATTTCAAACTCACGGTCCAGTGTATTGGCCGCGCGTTCCAGCATGGTATCAAGCTGTCCGCTTTTCTCGCCGCTGGCAATCATATGCAGCATCATTGGCGGAAACAGCTTGGTTTGTTCTAAGGCATTTTTCAGCGATGTACCCTCGCGCACCCGCGCGGTTGCATCAGCAACGCTTTGCTTCATATAGGTATTATCTAACACGTCTGCACTAATACGCATGGCCTCTAACAGCGGTACACCACTGGCATTGAGTATGCTTAAGGTGCGGGCAAAGCGGGCAGTGTTAATGCTGGATACAATGCGTCCAATCACCTTCACCTTCAGCAAGCGTCTGTCATAGTTCAGTCTGATTTGTGGCCGCTGTAATAAACGTTTCCAACCAATTATGGCCAACGCAATGCCGACAACTAGCGCTAAGCCGTAACTTTGTACGAATTCGCTGGCGCCAATCATAAATCGGGTTAATGCGGGCAACTGCTGCCCCATGTATTCAAACTGCTCGGTAATTTTAGGCACCACAAACGACAGCAGAACCGCAATAATCGCTACCGCAACCACCACCATAACCACCGGGTAAATTGACGCCATCAGAATTTGATTACGCATATGCTGACGTTGCTCGGTGTAGTCCGCCAGCCGGTTTAACACCTGATCCAAATGCCCCGATTTTTCTCCCGCCGCCACCATGGAGCGAAACAGGTGATCAAACACATGCGGAAACTCAGCCAGGCCTTCAGCTAAGCTGTAGCCCTCAACCACTTTGGACCGCACTGTCATAACCATATTTTTCAGCCGGGGCTTGTCGCATTGCTCTGCTACCGCGAGCAAGGCGCTTTCTATTGGCAAAGCTGCTTCAACCAGCGTAGCTAACTGTCGGGTTAGTAATGCCAGCTCAGACGCCGATATTGACGCTTTAAACCACTGCTTACCGGAAGCGAGCATTTTTTCCTGCTGTGACGCCACCGCAACACTCACCGGTGTGAGTTTTTGTTCCCGCAGTAAAGCCCGGGCGTGGCGCGCATTGTCCGCTTCAAGCACCCCTTTACTGGATTTGCCTCTGGCGTCTAGTGCCTGATACTCAAACGCTGCCACTACAAGTCCTCACGCGTAACACGAAGTACTTCTTCCAGCGTGGTCTCGCCGTTTAGCACCTTACTAAAGCCGTCACTACGGATACTCGGGCTGTGTTGGCGCACGTACTTCTCAATCGCCTGCTCGCCTTTGCCATTATGGATAAGCTCACGAATGTGCTCATCAACCATTAATAATTCATGGATACCGGTGCGGCCACGGTAACCGGTTTGGTTGCAGTGCTCGCAGCCAACAGCACGATAAATGATAACGCCTTCTTTTTTCGCAACACCAAGCAGATTACGCTCTTCTTTATCTGGCTCGTGCGCCGCTTTACAATGTGGACATAACGTACGTACCAAGCGCTGCGCCAGCACGCCCAATAAACTGGACGACAGTAAAAACGCTTCCACACCCATATCTTCTAATCGGGTAATCGCGCCAGCGGCAGTATTGGTGTGTAACGTAGATAATACTAAGTGGCCGGTTAAACTGGCCTGTACGGCAATTTGTGCGGTTTCAAGATCGCGTATCTCGCCCACCATCACCACGTCCGGGTCTTGGCGTAATATGGCACGTAAACCACGGGCAAAGGTCATACTCACTTTGGTATTTACCTGGGTTTGGCCTATACCTTCCAGCTCGTATTCAATGGGGTCTTCAACGGTAAGAATATTGCGATCTTTGGTGTTAATTTCGGTTAAACCAGCATACAAGGTAGTACTTTTACCCGAACCGGTAGGGCCGGTAACCAAAATAATACCGTGTGGCTTTAATATCAGTTGTGAAAAGGCTTCCTGAACTGACCCGGTCATGCCTAAGTCGACCAGGTTAAGGTGCGAGTTGTTTTTGTCCAATAAGCGCAAAACAACGCGTTCGCCATGGCTTGACGGCATCGTCGACACCCTCACGTCCACAGCACGGCCAGCTATTCGCAAGCTAATACGACCATCCTGAGGTACCCGTTTTTCAGCAATATCCAGCTTGGCCATAACTTTAATACGTGATACCAGTAAGCTGGACAAACGCCGGTTCGGCCGCAGCACTTCCCGCAAGATCCCGTCTACCCGAAACCGCACAATCAAGGCTTTTTCAAAGGTTTCGACATGAATATCAGACGCACCCAGCTTTATAGCTTCACCCAACATAGCGTTAATAAGCTTAATAATGGGCGCGTCATCTTCGTTTTCCAGTAAGTCTTCGCTTTCCTGAATATCGTCTGCTAATGAAGCCAGATTAACTTCGTTACCAATATCTTCCATTAGCTGTTGTGCTTCAGACGAGTCGCGCTGGTAACTGGCTTCAAGCATGGCTTCAAATTCAACGGCCGACAACCGCGCTATCTGAAACGGCTCGGCCAACATCCGCCGCACCTCAAGCACCGCGGCGGGTGCCGTAGCAGTATGAATATATAACTGCCAGCCATGCGACTGTTGTTGCAGCAACACGCCGTGACGTTTCGCAAAACCAAAAGGCAAGCGGATACGGCTGCTAGCAGGCTTAACCTGTTCGGCTTCCAGCGCATCCATTAATCTTGCTTCCCTTCGTCAGTGCCAACCTCGGCCGGTTGTTGCTTGTTAATATACTCTTCGAAAGTAGGTGGTAATGACAGTGAGTCGTCCCATTCTGGCAATACAACCTGATCTGTCGTCGGCATTAAGCGAATACCTTCTTCCTGCCGTTTTAACTGCTCGGCACGAATATGGTTGTATTTGGTTTTTGAGATACCGGAAAGAGCCGAGCCTTCCTTCAATATTGTGGCTTTAATAAACACCATTAAATTGCGCTTTTGTTTAGTGACACTGGTCGATTTAAATAAATGCCCCAGGATTGGAATGTCACCCAAAAGTGGTACCTTAGACTCACTTTCCTGTACGTCTTCATCAATTAAGCCGCCCAGCACTACTGTGGCACCATCATCTACCATCACCGTGGTTTTTAATTCACGCTTGTTAATGGTGATATCCACCGCTGTCGCACCGCCAATGCTGGACACTTCCTGTTCGATGGTTAATTGCATCGCGGTGCCTTCGTTAATTTGCGGTGTTACTTTGAGCTTAATACCCACTTCCTGGCGCTGCACCTGCTGAAACGGGTTAGTGTTATTGGCACCAGTCGTAGAGCCGGTAATCACAGGCACTTCCTGACCTACCAAAAAGAACGCTTCCTGATTATCCATGGTAGTAATATGTGGCGTGGCCAGCACGTTGGAATTAGTACTGGTGCGCACTGCTTGTACAATGGCTGCCCAATCACCTTTGTAAAAACCGAGCATGGCGCCGTTTAACCCACTAAGCACTTGTGCCAATACTGAATAATCGCGGTTTGAGTCAGGTGTGGTATTGGTCACAGTAGTACCATCAATCACTGACACGTTTGTTGTTCCCTTAGTGATTTGTGAAGCTACCGCCGCACCACCGGCAACACTGATAATCGGTATGGTATTGCCATTGCTAAAATTAGTGCCGCCACCGTTGGCATTTAGCCACTGCACGCCAAAGTCGGTGCCGTCACCTTCAAATACCTCAACAATAATCGCTTCTACCAATACCTGGGCACGGCGAATATCCAGCTGACGCAGCACTTCTTCTAAAGAACGCATCATATCGGGTTGGGCGGTGATCACCAGCGAGTTGCTGTCAGCGTGCGCTTCAATACTAATAGCCCGGCCCTGATTAGCGGCAGCACCACGACCACCTTGAGCACCGGCCGCACCTGTAGCCCCTTGCACTTCAGCTACAATAGATTCACTAACGCCTTTTAATACCTGTACCAGTTCTTCGGCTTTGGCATACTTTAGATAAAACACCCGGGTATTGCCGCTGGTTTGCAGTTCCGAATCCAGCCGTTTTGCCAGTTCTATTACACGCTGACGGGCTTGTAACTCGCCGCTGACAATTACACTGTTAGTGCGATCATCGGCCACAATTCTTGGCACCAAAAAGTCGGGTTGGTCACCACGGCCCTGGCTTTTATAAATGCTTTCCAAAATACGCACAATTTCCGGCGCTGAAGCAAACTGTAATTTTACAATCTCCAGCTCCTGATCGCCGGCTTTGTCAACACGCTGAATAATATCCACTAAGCGGTTTACCACTGCCGCCGGGCCGGTCATCATAATCACATTAGACGGGTCATAGTGCACGACATGGCCACCACCAGCCTGGTTGCTAAACTGGCGCAGCAATGGCGCTAGCTCACGTACAGATACGTTGCGAACCTGTACCACCCGGGTCACCATTTCGTCACCCTGGCCCGGAGCTTCATCTGTTACAACCGGAATATTGCTGGTTTTGGCGTCTTTATTGCGCACTACTTTTAATATGCCATTTTCCATTTCAACCACGGCGAAGCTATACACTTCAAGCACGTTGAGAAAGAACTGGTAATACTGTTGCTCGTTGAGCATTTCATAGCTGCGTACGTTAATACGCCCACGTACCTGTGGGTCAACAATAATGGTTTTTTTCAGGTTCATACCAACAATATTGATAAACTCATTTATGTCGGTGCCTTTAAAATTCGGCGAATACATTACCTCTTCCTGCGCTACCACAGAGGCAGCGGGAATAATTGCGGTAAGTGCAGCGGCCACCAGCATACTGGCCAGTGAGCGGCGGGAGAAAAAAGAAGATTGCCCTGATTTCATTAGTGAATAACCAATTAGTTTTATTATTTATTGTGACAGGCTTACCAGAATATCTCTGATCTCACCATCGCGTTCTATTTTAATAGCGGCTTCTTTAGCATCACGTAATTCATTAATTACGCTCATTGCCTGCTGCATATCGTTCAATGCTATACCGTTTATTTCTACCGCTAAATCATTTGCCTGCAGCCCCATTTGCGTAAACAAGCTGGGATCTTTCCCTGGCATCAACCGGTAACCCGCCAACTGGCCGTTGGCGCGATAAGGCGACACCCGGATATAGTCGAAAAACTTCATTGGCTCCGCCATCAGCTCTTCGCGCGCCGCCTCAAATTGCTCACTCACTTGCAACGGCTGCATTTCCATTGGTTCTGCAGCGGGAGCCATATCTTGTTGCACCGGCTCTTCGTTATAAGGTTCGTCAGCGCGGCCTAAACCGGCGTTGGCTTGGGCTATTTTGGTATACTCCATACCGTCAAGCATCAAGGTTTCATAACGACCGGCTTGTTGTAATAACACCCGGTCTGACAACACCTGCTTTAGAACTGCATTAGTACCGTCTATTTTGTCATTAACCGCATAAGTAGATTCAATTCCACGGCTTTCAATAATGGCACTGCCTTGATCCGGATCTGCAGCCACAGCCACTAAGCCCGTTAGTTTTACGTTGAGTTGCGTCTTAGGTGCCTCAGTAATAACCGGTACCACTTCTTTTTTCTCTGCCTCAGCGGAGGCTTTACCAAATAGCGCAAAACCGGTTAAAGCCGTCAGCTCTACGTTATTACGATTATTTGCTTTCGCCATTGGGGTCATGGCTGGTGGCAGAGTCATTGATGCAGGCTGCGGCAACACTTGCCAGCTTAAACGCGCCAGCAACCATGCCAGTATAATAACCAACACCAAATTCAGCGCTTGCTGCACCCGGTTTAATGGCACTTTCTGCAGTTGCTTGGTCAATTGCTGCGTGTTTAATAACGACTTCATTGCGCACTTCTATTTTATGAGAATAAATTATCTTACCCAGTTGTCTGTCAACCAACAAGCGTGGCCAAACATTTTACAAGGTATTAACCAACTTTTTTTTGACTTTCACGCCAAATTACCTGCTTTGGCCCTATAATAGCGGTCTTAGTTCGACAACCGCAGTTATATATTATGTCGTCAGTAAAATCATCATCGCAATCTAACAGCCCAACGTTACGGTTAGATAAATGGCTATGGGCTTGCCGCTTTTATAAAACCCGCGCTTTGGCGAAAGAGATGATCGAAGGCGGTAAAGTACATTATAATGGCCAGCGCTGCAAAGCCAGTCGAACAGTAGAACCTGGAGCAATGGTTAGATTAACCCAGGGAACAGATGAAAAAATTGTCACTGTGTTAGCATTATCGGAAAAGCGCTTAGCCGCGCCACTGGCACAAGCGTTGTACGAAGAGACTGCCGATAGCATAGAACAGCGGTTAAAAAGAGCGGAACTGAGAAAGACTAATAGCCTGTTTGCACCGCACCCCGACACCAAACCTGACAAAAAAGAGCGGCGTAAACTACTCTTGTTAAAATCGCAGCAGTAATAGAGAACAGCATGAATGTAGATAATTTATATCGATTTTTATTTCAGCACAAAAACGTACGCGGCGAGCTGGTACAGTTGTCATCCAGCCTCGACCAGATGTTACTGCATCACGATTATCCATTACCCGTAAAGCAGCTGTTAGCTGAACTGGTTGCCGCAACCAGTTTACTTACTGCAACGCTAAAATTTGAGGGCGATATTGCCTTACAAATTCAAGGTGATGGCCCGGTAAAGTTTGCTGCCGTTAACGGTACCAATGCGCAGCAGTTTCGCGGCGTGGTGCGGATGCAAGCCGAAATCTCTGGTACCAGTTTTCGTGAACTAATCGGCGAAGGTTACTTATTAGTAACCATTACACCGCAACAAGGTGAGCGCTATCAGGGTATAATTCCATTAAGTGGCGACAGCTTAACCAGCACACTAGAAGCCTACTTTGCCCAATCTGAGCAACTACCTACGCGTTTGTATTTGTATACCGATTTTCATTCAGAGCAATGCCGCGCAGCGGGTTTTATGTTGCAGGTATTACCGGTAGACCAGCAAAAAGCCAAAGCCGATTTTGACGAGCTGGTAATTTTGGCAGACACGCTAACGCAAGACGAAATGATTAACCTTGAAGCCGAACAGCTACTGTATCGTCTTTTCCATCAGGAAGAAGTTGAGCTGTTTACTCCGCAAACGGTCAGTTTTGTTTGTGGTTGTTCCAGAGAAAAATGTAGCTCAGCCATAGTTAGCTTGGGTAAAGACATAATTAACGAACACATTGCTGAGGGCAAGTTAGACATAAGCTGCGAATACTGTAATAGCACCTATCATTTTGATAGTGCCGACTTAACAACCCTATTGCAGCAATTGTAACCTGCCCCGGCTGTAATTATGAAAGAGTTACCGATATGTCGGTAACTCTTTCTCATTTCAAAGCCCTACAAATTCCTCACCGCACTCTCCCACACAAAAAATAAGTTAAAATACAACAAGTTAAATTAGTTCAGAGATTTTGGCACACCTTTCGCTTAACCGAATAAGTGATATTAACTATCTGTGCGTAACCGCACTAAGGAGAACATTATGCTGGGCTGGGCTGCAACATTTTTAATTATTGCACTGATCGCTGGCGTACTGGGGTTTGGAGGCATCGCAGGTGCAGCAGCAGGTATAGCAAAAATTATTTTTTTTATTTTTATCGTGTTACTCGTTATTTCATTACTGGTAAACGCGCTGCGCGGTAAAACGCCCAAACTGTAATTTCAAAAAACACAAAGAGGAAAATTTCTATGACATTGACCAACGTAATTGCTCGATTAGCTATTGTAACAATGCTGGCACTGTTCGTGATGGCCTGTGAAGATAATCACGCTGAAGAAGCTGGCGAAACCATCGACGAAGTAGTAACCGATGCTGGCGACAAAGTTGAAGATTTATGTGAAGATGTAAAAGATAAGGCAGATGCTAAAGACAAAGACTGCTGATTTGTAGGTGGTAACAATCAAGTGTTGTTACCACCTTAATTCCCTGGAGCCATTTCTGATATGATTCAAGCCTCAGTTTACACCTTACTGGCACTGCTCAGTGCCACTGCCAGCTGGCTGATACCTTCTTTGCTGTTAAAGCTACTATTCGCTTGGACCGCCTTGTCTTTAGCTGTAGTGAGTTCTGCCTATTGGTTTAATACCGCAACAATATTTAGAAAAAGGCATGATGGCAGCCTGCCTTGGTTCAGTCGCTGGTTATTTATACCCTTTTTACTTGGGGCAGGACTATATAACAAACTCGCCAGACGCTTTGACACTGTGCCATCAATACAACAGGTAAGTCAGGGGCTATATTTAGGCGCGCGTTTAACGGCCACCGATATGGACCGCCTGCAGCATCAACGCATAACCGCCGTGCTGGATGTGACTGCAGAGTTTGCCGCTCTGGATCAACTAACTCAGTTACCCGATATGTATTACCTGAACATCCCGGTGTTAGATCATGCCAGCCCAACAACCAAACAGTTAAAACAAGCGGTAGAATGGCTGCAAAAACAGCGAGCAGCAGGACGAACAGTACTGGTACATTGCGCCTTAGGCCGTGGCCGCTCGGTTTTAGTATTAGCCGCCTTTTTACTTAGCCGGCACAATAGCCGCAACGCTGAACAAGCCGTGGCGCTTATAAAGCAAATTCGCCATACGGCGCGGCTTAACAAGCGCCAGCTTTCAACATTGCGCCAATTTGCTAACAACTTTGAAAACCAACCGCCAAAACCGGTGTGGTTAATTGCTAATCCGGTTTCTGGCGGTGGGAAATGGGCCGCGGCAGAATCTGAAATTGTCAGCTTATTATCGCCTTTTCTGCAGCTTAGCATTCACACTACCAGTAAAGACTGCACCGCAGAAGCGCTGGCCCAACAAGCGTTGCAAGCCGGTTGCCAGTTGGTTATTGCCTGCGGGGGTGACGGTACAGTGACAGAAGTCGCGTCAGTATTAACCGGCAGCAACGTTCGGCTGGGCATTATTCCATTAGGCACAACCAATGCTCTCAGCCATGCGCTGTGGGGGCTGAAAGCGAAATTACTGCCAGTGCATTCAGCCTGTTTAAACATCATCGATGGCCAAAGTCGCGCCATAGATACTGCCCGCTGTAATAATAAGTTGATGTTGCTGTTGGCCGGTGTTGGCTTTGAGCAGCAAATGATTGCGGCTGCTGACAGAGACAGCAAAAACCAGCTTGGTCAGCTGGCTTACCTAAACGGGTTGTGGCAAGCAGTACAGGCCAACCATATTCAAACCTTGCTGGTTCAGTTTGATCAACAGGATGAACAACTGCTAAATACCGGCAGCCTGGTGGTTGCTAATGCTGCCCCGCTTACCACTGTGCTCGCACAAGGGCGCGGAGCACCTAACCTCGCAGATGGTATGCTGGATGTCACCTGGTTAACCAGCGGCAGCAATGACAACAGCTTGCTTAGCCTGACAGAGCTGGCACTGGCAGGGTTAACTGGCGTTAGCCTGAATGCCGCCAGCCAACATTGTCAGGCCCGCCGAATACAAATCCGCCGAAAGGACCAACAAGCATTACACTATGTTATTGACGGTGAGCTATACAGCGATAGTCGTTTAGATATTACTATTGCGCCCGCGTCTTTAAATGTGATGTTGGCAGACGTAGAAGAAAAGGAACACGTTGCTTAAGGCTCGGTCTGCTGGTATTTTTCCAATTTGTTATACAGTGTTTTAACACTGATGCCCAATTGCTGTGCGCTGTCTGTTTTATTACCGGCATTCTGCTCAAGGGTATTTAATATAGCGGCTTTTTCCAGCTGTTCCAGCGGCACACCGGCAGGGACCTCGTTCAACTCGGTTTCTGTTGTATCTGCCAGCGCCATCTCCAGCAACAAATGATCTGGTTCGATCATTTTGTCTGCCAAAATATAGGCCCGTTCAACAGCATGCTTTAACTCCCGCACATTACCCGGCCAGCGATGCTCTGCTATCAGCTGTAGCGTTGCCGTTGATAGCTGTTTTTGTTGCTGTTCCTGAGCATTGCGATAGGCAAGAAAGTGTTGCGCCAAGCCGACAATATCGTCATTACGGTCACGCAGCGGCGGCACAACAACCGGAAACTGTGCCAAACGAAAATACAGGTCTTCCCGCAGTAGCCCATCACTAATAGCCTGTTGTGGATCCCGGTTGGTTGCCGCCACAATCCGCACATTAGCTTGTCGACATTTATCACTGCCTACCGGCCTATACTCACCGCTTTCTAACACACGCAACAGCTTAACCTGTTGCTCAATCGGCATCTCTGTAACCTCATCGAGAAATAACGTGCCACCTTCTGCCTGGGCAAACACCCCCTGATGATCCCGCAGCGCACCGGTAAATGCGCCTTTGGTATGGCCAAATAACTCACTGTCAACTAACTCCGGGCTAAGTGCGCCGCAATTAATAGCAATAAAAGGCTGTTCTGCACGGTAACTGGCTAAATGCACTGTATTTGCAACCAACTCCTTGCCGGCACCAATTTCGCCTACGATCAAGATATTTGCTTCGGTTACCGCCACCTTACGCAAGGTACGGTAAAGTTTAAGCATCGATCGGGATGAGCCCACCAGCAGGCCAAATTGATCTAACATACTGTTATTGGCTTTAACCTGCTGTTGCGTTTTACAGGCAGAACTGATTGCAGTACAGCTCTGGTATCAACATCAACATACAACGTTAACCACAGAGACTGCACAACCGCTTGCCTTATTTGAACTTTACAGCCTGTTACAAAAACAACTTAGTGCGTTAAAACAGCTTACCTTATTAATGCGCAGCTATAGCGCCAAAATTAGCTTGGCGCATCTTACTGCAGCATTACAAATAGCCTGCGACCAATTACCTGCACGACTGAAAGTTTTACCGGTAGACGGGAAAAATATACAAACAAAAAATTAACATAAAATGAATGCAAATATTATTCTCTTTAAAAACATAAAGATAAAAACTGGCATTGAATTAGCATTAGTTATTTCGTCTTACAACAAAGGAGCGACAATATGAAACGTACAACGTTAGCAACGATAATGACTCTGGCGTTAACCACAACAGCAGTAACAGCAAACGACTGGCAAGACAGCGCCAAAGATGCGTGGATTGACGGTAAAGCCGAAACCACCTTGCTGTTAAACGGCAATCTGAATTCTTTTGACATTAACACCGACGTACAAAATGGCACCATAACTCTGACAGGTGTAGTAGAGAGTGACGTTGACAAAGCGTTAGCGGAAGAATTACTGGAAAACCTGGATGGTGTTAGCTCAGTTGACAACAAACTAACGGTGAAAAACCATGCAAAAAACGCTGATAATAGCAAAACCAGCGCGCTAAAAGATGCCAAAATCGCAACCGTGGTTAAAACCCGCTTACTGTTTGAAGCAGAAGTTAGTGGTACTGCTATAAACGTGGATGCAAAAGATGGTGTAGTGACCTTGCAAGGTAAAGTGGATTCTGCGGCAGAAAAAGATTTGGCTGCAGCCATCGCCAAAAATACCGATGATGTTAATCGCGTCGTCAACAAACTGGACGTTGCTGAATAAATATTCTGCCGTCTGGATCGTCAAGGCCGATCTGCCCCTTTAGGGCCAGATCGGCCTTTTGCTAGTTGCTGCTATCCGGTATGCTTTGCGCAAAGTTAGTTAGTGGCAACCTTTCATTATGCGCATTTTGCACACGTCAGATTGGCACCTGGGCCAAAATTTTATGGGCCGCAGCCGTGCAACAGAACATAAGGCTTTCCTGCGCTGGCTTGCCAACGAAGTGACAACACGTCAGATTGACGCCATTGTTGTTGCCGGGGATATTTTCGACACCGCCACGCCACCAAGTTATGCCCGGGAAATTTATAATCAGTTTATTGTTGAGCTTCAAAGTAGCCAATGTCAGCTTATTATTTTAGCCGGCAACCATGATGCTGCAGCGGTATTAAACGAAAGTAAAAACCTTCTACAGTGCCTCAACACGCAAGTCATTGCCAGTAGCAGTAGCAAGCTAAATGAGCAATTACTGGTACTACACAACAGAAAACAACAACCGGCAGCGCTATTATGTGCGGTGCCCTTTTTGCGTGCCAGAGACATGCTACAAAGCCAGGCGGGGCAAAGCGCAGGGGATAAACAACGCAGTTTGCAACAGGCTATTGCGGCGCACTATCAGCAGTTATTTGCTCTGGCACAGCAGTACAATACTGAACATAAGCTGGAGCTTCCCATCGTAATGACCGGCCATCTAACCACTTTGGGTGTCAGCCGTTCAGAGTCGGTTCGTGATATTTATATCGGTACACTCGAAGCTTTCCCGGCTGATGCTTTTCCACCGGCTGACTACATTGCACTGGGGCATATTCATCAGAGTCAGCGCATCAATGCTAATACTGATATTCGCTATAGCGGCTCGCCCATTGCGCTTAGTTTCGATGAAGCACGCCAGCAAAAGCAGGCGTGGCTAATAGAATTTGCCGTCGACGGCAAAACGGTATCCAGCCTGCCTATTCCCTGCTTTCAACCACTTATCAGCATTAAAACCACTCTCGATACTATCACCACGCAAGTACAGCAAGCACTGAGTGACATTACCGCTGAGCAAATATTATGGCTGGAGTTGGTTATTGCCGAAACGGATGCCTATCTTACCGACTTGCAGCAACGTGTTGAAACACAATTGCAAGATTTGCCGGTAGAGTTGTTACGCCTGCGCCGCCAACGTACCAACCAGGGCAATGGGTTTGCTGATGCCTCATACACCAGTCTGGCGGAGTTAACCCCGCAACAGGTTTGGCAGGCCAGACTAGCGACAGAGCAGCTAACTGAACAGCAACAGCAGCAGCTAACAGCGTTACATCAACAGATCCTGGCAAAAATGGAGCATGCAGAGTGAAAATTTTGTCGGTCAGGCTGCAAAATCTCAACTCCTTACGCGGTGAATGGCTTATAGACTTTCGCCTGCCGCCTTTTAATGACACCAACCTTTTTGCGATTACCGGCCCTACTGGTGCAGGTAAAACAACCCTATTAGATGCAATTTGTCTGGCGCTTTATCACCAAACTCCCAGGTTAAAAACGTCTCCTACCAGCAATGAACTGATGACACGCAATACCAGTGAATGCCTGGCTGAAGTAGAGTTTGAAGTGGCCGGTGTTGGTTATCGCGCGTTTTGGAGCCAGCGCCGCGCGCGCGGCCAAAGTGATGGCAATCTGCAAGCGGCCAAAACGGAACTGGCCAAACTGGATGGCAGCATATTGGCCGATAAAACCAGTGACAAGCTACGTTTAGTTGCCGAAATCACCGGGCTGGATTTTGGCCGGTTCACCAAATCAATGCTTTTGGCTCAGGGTGGTTTTGCGGCATTTTTAAATGCCGATGCCAATGAACGGGCAGAATTGTTAGAAGAACTTACCGGCACCGATATATATGGCCGGATTTCGGCGCAGGTATTTATTGATTGTCGTGAGCAAAAAAATCAGCTGGAATTAATGCAAGCCCGAGCTTCAGCCGTTGAATTACTCACTGACGAACAACAACAACAGCTTAATACCACGCTCACTGCACTGCAGAGCACCCTTACTGCGCAACAACAAGCATTGGCAGAACAGCGAAAAATACTTAACTGGCGCGAACAACTTGAGCATGCCGAACTAGCGTGTCAGCAAGCGGCACAGCAGCTTGAAACGACAAAGGCTACCAGCGCAGCGCATCAGACGGAGTTGGCAAAATTAGCCGCCTGGCAGCCTGCCAGCAAACTTGCGCCACTGCACAATGCACTGCAGATAGCGCTTAGCCAACAGCAACAATGCCAGCAAGAGCAGTCTGCCATAGAGCAAAAGTTACACAACGCGTCTTTGCAACAGGCGACGTTATTATGGCAAGGCATACTTCATATAAAGCAACAACAGCAGCATAATCTTAGCCAAACAGAGCAGAAAAAAGCCGAACAACAAAATCTTAAACAACAAGATGCTGATTTAGCAAAAGAACAACAACAACGACAAGCACAACAACAGTTGCTTATTACGCAACTGGGTGACACCGACCTGACACAGTTACGCCAACACCAACAGCAACGGCGTGACCGACAGTTCAAATTACAACACTTGCAGCAGCAACTGCAGTTACAACAAAAGTGGCAGCAAAAACACAATTCATTGCAGCAACAGCTGCAACAGACCGAGCAGGCTCTGGCACCACTAAGCTTGCAATTACTCACTCTGCGCCAACATTACAAAGCGCTGCAAGAACACATTAGCGATAAAAAGCAGTTGTTAAAACAGCAGCAGCTTATTATGCAGCTATCTGAGCATCGGGCACATTTACAACCAGAGCAACCCTGTCCTTTGTGTGGCGCCACTCAACACCCGGCAGTAGCACAGTATCAACAGCTAAGCAGCTCCGCGACAGAGCAACAACTGCAGCAAAAAGAAGTAGAACTGCAACAAACTCAGCAGCAAGGGGAAACGCTAAAGCAGCAACAGTCTGCTTTACACGCCCAGCGCGAGCAATTGCAGCAGCAACTGACACAGCAACAGCTCGAATTGGCGGAGATAAATACCGACATTGAACGACTGTTGCATGAAGAGCCTTCAGCCGCTGTCGCGGCAACATTGCAGCAAGTTCAAAAGGAACTCGCCGCAACAGACTCTCAATTACAGCAGCTTGAACACAGTCAGCAACAACTGCAGCAACAAAAAGAGCAGCTGCATACACTTGCGCAGCAACAGACAGAAAATGCCTATCAGCAACAAACCGTGCAACAACAGATACAACGCTTACAAGAGCAACATGACGACTTAACACAACAACTGCATAGCTGGCAGCAGCAATGGCAAGCCATGCAGCAAGCCGCCCCCCATGCGCAAAAGCCCGGGCAAGATATCGCCGTGTTAACTGAACAACTGCAGCAACTACAGCAGCAGATACAGCAATGGCAAGGACAGCAGCAAGTGTTACAGCGCCAGCAGCAACAGCTAACAACCACAGCACAACACGCCGGGCAACATTGGCAGCAAGCGTTAGCTCAAAGTGAATTTGCTGACGAGACAACGTTCAAGGCCGCATTACTTAGCGACGATGAACTTCAGGCAATTCAACACTTACAACAACGACTGCAGCAAGCCGAAATAGAAGCAAAGCGGTTGCATACTGACTGGATACAACGCTTAGAGCAGTTAACACAACAAAAGCTTAGCTCAATGTCTGTGACAGAAATTACTCAGACCGTAAAGCAGCTTGAACAAGCCGTACAACAACTGCACACAGAGCAAGGGCAGCTGCAGCAACAGCTCAGCAGTGACACATTGCGACGCAAAGGGCAGCAGCAACTGTTGCAAGATATCGCTCAGCGCCAACAGCAATTTGAGCTGTGGCAACGGTTAAACAGCCTGATTGGTTCTGCAGATGGTGCCCGTTACCGCCGTTTTGCGCAGGGATTAACGCTGCAACAGCTAATCGTATTAGCCAACCAGCAATTGGCGGTACTACATAACCGTTATCAGCTGGCACGACATAGCAGCGCTGAACTGGAGCTAGTGGTGCTCGATACCTGGCAAGCCGATAGTGCGCGTGACACTAAAACCTTGTCTGGTGGCGAAAGCTTTCTGGTTAGCCTGGCGTTAGCGCTGGCGTTATCGGATTTGGTGAGTAGTAAAACCCGTATCGACTCACTGTTTCTCGATGAAGGTTTCGGCACTCTGGACGCCGACACCTTAGATAGCGCTTTAGGTGCACTGGATAACCTCAATGCGCGCGGCAAAATGATTGGTATCATTAGCCATGTTGAGGCATTAAAACAGCGTATCAGCGTGCAAATAAAAGTAGAGAAGCAACAAGGGTTAGGCTACAGCCAAATTAAGGTAGTCAGTTAGGCTGCGATAGAAGCAAGGCAATAAACTCCTGTGCTGGTAGCGGTTTACTAAAATAAAAACCCTGGTAGTAGTTGCAGCCTTGCTCACGTAAAAAAGCCAGTTGCTCGGCTGTCTCAACACCTTCTGCTAACACTTTGAAGTTCATAGTATGCGCCAGAGCAATAATCGCACTGGCAATCTGCTGGTCGTCAATGGCTTGCGGAATGTGTTCCACGAAACGTCGATCTATTTTCAGCACGTCCAGCGGCAAACGTTTAAGATATGACAATGAAGAATAACCGGTGCCAAAGTCATCAATTGCCAGCCTAATGCCCATAGCTTTAATTTGGTGCATAGTGGCGACAACTTTTGCCTCATCAATCATTAACGCACTTTCAGTTACCTCCAGTTCAAGCAACTCTGCCGGTACAGCACTTTCTGCCAGCACTTGTTTCAGTTCATCTAATAACTGGTCTTTATTAAACTGTTGTGCTGACACATTAACCGCCAGACTAAATGGCGGGATACCTTGATCTAACCACTGTCGTAATTGCTGGCAGCTGCGTTGTAACACCCATTTACCCAACGCATGTATAAGGCCGCAACTCTCCGCTATGGGTATAAATACCGAAGGAGCGATAAAACCATACTCAGCGTCATGCCAACGTAATAAAACCTCAGCACCGATAATCTTGCCGCTAAGCACATCAAGTTGAGGCTGGTAATAGCACTCCAATTTATCCAGTTTTAACGCACTGCGTAAACGTGTTTCCAGCAACACCCGCTGCCGAGCCTGCGCGGTAAGGTCATCGGTATACACCGCAACATGGTTACGACCTTCACTTTTTACTTTGTACATAGCGACATCCGCTGCGCGGATCAAATCCTCTGCACTACTGGCATGGTCAGGATAAAGGCTAATACCAACCGATAGTGCTGTGATAATTTCACTGCCATTTGCCAGCAGAAATGGCGATTGTAGCTGTTGCATCAATAACTCTGCCAGCGCGGTGACCTCATTGGTTGATTGCACCGATTGCACCAGCACGCCAAACTCGTCACCACCAAGACGGGCAAGGGTATGCTCCGGTGCACAGCAGGCCTGCAAGCGTTGACTGACCTGCATCAACAACTCATCTCCTGCACTGTGACCAAAGCTGTCGTTAATATCTTTAAAGTTATCCAAGTCCATCAACAACAGCGCACATTGTGTCTTGTGCTGAGCTGCCTGCTCAATCGCATTACTAATAGATTGATTAAAGTGTTGCCGATTCGGCAATTGAGTAACAGCATCAAAATCAGATAAAAATGCCAATTTCGCGGCCTGCTTCTTACGCTCGGTCAAATCGACATCTATACAAAAAATCTGCGCTTCTGTATCAGGCAATTTCACCACTGCATGCCCGGAAAAAACCGGCACCAAAGAACCATCTTTTCGGCGTAACACTAGCTCTTCCGACGATACGGATATGCCCGTATCAGCCATATGTAACATCGCCTGAGACACTTGTTCCTGCATGTAGGAAGGAATGATTAATTCAAGAAGATTCTTGCCTATCGCTTCTTCCTTGGTGTAGCCGTATATCTGTTCACTGGCTTTATTCCAATAAAATGTTGAGCCATCGGCATAATAACCTTGCACTGCTATCTGCGGCGTATTGTCTAGCAATGTTCGAAACCGCAGCTCACTTTGCGCTAGTTGCTGCTGCGTATGCTTTTGCTCGCTAATATCTTGAATAACTGAAATAAAGTAACATTGGCCAGGCGAAGTAAATAAGGCAACAGATAACCGCGTCCATAATATTCGACCATCTTTGCATAGGTAGCGTTTCTCAATATCGTAATTATTTATTTCACCCCCTTGTAATCGTTGCAATTCCATAACGTCCATTGCCAGATCGCCAGGGTATGTTAACTGCTGAAAGTTCAATAGCAACAGCTCAGCTTCACTGTACCCCAGCATCTGACACAACACTTTGTTAGCACGAAGAAACTGACCACTCAACGAAACATGCGCAATACCGATGGCAGCATGAGTAAAGGTATCCGCAAATGCTCGCTCAGATTGATTCAAAGAATGCACAAAAGAACGCTTTTGTCGTAGTAAAAACCAGGCAAAAAATGCGGTCAAACCGACATAAAAGTAGCCTTTATAGCTCTGGTACTTTATTAACGTATCACGATCCGAAACCAACCAGTCTAGTAAGTGGTCGCTACTGCTAATCCAAAATAGTCCCAGCAGGAAATAAAGCAACGCTCCGCATAACGGATGTTGCAGTAAATAATGCCAACTGTGGCTCCGGATGGGTATCATGGCGGCTGCGTAATTTGTGATGGTTGAATACGTAATAATCAAAGCATAGCGTAAATATGCTTCAAGCCAACTTATATCACTAATAACAAGGTATTTAGTAAGAAGCCTGCGAATCGCAGGCTTCTTTAAACGTTAGAAAGAATACACTAGGGTTAAGGATGTTTGTGTATCTGTGCGCTTTTTACCCATAGGTACCTCAGAGTCACTTTGTATCCGAAATGCCGCTTTCATCTGTAGGGAGCCGTTAATCTTAGCTAATAATGACGTCTCGGCGAGTGTACGTGTATTGTCTTCACCGTACTCAACACTAAGCGTTTGCGCAAAACTTGCCGCTTCACTAATAGTCCAGTTAAAAACCGCAGCACCACGCGCGATGATACCTTTTTCAGTTTCCCCTGTTGAACGTTCACCACTAAAGTAACCCGGACCCACTTCGACATCCAATGACTTGTCTTCCGCATTATAAATTCGGGTGCCATAACCCACAGCTAACGTGGTGTATTTGGTGTAAGCACCAAACTTATCGTCAGTATACGAGGCAAAAGTAAACAACTTATCGAACTCATCATCTAACTTATAAGCTGCCTTGGCAGAGACCATAAACTGCTCTGCCGACCTTTCATTAACTTTATTACCATTGTCATCAGTCTTTTCATCCTCTTTAAAATAGGCACTGAAAATATACTGGTTACTCCAATGTTGTAACTCTTGTTTTGCATCAATTTTGCCAGTAACAGAGGTACCGGCAGTATTGCCTGACGTGGTGATGGCACCAAGCTCAGCTGAGGTGGTCCAGACCTTATCGGTGCCTGCCACATCGTCAGCCTGCACCTGCAAACTGGCTATAACAGCGGCTGCCAGCACTGAATAATATTTCATGTTTACTCCTGCGTATCTTTCTTAATGTGTAAATCCATTTGTGGAAATGGAATACCAATACCTTGCTCATCAAACGTTAATTTTACTTTTTCCAACGTGTCCCAATAAACAGCCCAGTAGTCTGCAGCATTAACCCAGGGACGCAGGTGAATATTCACTGAAGAGTCAGCCAAAGCAGCAACAGCTATGACAGGTGCAGGAGTCGCAAGTATCCGGCTGTCTTGCTTCACTATGTCTTCTAAAAGTGCTTTTGCTTTGCGAAGATCAGAGTCATAACTGATACCAATCAGTAAATCAACGCGGCGGGTTGGCTCTGCTGAATAGTTGGTAATAGCACTACCGGTGATTTGTGCATTAGGTATGATCACCTTTTTATTATCAGGAGTTTTCATAATGGTTTGAAAAATTTCAATTTTATCAACGGTACCGCTAACGCCACCAGCATCAATAAAATCGCCCGATTTAAAAGGACGGAATAAAATAATTAAAATACCTGAAGCGAAATTTGATAAAGACCCTTGTAATGCCAGGCCAACGGCTAAACCGGCTGCACCTAAAATGGCAATAAAAGACGTGGTTTGCACACCAATTTGCGACAATGCCATCAGCACGGTAGCAATCATGATCAAGGCGTAGACTATGCCAGCGACAAAAGAAATGACCGCTTTATCCACAGAACGAGACAGCAATGCTTTTTCCATTAAGCGTTTGATGCCTTTTGCAACTATGCGGCCGACATAAAATATGAAAACGGCAGCCACGAACTTAAGTAAATAGCCAAATATTAATTCATTGTTGTCTTGAAAGAACTGGATAATGTTATCCATAGCGCGCTCCTGTGCGAATTGTGTAATAAAAAATCAGCAAAATGATAGCATACAACCGCTTAGATGAGCATAAAAACCACAACTCAGCCTTGGCTAAGACGCTTTGTTACTAAAAAAGCTTGGTACCACTAGAAAATATGGGTAAAATGCAATGCCTCGGCGGTGATTGTAGCTCAGTTGGTAGAGCCCCGGATTGTGATTCCGGTTGTCGTGGGTTCGAGCCCCATCAGTCACCCCACTTTATTTTCATCATCATACCCATTTGCTAAACTGTGTTTACTCACTACAGCCGTGTTATTTCACTATGGTCAATCTTGCTAGTTTGCAGCATCAACTGCAACACACCAACACTTCTGCAATTGAAAGCTGGACACCGCCATTTTGTGGCGATATTCCTCTGCACATTGATGCAGCAGGTAAATGGCACTATCAAGGCAGTGAAATTAAGCGCCCTGCACTAGTAGCACTATTTGCTTCAGTACTGCTGCTACAATCGGAGGAGTATTTTCTGCAAACTCCGGTTGAAAAAGTCCGAATTACTGTCGCTGATGTGCCTTTTTTGATCACGGATTGGTGCTGGTCGACAACTGATAATGGTCCCGCATTAGTATTAACAACTAATTTGCAGCACCAACTGGTTGCAAGCCCGCAGCATCCAATTTGTTTACGAGCTGATCCACAGCATCAAATTTTGCCCTACATCACGCTATGGCGTGGCTTACAAGCGAAACTAAGTCGCAATGTCTACTATCAACTGGCGGAGCAAACCCATGCAGTTTACTGCAACAAACAGACACATTATCAGCTTAAAAGTGCTGGTTATCCTTATACCTTAGCTATTACATGAGGGGACACTGGTCGGCAATATCCTGCACTTTATCTCAAGCCGATTGTTCAACAGCACAGCTGTGTTAACACTGTTACACCAGAAACTGTACCAGGCTAAAATAAGATGAACAAAACGCCCATCGCACTGCTACTTAGCAGCTTACTTTTTTGTACGCAAATCCAAGCAGCAACCCTTATCCATGCTGGTAAGCTTATTACTGCAGAAAATAGTCAGATTTTGTCTGAACATACTATCGTTGTTGAGCAAGACAAAATCGTTGCGCTAGAGCAAGGCTACCGAAAAGCTGCAGATGGCGACACCATTATCGACCTGCGCCAGCACACTGTAATGCCAGGCTTGATGGACATGCATACTCACTTTTATACCCAATTCAGCGCTAACGTTTACACCGAAGGCTTTACTATGAATGAAGCTGATTATGCCTTGCGTGGTGCAACGTTTGCCGAGAAAACCCTGATGGCAGGTTTCACCACAGTACGCGAACTGGGCGACAACTATCATATTAGTACCGCATTAAAAAAAGCTATTGCTAAGGGGTACATTAAAGGACCTCGTATTTATGCTGCCGGAACATCCATTGCGACTACCGGTGGCCATGCTGATCCTACCAATGGTGTTGCTTATGCGCTAATGGCGGATCCAGGTCCAAAAGAAGGTGTAATAAACGGTGCAGATGACGCACGCAAGGCGGTTAGACAGCGTTATAAAGAAGGCTCAGATTTAATAAAAATCACCGCCACGGGAGGTGTACTTAGCGTCGCTAAAAGTGGTAGTAACCCGCAATTTACTGATGAAGAGCTAGCCGCTATTGTCAGTACAGCAAAAGATTATGGTATGAAAGTCGCGGTACATGCTCATGGTAAAGAAGGTATGGAACGTGCAATTAAAGCCGGCGTACACTCCATTGAGCATGGCACTTACATGGACAAAAACACCATGGCGTTAATGCGTAAACAAGGTACTTACTTCGTTCCTACGATCAGCGCAGGCAAATGGGCAGAAGAAAAATCCCGTATAGCCGGTTTCTTTCCTGATTTGGTGCGGCCTAAAGCAGCTACTATTGGTGGTCGAATTCAACAGACTTTTGCCGAAGCATATAAAGCCGGTGTGAAAATTGCTTTTGGCACAGATGCCGGCGTGTTTGAACATGGTAACAATTGGCGCGAATTTATCTATATGACTGAAGCGGGAATGCCTGCAATTGAGGCTATACTTAGCGCAACCATTGATGGCGCACGCTTATTGGGTGTTGACGATGAACTTGGCAGTATCAAAGTAGGAAAAACGGCTGATATTATTGCTGTACCTGGTAACCCACTGCAAGATATCACCCAAATGGGTAAAGTTAATTTTGTGATGAAAGCAGGCGAAATATTTCGCCAGTAACTTAGTACATTCCAGCCGGTTACTCCGGCTGGACGCGTTTTAATAAAGCAGCTGCATCAAACAGAATACTCTCTTTTAATTCCTGCTCCGCTTTGATCCTAACTTCATCTTGCTGCGCTGTCAGTGATTTAGCCTGTAATTGCCGTGCTTTATGCGTCGGCATATCTTTAACTACCTGATACATTTTGTACAATCCTGGGTAGGTTATCACCGGATCTGGTTTATGATCCGGCGCCAGATGATCCAACAATACCCACAGCCGCAACGCCCCTTCAGATAATTCACATTGCTCTTCACATACAGCTTTGCAAATGACACTAATACTGTCACGTAAATACTTTTGCTTCTTTTCTAGCTGTTGCTGAGCTACTTGAGTCTGCTGCTGCAGCCGCCATAATAAGGTACCAGCATAAAAAGCCAGAGCAACAACAATAACGCATGCTAAAGTAATAAGTATAACCGCTGTAACGTTCAAGATTAGTCCTCATCTCCTAACAGGTCTTTACGCCAATCTTTACTCTCAAAAGCGGCCAACGGATCAATTTGCTCATTACTGTCATCGTCATCAGTCAAACCTAATTGCTGCAACAATTGCTCCAAACGTGCTGTTTTAGCATTAAAATACTTAGCATCTTTACCGGTCAGTATTTCGTCCTGTTCAACTCGAACCAAAAGCTGCTGCAGATAATTATCATTTTCTATCAATGCTAATTCTTGCTCTGGTGTTAGTGTCTCGGCTTTGGGCTTTGCTAAGCTTGCTTTAGGCAGCGGCATTACACGAGGCTGAGTCGCAGTTTCCGCAACATCAGTCACAATCAACGCAATCGGTTTTTTGCTACCGATGCGCTTGTCTTTCTTAGCCGATTGCTGCTGTGTAGCCGGCTCTGCTAAAGCAACACTATTACGACTACCTGATTTTAAACCAGCACCTTTTTTCTTGGTTTGCTCTTTGGGTTCGCGGGTTTTTCGAATATCTTCTGAGGATAAATGTCGCGAGCCGTTAGGGCCGGCAGAGCGTGTTTTTTTCTGACGAGTCATGATTGTTACCTGTAAAAAAGGGCGCGTATTTTAACCAGAATTTCTGCGAAACACTAATGCTTTCGGCGTTGCAACAGAGCAATATCTTTATCGGGAAAATTGACAATAAAATTATCTCGCTGCGCCAAATAAATAAAAGTATGTTCACAAAAAAAACTGACATGCGTTGGGTCGCGTTTGTAATGCCATGAAGCGAAGGCGTTAACATCAGTATAGCGCTTTGTCATAATGCCTAGCGTCCCCCCCGGTTTCAATAACGTTAGCCACAATTTCCATTCATGCACGGGGTAAATAAAGTGCTCTATCGCTTCAGAGCAGGTAATAAAATCGTACTGTTTTTTAAGTACGCTATCATCGGTTGCAAAGTAGGGATCCCACACTGACATTTTGTGGCCCGTCTCAGCTAACATTTTTGCTAATAAAGGGCCTGGCCCGCAGCCAAAATCCAGCCCTTCAAGGCCATTAGCGGCTAACTGTTGCTGTAATGGTAAGGCTAAACGCTGCAAAAACTGGCGATAGCCAATATCGTTCAAGTCATTTTGATGCATTTGATACTGCGCCAATTCATCTAAAGAAGAGAGCAAAGTTGTTCGATCAGCAAACACCAACAGGCAAAGCTGACACTGATAATACCGTCTTCGATTGTCCTGATAAAAAAACTGACAAGGTTCTGCGTAGCATAAAGGACATTGATGATTTGGCATGGCTAGGGCTTTTTTTGTATAAAGAAAAGGGCGATAAGATTTCCTTATCGCCCTGGATATTTTTGTGTCTCGTGGACACCGTTCTCATTCGCGTTCATCTTCCTGATGCTGCTGCAACACCCTGTCTGCTAGTTCCGTATTTTATATTGCCTTCCTGGCTGCTATTTTTATTGTTTACGATCATCCTGATACTTTCGTAATCATCCTTGAGCGTGAATTCACGCAGCACATCTTCCAAATGTGTTCAAAACGAAGGCACCGCGCACTTGCGTACTGGTACTATTACTTCCCTGCGGATATTCCCTGTTTTTATTCGTTACAAACTGTAACTGACGGTTAATTTACTCTGTTCTGACTATATGGCAAGCCTTTACCCTAAAAAAAACCAATTTCATCACCGCCATAAATATTAAATTTATACTTTTCAGTATGTTGAGCAAAATCAATCACAATAAAAAAGTTCAATTTATTTTCTATACACGCTTTTATCCTACAGCGATTGTGAGATATATCTCACAAAAAATCACCTCAAGCATAAAAAAACCGGCGATGAATGCCGGTTTTTATGCGATAAATGCGGGTAGTTATAGCGTTTAGTGCAAACCACCCAGGTACTGAGATAACACTTCAATATCTTCGTCAGTTAGTTTTTTAGCAATATCTCGCATCATGCCATTCATGTCATTTGCACGTTGACCGCTGCGAAATTCCAGCAAAGTGGTTTTAAGATAATTTGCATGTTGAAAGGAAATTTTTGGAAATCCACTCAAACTGGCACCCGAACCACGAGGACCATGGCAAGCAATACAAGCTGCAATACCACGCTGTGCATCACCACCACGATACAATGCTTCACCACGTGCAATAACATTTTCAGGAGTAGTGCCTGACTTCATTTTTTGTGAAGCAAAATAGGCCGATAAATCTTTCATGTCTTGGTCTGACAGTGCCGCGACCATACCAAACATTATGCTGTTATTACGGCCTTCCTTGCCCGCAGATGCCATACCTTGCTTGTAGTTGGTTAGCTGTTTATACAAATAGGTCGCATGTTGGCCAGCCAGTTTAGGGTACATGTCAACAACGCTGTTACCATCAGCATTGTGGCAAGCGGCACAAACCGCAGATTTTGCTTTACCCGCTTCAGCATCACCGTCAAACGCTTGGGCTGTTCCGATTAAACCGAATATCAGCGTCAGTGGAAGTAGCATTTTATTCATTTTTTATCCGTCTCTGTCCGCATTAAACCGCCAGCATACTGGCAACCAAGTGTAATAACCTTAATTTTTATCTCTATTTTACACGAAACTGGTCAAAGTAAAATCCCATACCGCATGCAAAAGCTTCTGCGGATCTCTCAGATCCGCTACAATGACGCAAATTATTTGCCGGAGAAGCCCGTGTACAAGTCAAAAATCAATTATCAACGAGCCGCATTTTTAACTAGCGCGCCCGATATCAAGGCATTACCGGCGGACGCAGGCATTGAAGTTGCGTTTGCAGGCCGCTCTAATGCTGGCAAGTCCAGTGCATTAAATACGTTGACGCGCCAAAATAGTTTAGCGCGAACCAGTAAAACGCCCGGCCGCACTCAATTGATCAACACATTTAGTTTGGATGAACACCGTCGATTAATCGATTTGCCGGGTTATGGCTTTGCCAAGGTTCCTTTAGCCGTAAAAGAAAAATGGCAAAAATCACTGGCAGAGTATCTGACAAAACGCGCGAGTTTAAAAGGCATAGTTGTGTTGATGGATATTCGCCACCCATTGAAAGATTTAGATCAAGATCTAATACATTGGGCAGTTGATAGTGAACTTCCTGTACTTATATTGCTGACTAAGTCGGATAAGCTTGGCCCTGGTGCACGAAAGAAAACCTTGTTTGAAGTGCGCGATGCCACGTTAGCTTTTATGGGTGATATCACCGTACACACTTTTAGTTCACTAAATAAACAGGGATTGGCTGATTTGGAGCAGGTGCTAGATTTATGGTATCAAGCCCCTGATGCCACTTCAGATATTGCAGACTAACACAAAGCATAAAAAAACCGACACCCTTGGGTGTCGGCCATAGCAAACGGGGGAGAAGCTATAATTTCAAATCAACAGGGTGTCTTATCGCTAAGACAGCTGCATTATACAACAAACCCGGCCCATTTAAAGTATTTACTCTAAAAAATCTAATTAAATTTCAAGTTATTTCGCGACATCTGGCATTTTCCAGCCTTCCTGTCGTAATACAGCAGCACTGCCACGTCAAAATTATTAATAATTACGCAAAAAAAAACGCCCCGCTGCAAGCAGCGGGGCGGCTAAATAAGCCTACTTTCTTGTGTTAGAACTTTAGCTCTGTGCACTGAAAGATAGAATATCTTACCTCTGTACCCTACACGACAAATTTTAGTCAACTACTGGTAAAATGCAAGTCATTTGTGTAATAAAACTACATTATTCATTTAAAAAGCTTAATTAAGCCTTTTTTTGGTAATTTAATTACCTTATTAGGGTTATTGAAAATATAAAAAAACCCCGTCAAATGACGGGGCGAAAATAAACTAAGGAGAGATATATCAACGTAACTGACACTACGACTTCTAGTGTATCAACTTAGTTCAAAATTAATGCGCTTGATCCCAATTATCACCATCACCGGCTTCAGCCAGCAGGGGCACATCGAGCTTTGCTGCCTGCGCCATAAGCTCAACCAATGTTTGTTTTACCTGTTCAACCTTGTTCTCATCAACTTCGAATACAAGTTCATCGTGGACCTGCATAATCATTGTCGCAGGGGGACAATCTTGTTGCTGTAGCCAGTTATCTACTACGATCATTGCTTTCTTGATAATGTCTGCTGCAGTGCCCTGCATAGGTGCATTAATTGCCGCTCGCTCAGCGCCTTTTCTTCTAGCCATGTTTTGCGCATTTATGTCAGCCAGATAAAGACGTCGGCCAAATAGCGTTTCAACATAACCTAGTTCATGGGCTTGCAGCCGGGTACGCTCCATATATTGTAGTACGCCGGGAAAACGCTCGAAGTAACGATCAACATATTGCTGAGCTTCGTTGCGCCCTACACCCAGTTGCTTTGCAAGACCAAACGCAGACATGCCATATATCAAACCAAAATTGACAGCTTTGGCACTGCGCCGCTGCTCCGTTGTCACATCCGCCAAATTCACACCAAAGACTTCAGCCGCAGTAGCACTGTGAATATCACGGCCGTGAGCAAAAGCATCCAACAGTGCCTTATCCTGCGACAAATGCGCCATAATACGCAGCTCTATCTGAGAATAATCTACCGCCACTATCTTTTTACCTGGCGCAGCAATAAATGCCTGGCGTATACGCCGGCCTTCTTCTGTACGAATTGGAATATTTTGCAAGTTAGGCTCGGTAGAACTTAAGCGCCCTGTTGCTGCAACGGCCTGATGATAGGAAGTATGCACTCTACCTGTTAGCGGATTTTGCATTTTCGGCAGTTTATCGGTATAGGTAGATTTAAGCTTGGTTAAGCCCCGGTGTTCGGTAATTAACTTCGGGAACTCGTATTCAAGTGCCAGCTCTGCCAACACTTCCTCAGCAGTTGAAGGCGCACCTGTAGGCGTCTTTTTCAACACAGGCAACTGCATTTGCTCAAACAATATTTCCTGCAACTGCTTAGGAGATGCAAGATTAAACGGCTTGCCTGCCTGCTCATAAGCCTGTTGTTCTAGTTCAGCAATTCGCGCAGCCAGTTGCTCGCTTTGCTTAGCAAGTAGCCTGCTATCAATTAACACACCGTGGCGCTCAATACGCGACAATATATCAACCAACGGCATTTCAATGTCGTTAAGAACCGCTACCAGTCCATTATGCTGTTGAAGCTGAGGCCACAAGTTATGATGTAACTGCAGAGCAATATCAGCGTCTTCTGCCGCATACTGCGCCGCTTTTTCCAACTCAATCTGATTAAAGGTAAGTTGTTTAGCACCTTTACCGGCAATATCGGTAAAACTGATGGCTTTGTGTCCAAGGTACTTAAGCGCAAGGCTGTCCATATCATGCCGGGACGCAACTGAGTTGAGAACATAAGACTCTAACATCGTATCAAAACGTACGCCTTTTAAGTTGATTTCGTATCGAGCTAATACACTTTGATCATATTTCAGGTTTTGTCCTACTTTGGCCTTGCTGTCGTCTTCGAGCCAAGGCTTTAGCTGATCAAGCACCCAGTCTCTATTTAGTTGTTCAGGTGCTCCAACGTAATCGTGTGCTACGGGTACATACCAGGCTTTTCCCGGTGCAGTGGCTACGGATAGACCTACCAGTTCGGCTTGCATATAGTCCAAACTTGTTGTTTCGGTATCAAATGCGGTAAGCTCGCAGGCGCTTATTTGCGCTAACATATCGTTAAAACTCAACTCATCCAGCACGGTGATATACTGGCTACCTTCTGCTGAACCCGTTGCTGCAGCGTTGGCCAAAATGTCATCGTCGGCGAGCATGTCCAATTGCGCTGTTGCAGGTTGCTTGCTTGTTTTAGTCTCGGTTACGCCACTTAATATGTCGCTTAACCAACGCTTAAACTCACACTCTTTATAAAGCTCTGCCAATCGCGCATTGTCCGGCGTTTTCACGGTTAAATCGGCTAACTGACACGGCAAATCAACATCTGTTTTAATGGTTGCCAGCTGATAAGATAACGCCAGTTGATCTCGAAACTCTTCTAACTTCGTCGCCATGGTTTTAGCACCACGGAAACTCAGTTCTGCCACGCTATCCAATTGCTGATATATCTGCTCAATAGAGCCAAGTCCTTGCAATAATGCGGCCGCAGTTTTTTCGCCTACGCCAGGTAAGCCGGGAATGTTATCAACTTTGTCACCCATTAACGCCAGATAGTCGACTATTAGTTCGGGCGCAATGCCAAATTTTTCCACCACGCCTTGCGGATCCAATAGCGTATTGGTCATGGTATTAATCAGCGTGACATGCTCATCCACCAACTGTGCCATATCTTTGTCACCGGTAGAGATAAGTGTGGAGCGCCCTTCACGGCTAGCCTGCCTTGCCAAAGTGCCTATAACATCGTCCGCTTCAACACCACTGATACACAGCAGCGGCAGACCCATTGCCTCAATGATGCTATGAAGCGGCGCAATCTGGCTACGCAGATCATCGGGCATGGGTGGGCGGTGAGCTTTATACTCACTATACATTTCATTACGAAACGTCGGCCCTTTCGCATCAAACACCACCACCATCTGCGTTGGTTGGTACTGTCGCAGCAAACTTTTCAGCATGTTGACCACACCATAAATCGCGCCCGTTGCCTCACCGCGGGAATTAGTTAAATGTGGTGGAGAATGGTAAGCGCGAAAAAGGTATGAAGAGCCATCAACCAAAATCAACGGTGTGCTGGAAATAGAAGCCATCGGAAATAATGTCCTGCAAAAATAAAGCTATAGCATGCCACAGCGCCGTGCACACAACCAGAGAACACGGCAGCAATAATCAAGGTATAATCTGTGGATAACTTTGTGAAAAACAATAGGTAATAGCCGGCTATTTGAAAAATAGCCAGTTCGATAGAAAACATAACACGTTGTTTTATTTAGAGAAAAAATGGATGAACTACAAGACCCATATTATTATTTTTGTACTTCCATTTTGTGGAAAACTGTTTTAGGTAGTTTCCAGCAGCAGCGTAATTTTTTTAATTTGCGATAACGCCGGTCAAGCAGACTACCACAATGAACACAGATGCAAAGCAAAACCTTTAAAAAATTTTGCTTTAAAAAATGATAATGTCCTGCGAGAAAAGCATATAGCAAGAACGACGTGCTTTACGACCACAGTGCCAAACTGAAACACAGAGTGTTAATCTTTTTAGCCGTTAAACACGTATGTTTCAACATCGCGTCATTACGGCAAAAGGGCACCCAGCAGAAGGGCTTCCCCTCGCCGGTGCTTGAAGGCTATAATGGTGCAAACTTTGTGCGGACTTTACCACAGGAACTCATAACATGAAGAAAATCACCATTGCACTTGCCTTGCTGTTAACTACTTTTGGCATTCACGCCAGCTCTGAGGCAGATAAGGACGCATTGGCAAAACGATTGTCGCCGGTGGGTCAGGTCTATGTTGCGGGGGCTGTTGCTGCAGCCGATACGGCAGCTTCCGGACCTCGCAGTGGTGAGAAAGTGTATCAAACGGCATGTTTTGCTTGCCACGGCACTGGAGCTTTGGACGCACCAAAGAAGGGTGATGCGGCGTGGAAAACTCGTATAGATCAAGGTTTTGATGTAATGTTGAAGCATGCTATTGAAGGTATCCGTAATATGCCAGCACGCGGCACTTGCGCAGATTGCAGCGATGATGAAATTGCGGCAGCCATTAAGTTTATGACTGAAGGCGTTTAACCACTCCTCGGAGTCGCTATTCCCTCAAGGCCACTCAATTAGCGTGGCCTTAGTGTTTTTTTACCTGCCTTAAAAAAATTTAGCCTAAGAATATAATGAAATAATGATCGCACCTCTATTCCAAGCGGTTAAATTTTATGCATAATAAAGTAATTTAAAATTTGGCCATCCAGACTGGATATCCACAACGAAAAGAGTCAGGGTTGAAGGGATCAACGGAACTGAACAAACGCCAAAGGCACACTGATGATAAATTACGTCGGTTAACCTTTTTAGCTAAGCGCTACAAGCAGGCGTATTTAATCCAGAATGCCTTACTCAGGTTGTCTGAACTGGCTAGCACCATTAGCGATATGCGGGAGTTTTATCCGGCTATTCATAATATGGTGTCCGACCTCCTGCATGCCGAAAATTTCTATGTTGTGTTTTATGACAGCGCAACCGAACAATATACGCCGCAATATTTTTCTGATGAAAAAGACCAGCTAATTATTGATCAAGTTCCATCCAGCGCCTTTTCCAGCGGCCTTACTGGCTATGTAGCCCGCAGTGGCAAACCACTACTGTGTGACACAGAGCAGTTTGCTACTCTCGTAAAAGATGGGCATATAGAAGCTCACGGCTCACCTAGCGCACACTGGCTTGGCATTCCATTGTGTCGTGGCAATCAGGTAATTGGTGTTATGGCTATTCAGTCATATAACGAGAAGCATCGGTACACCGAGTCTGACCTGGCAGTATGCAGTAGTATCGGCGGGCACACCCTAACAGCGCTGGACCGGGTAAAAAGCCGTGAATTGCTGGAAGATACAGTGCGCCAACGTACGCGACAGCTTCAGAAAATAAACAGTTCATTGCAAAAAGAAATAAAAGAACGGACCAATGCTGAGCAATTGCAGGTAGCGTTGTACCGAATTTCAGAACTCACTGCCAGCAGCAGCGACATGAATAGCTTTTATCGGGCAGTCCATCAGGTGTTGTCTGGCTTGATGCCCGCTGAGAACTGTTATATCGCTTTACTTAACAGTGACCGCACCAAACTCACCTTCCCATTCTTTCTCGACCAATATTCACCGCCACCACGCGAACGGCCGCTTAGTAAAGGCTTTACCGAATATGTTATACGTTGTGGTGATGCCAGACTTATTAATAACGATACCGCAGCCGCGCTGGTTGAGGCCGGAGAGCTGCGTCGCAGCGTAGCTGAACCCATAAATAACGCTAGATATTCTACCAGTTGGCTTGGTACTCCACTGCTCATTGAGCAACAGGTTATTGGTGTCATTGCGCTACAGTCATATGAACAAAGCTATAAGTACTCCGAAACCGAGCTAAGTATACTGCGTTTTGTTTCACAGCATATTGCTGTTGCTATTCAGCGCAAGTTAGCAACCGAGCAACAAAAGCGGCAGCAGGAAGAGCTGGAACGTAAAGTGTTTGAAAGTACGCGCGAGCTACGTCAGACCAATTTGTTTTTGCGCTTGCAGGTGGAAGAACGAAAAAAAGCCGAACAAAAGCTATTTTATGAAGCAAATCATGATGCTCTTACCGGCCTGGCCAACCGGCAAATGTTTTTACAGCAATTAAAACAGCAATTTGCGCTGAGTAAACGCCAGTCACAACTGAACATGGCGTTACTCTTTATCGACCTTGACCGATTCAAACTTATAAACGACAACTTGGGGCACCATGTTGGCGATGCTTTTTTAATCGAAGTGAGCAAACGGCTCCTTAGTACTGTTCGTGAACATGACGTAGTAGCTCGGTTAGGCGGCGATGAATTTGTAGTATTGCTGACTAGCTTGATGCAAACAACGGATGCAGAAGATGTAGCAGAGCGTATTATTGATAAAGTACGGCTACCATTTTTTTTACAAGGCCAACAAGTTACATCTGGCGCCAGTATCGGTATTGCTCAGTTTCAAAGCGAACATACTAATGCGGAAGCCTTGCTACGCGATGCAGATGCAGCGATGTACCAAGCTAAATCGATGGGGCGCAACCGCTTTGTTATTTTCAACGAAACCATGCGCGAGCAAATGCTGCAAGCGTTGAGCATAGAGCAAATTATTCAACAGGCACTGGAAAAGCAACAATTTACTGCTGTATTTGAACCGGTACTATGTGGCCAGGCGCGAAACCTAATGGGTTATGAACTTCATACCCGGTGGCAACATCCACAGTTAGGCACACAATACGATTTTAGCCAGCACATAACCGATGCGGGTTTATTGCCAAAAATCGAACAGCTTATGTTGCAACAGGCATGTCATCATCTCGCAGTAAGTGACAGCAATATCGGTTTACTTACGGTAACGTTGAGCACCGCGCACCTGCAACAAGCCGATCTGTACGATCAGCTAAAACAACAACTTTCTGGCTTAGAGCCCAAGCATCGTCTATGTCTGGCATTTACCGAGCGAGAGATGCTTCAAGCTGATAGCGCCATCATGACCCCGTTGCGCCAGTTAAAACAGTTAGGTATCAGATTAGCGCTACACAACTTTGCTGCCGACGCAGCGCCAATGGGCTTGCTACTACAGCAACTATTTGAATTTGTTAAGTTAGATGCCACTTTTTGCCGCCAACTGCCTCGCAGCGAACATAAACGCCAACTACTACAAATGCTGCAATCGCTAGCAGTAAGTTATAAATTTCGTGTGTTGGCCGACGGGGTAGACAATGCCGACTTACTTAACCTGTTATTGGCCGAGGGCTGCTGTTTTATGCAAGGTAAATATGTTGCAGAACTGCTATCGGCTCAAGCACTGGCTTCATCACCGTCAGTTGTTTTTCAGCAACTGGCGTAAGCGCTCAATATGCGCCTGACCGGTTTGCTGGCGTTGTTCCGCTGTTTTCACTGGCGCCGCGCTTTGCCACTCCAGGTCATCCTGCGGCAACTCATATAAAAAGCGACTGGGCTCCGGACGAATAGTTTCACCAAACTGACGCCGCTCTTTAGCATAGGTAAATATTAGTTCTTTTTGAGCCCGGGTAATACCAACATAAGCTAACCGCCGCTCTTCTTCTACATTGTCTTCATCTATGCTGCTTTGATGTGGCAAAATACCTTCTTCCATACCCACCATAAACACGAAAGGGAACTCCAGTCCTTTTGATGCGTGCAGGGTTAGCAATTGCACCTGGTCAGAATTGTCGTCTTGTTCTTGCCGCTCCATCATGTCGCGTAATGTAAGGCGAGTGACGACTTCTGGCAGTGTCATAGGCTCGTCGTCATCTTTACCCTGCAGCATTTCACTGATCCAACGGTATAACTCGTTGACGTTTTTAAGCGCCATTTCCGCAGCTTTCGGGCTGGTACTGGTTTCAAACAACCAGGCTTCATAATGGCTTTGGCGGATTAAATCGCGAATGGCTTCGGCTGGCTCGGCGCGCTGGACATTGTCGGCAATGCTCACTATCCACTGCGCAAATTGCTTTACCGCATTATGCGCCCGAGCCGACAAATGCATCGATAGCTCACTGTCACAGCAAGCTTCAAACAAACTAATGTGCTTCTCATTGGCCAAATTACCTATTTGCTGCAAAGTGGCGGCACCAATTTCACGTCGTGGCACATTGATTATGCGGAGTAATGCATTGTCATCATCCTGGTTAACTACCAGGCGTAAATAGGCCATCACATCTTTAATTTCGCTGCGCGAGAAAAACGACGTACCACCGGAAATTTTGTACGGAATACGGTTAGTCATTAGCGCCTTTTCAAATAAACGTGACTGATGATTTCCGCGGTACAGTAAGGCGTAATCCCGGTATTGGCTGCGGTTGATAAAACGGTGTGAAATAATTTCCGCTACCACCTTTTCGGCTTCGTCTTCTTCGTGCTTGCACGGCAGCACCTTAAGCGGCACGCCGTAACCGTTTTCGCTGAATAGCTGCTTTTCAAATTCGTGTGGGTTGTTAGCAATAAGAATATTGGCGGCTTTTAAAATTCGTTCCGCTGAGCGGTAGTTTTGCTCAAGCTTAATGACATTTAAGCTAGGGAAGTCGGTTTTTAATAGTGCCAGATTTTGTGGTCGGGCGCCGCGCCAGGAATAAATCGACTGATCATCATCGCCCACCACTGTAAAACGTTGGCGCTCACCAACTAACCACTTTACCAGCTGATACTGGCTGGTATTGGTATCTTGGTATTCATCTACCAACAGATACTTAATTTTCTGCTGCCACTTGGTACGCACCTCTTCATTGTGCTGAAACAGCAGGGTTGGCATTAAAATTAAGTCGTCAAAATCCAGTGCATTATAGGCGGTAAGTTGCTGGCTATACTGCTGATAATAATTAGCAAAGCTGATGCTCTGTGCGTCTGTAGCTTCAGCCATAGCTTTGGCAGGTAAGGTGAGCTCATTCTTCCAACTGCTAATTTTGCTTTGTAATGCCCGCAGTAAATCTTTATCACCCTGAATATCATTCTCGCTAAGCTCTTTTAGCAAGGCCATGCTGTCTTGATCGTCAAACAAGGTAAAGTTAGATTTATAGCCGATATGGCGGTATTCCTTTTTTAGAATATCCAGCCCTAAGGTGTGAAATGTAGAGATAGTCAGGCCGCGGGTTGCCGTTTTCGGCAATTGATGATTAATACGTTCACGCATTTCACGCGCAGCTTTGTTGGTAAAGGTAACCGCAGCGATATGCCGCGCAGACATTTCGCACTCTTGAATCAAATATGCAATTTTATTAATAATAACCCGGGTTTTACCACTGCCGGCACCAGCCAGCACCAAACAAGGCCCAGAGATAAATTTAACTGCTGCATTTTGTTGCGGATTTAACTTCATTGACTCACCCTTACACCAAGACGGGCATTGTAACGAAATTTGCTGTTAAATAGCATTCGCGATTGTCGTTTTGGCCTGTAGAATAATGCAAACCGTTATACACCATGTTGCAAGTCACTGATGCAACGAAGGAGAACCGCATGATAGACCCGAAAAAAATTGAAGATATCGCCAAACAAATTGGTAATGCTATTCCGCCACAAGTTCGCCAGTTTGCCGATGATGTTGAAGCAAAAGTAAAACAAGTTTTGCAAAGTAAACTCGCCGACATGGACTTTGTTAGCCGTGAAGAATTTGACGTTCAGCGCCAGGTGCTGCTGCGCACACGCGAGAAAGTGGAAAAGCTGGAACAACAACTCGCTGCTATTTTGGCAGAGAAAACCCAGCAATTTGATGCCAAAGATTTACCATCATCAGATCAGCAATAATACCGTTACTGTGAAATGGCGCCAATACTAAGAAAAAATGCCAGCATGCAGATGACAACGCGCAACCGGTGCCAGTTTTGCCAGCGGTTTAATTCACCGGCTAACTGGTCGGCGCTTATAGCTGCACGAGCAAATGCGGCATTGGTCTGGCTAAAATACACAAAATAAATCGCAATTAAACTAGCCGCTAGTAGTGCCGTGCCAGTAGACCACCACGCTGTTGGCGCATTGTTGTACCACGCCAACAGTGAAGCCACGACTGCAACGGGTGGCGTAAGCGCAGTAATGGGAGCAAAAAACTTAAACAAACGCGGCGCATACTGCGGGTGTAGCTTGTAAAACTCATCGCTGCTTAGCGTTTTCCAGTAAGGCACCAATAACTCGCCCTCTGCCCATAGTGCGCCAGCCAGCAAACCTAACAGCGCAACCGTTAACGATTGCGAAATGTCGACTAAAAACAACATAAAGTGCTCACTCACTCTTATTTTTCAAGCATATTGCACAATACAGGATTTTTCCTCAGGTACAGGTGCAAGCGTGTGATTATTCGTAATAAAGTTGCGCTGTGGTTGTTGCTCAGGGTACTCAGCAAACAGGCTGATGGTGGTAGAACACGCCAAATTGCCATTGACGCTTGCCAATGCTGTGACCTTCATTATTTTACGTTTAAGACAGACTACTTTAATGTCTAGTTGTAATTGATCGCCGGGGATAACTTTGCGTTTAAACTTAGTTTTCTCGGTTCCGGCCAAATAGCAAAGCGTACTGTTTTGTAACACGTCAGCATTGCTCTGCGCCCATAAAATGCCTGCGGCCTGTGCTAATGCTTCAATGATCAGTACACCCGGAAACACTGCATTACCCGGGAAATGCCCTTGCAGCGCAGGTTCATTTTTCGACACATTTTTTATCGCACGCAGACCACAGTTCTTCTCATAACCAGTTACGCTATCTACCATCAAAAACGGATATCTGTGTGGTAATACACTCTCTATATCAATAATGCTCATGTTCAATCCTCGCTAAGCGTTAAGGCAGCCCCGCCTGAATAAAGGCGGAACTGCTTTAGTGGTTAAGTCCTTTTATTACGCAGTGGTAGCTTGTGGTTGCTCTACCGCTTGCATCACATGCCGGGCAAGATGTTCTGCCAGCTCCGGATCCTGCATTATCGACCAGTGATCGCCATTGAGCGTTAATGCCGAAAGCATTTTACTTTCCAGCAAGTCATGCCAATCGTTAATATAGTTATTGAACGAGCTTTTTGAAGCGCGCACCAATAAGGTATTCATTGGATTTATGCGTGATGGGTTAAAGCCACGTGCGTTAAAAATATTAGCGATAGCAATTTTGCTATAACGTTCAATTTGCGCTTCTGAGTCTTGTTTGGAGTAACCCAAAAAGCGATAGAATTGCTGTTTAGCGCATTCATCTGCCTGTGTGACAAAACCAAAGCGCCGACCAAACTTGTCTAACAGCGTTTGCAAAGTGCCAGGTTCATATAGGTCATCCAGGTTCAAAATACTGTTATTCTGAATAAAGTGGTCAAAGTCTTCCGGCACATGCGGTGCCTCTGCATCAATAGAAATAAATGCACTGACTTTTTCACCACGCTGAATCAACTCCTGCGCAATATGAAACGCCACAGATACACCATACGACCAACCGCCAATCAGGTAAGGCCCTTCGGGTTGCGTTTGTTGGATCAGACGGACATATTCAGCCACCATTTCTTCTAATGTTGCAAAACATGCCTCACCGTCTTTAAAACCATTCGCTTCAAGACCATAGGCCGTAATGTCAAGGTTATATTGATCACGCAAATTCTTTTGTAAATTTCTAATTAGCGGATAAAAAGACGCCAGATGCCCACCCAAGCCATGCACCATAAATAGTGGCTGAGATTGTCTGACATTGTCGCCTTTACCGCGGTTTAAATCGGGGAAGCGTACTAAGTTAGACGTAGTTACAGCGTCATTTTGTGCTTCAATAAAATGCGTGAGTTTGGCGATGGTAGGGTTGTCAAAAATGGCATGAATAGGCAGCTGAACGCCAAATTGTTTCTGTACTTCACTTAGCAGCGACATCACCAATAAAGAGTGTCCGCCCAGTTCCATAAAGTCGTCATGCAAACCAATATTGTTAACATGCAATAACGACTCCCAAATGGCGGCCATTTTTACGTCCTCTGGCCGTTGTGGCATCGACAGATCCGCATTGCCACTGGCAGAAATCGCCATATCGACAAGTAGCTTACGGTCAACTTTTCCATTTGGATTAAGGGGAACCGCAGGCAATTGCAACAACAAGTTAGGGATCATATAACTTGGCAGTGCTTGCTCAAGGTAGTTGCGTACCTCTGCTGCAGAAAGCGTTACCCCTGAGCTAAAGTAGGCAACAATTTTCTTTTTACGATTGTGCTCTTTTAGCACGACAGCCACATTGTCAATTTGCGGATGACAGCCAATAACACTTTCAATTGCACCTAATTCAATGCGATAGCCCCGCACTTTAACCTGATTATCACTGCGGCCTAAAAACTCAATGTCACCGTCGCGGTTCCAGCGTGCTAAGTCACCCGATTTGTACATTTTACCGTTTGCACTTAGAGGGTTATCAATAAAGGGGTTATCAATAAATGCGGCTGCGGTATCTTGTGGCCGGTTTAAATAACCACGTGTGACGCCAGCACCAGCAATATACAAGTCACCAACGAAACCAATGGGCACCGGCTTTAATTGGGCATCCAGAATATGCATTTGTGTATTTGCAATCGGTTTGCCAATCGTTATCTTTTTAACTGGGCCGGTTAGTGTGCTTAAGCTGGCGGTTACCGTAGTTTCTGTCGGGCCATAGGTATTGATCAGTGGAATAGTCGGGTTGTGCTGACGCCATTGCGTATACTGATGCAAGTCCGCTTCTTCACCACCAATGGCGACTAAACGTACCCCCAACTTTTCTACATTAATGTCACTGATGTTGTGCCAGTAAGCGGTGGAGAATTTCAGTACCGTTACGCTATGCTGGCGCATAATTTGCTGCATTTTTTCGATGTCTGGCAAGTGCTCCTGGCGCACCATCACCAGTGTTGCGCCGCCCAATAAGGTAGGAAAAACCTCCTCGACAAAGGAATCAAAGTTCACGGTAGAGAACTGCAATAATTTATCGTTACGTCTAATAGCAAAGCTGCTTTGCAGGCTTAAACTATGATTAAGCACACTTTGATGTTCAACCAACACGCCCTTAGGGGTGCCTGTCGTACCCGACGTGTAAACCATATACGCCAAATCCTGCGATTGACAGGCTGCATCTATGGCAGCAAGTTGTCGCGCTGATACATCGGCCATCTCGGTAATGGCGTTTACATCCAGCCACTTATTACTATGTGCCTGCAGTTTTTCTTTCGCAGCCTGATCAACCAAAATCCACTGGGCATTGCTATCTTCCAGCATAAAATCCAGGCTAGCTTTAGGATAAGTCGGGTCTAGTGGAACATAGGCGGCGCCAGCTTTTAAAATACCTAACACGCAGGCAATAAGCTCAATCGAGCGGCTAACAGATAAGCCGACAAACTGATTACGTGCCACACCTTGCGCAATGAGATGGCTGGCAATTTTATCAGCCCACATATTCAATGCCGCATAGCTAATAGATTGGCGTTCAAATTCAACAGCAACGGCGTCTGGCGTGAGTGCGGCCTGGTACGCGAACATCTGCTGCAAACACTGCGAATCAGGATAGGCTGTTGCAGTGTTGTTCCAGCGGGCAATTTGTGCCATTTCCTCGGCATAGCTCAGGCCGCTTGTTGTCGGCAATGCATTGTTTTGCACTAAGAAGTTAATGGTTTTTTCAAACCAGCTATCAATAAACTTCTGCTCCATTTTTTGCCGTAATTGCGGGTCCATGTGTTCAATAAAGTTACTGCTGTCATAGAACGATTCTACTTTCGGTGTTGGGTCTTCAAACAAGCGAATAACTAATTGACGATATGACTTACATTGCTCGTCCCAGCGTTCAATCGGATAATTTCTCAAGCGTTCAACAAATTCTACCCGGCTAACTTCGTCAAGCTTGTAGCCCATATTGCGTAACATCACCGCAATACGTTTCATGTCGATAGACTCTTTGGATTGACTGGTTACGTTGTAGTTGGTGTTTTCCGCTTTACCAATTAATGACGCCATGGAATCCGCCATCAGATCAACCGGCACCACATCGTGCAGATAATTACCCTGCGGGTAGGCACCAATGGTTAGCAATATACGCAGCATAATATTGAAACCGTCGCCCACTTTAGTCAGGCCGGTTTCTATGTGACCGCCAACCCATACCAGACGATAAATATTACACACGATGCCATCAGCACGGGCGAGTTTACACATTTCTTCGCTGGCATATTTACTGATATCGTAGCCAAAATAGCGGTTGATATCGCCAACCTTAATATTGTCTTGCTCGAGGAATATGGACTGATCATCTTTATCTGGTGAAAAGGTACTGGTACTGGTGTAGTGCAGTTCTTTCTTACGGCCCGTGCGTGCCAGTTGCAACAAACTGCGGGTACCATCGACATTGATTTCGCGAATACCTTCATACGGTAGCCAGTTATTAACGTGCGAGCCAATGTGGAAAATCTTGTCGACATTGGCAACTACCCATTGGTATTGCTCCGCCGGAATACCTAATTGCTTCTTGCTTAAATCGCCCTGCACTAACTTAACACGCTGTTTATCAATGCTGTTTTTCATTTTAAAGTAGGCGACAGCGTCATCGAATTTCTTTTCAATCGCTTCCTGTGAAGCCCCCCGCACCATCAACACAAACTGATCCTGGCTACGCTGCATCATCGCTTGTAAAAAATGCAAACCAAAGAAGCCGGTCCCGCCGGTGATCAGCGAAATACCTGTTTTACCTTGTAAGCTGTTATCAAGTGCCAAAGGCGGTAAGTAAATATCGGAAGCGACATCAGGAAATTCATATTCTGAGGTGCGGTACAGGTAACCATTAATGGTTGGGTAGCGAAACAGCAGTTCCATCGTTACATTTAGGCGCGTTGCCAATTCCAGCATGGTCAGTGAAGAGCCACCCAGTTCAAAGAAATTGTCATTCATTCCCACTTTTTCTGCCGGCATGCTAAGAATATCACCCCACATCACCGCCAGTTCGCGCTCACTTTCGGTAATCGCCGGTACAAAACTATCTTTACTGGCCTCTGCACTATCGCTGTCGCTTTGAGTCGTCGTAGCTTGATGCTCTAACAACGGGGTAAACTCACCAGCCAGATACATCTGTTTCGACAAGCGACGTTGTACTTTACCGCTGGTGGTGGTCGGCAACTCTTTTGGTTTTATCAGCACTACCCGATCCAGGTGCAATTGATGGTCGGCATAGACATTGGCACGTATTTGCTTGGCTAATTGTTGCAGCTCTTCCTCTGTAGAAGTCAGTACCCCGGCAACGACAATTAACTTTTCCTGACCGTCGTTGGTAATAGAAAAAGCAACACAGCAGCCAGGACGAATGGCAGCAAGCTCGTTGGTGCTCCATTCAATGTCTTCAGCGTGAAAGTTTTTACCCTGAATAATAATCACATCTTTAATGCGCCCGGTAATATGCAAGCTACCATGGCGGGCGAAGCCCGTATCGCCGGTACGCAGAAAATGACGCTCATCATCAATGAGTGTGGCTTGAAACGTTTCTGCAGTGGCTTCTGGTCTATTCCAATACCCTTGTGCAACACTGGGGCCATGCACCCAAATTTCTCCTTCCGCGCCGTCAATGACTTCCAGACGGCTTTCAGGATCAACAACCTTAACGACATCACAGCTATCAGCAATACCCGACGGCATATAGTTAGTTTCAGCATCGGCCAGCAACGGTTTATCGCGCTGGGTACCGCTCACAATCAAGGTGGCTTCTGCCAGGCCATACACCGCCATGTAAGCGTCAGCAGGCAGCTTGCACTGACTGAATTTTTGCGTGAAGCGCTCTACCGTTTCGCGCCGAACCGGCTCGGAGCCATTAAACGCCGACTTCCAGCAAGACAGATCCAACTCCTGCATTTCTTCATCAGAAATCTTATTTACACACAAATCAAAGGCAAAATTTGGCCCGCCACTTATTGTGCCGCGGTACTTACTAATGGCTTTTAACCAACGAACAGGTTTTTGCACAAAATGCAGCGGCGCCATAAAAATCAGTGGCACCCCCAGGTACATAGGTTGCAATGCTTTACCAATCAGTCCCATATCATGAATTAACGGTAACCAGCTGACAAAAACACTATTTTCGTCGTTGTTATAGAGTTTTTTTATCGTACGCTGATTGGCCATCAAATTACTGTGGCTCACCATTACCCCTTTGGGCGTGCCAGTTGAACCTGACGTGTACTGCAAAAATGCAATATCATCGGCGCTCACCTCTTGCTCGATAAAATGCGCTTCAACACCGTCTGTCAGTTGGTCGGTATTAATCCATTCAAGCGTAGAAAACTTGCCGTTATGGCTAGCGTTGTTGCCTACCACTTCCATACTGATCATGCGCTCAATATGCTTACTGGTAGACAAAATAAAGGCAATATCACAATCTTCAACAATGCCATTTAAACGGGTAGCGGTTTTTTTGCTGGTAGGGGGTGACACCAGTACGGCTGTCGCGCCAGCATAGAGGCTGCCAAAAAATGACACCAAAAATCCAATACTCTGCGGATAAATCAGCAGTACTCTGCTGTTATGAATTTGCTGGTTTTTTTGCTGCAACGTTGCCGCCAACTGGCGTGCACGTCTATCCAGTTCCTGATAGGTGATTGTTACTTCCTTGTCTTCACCATCTTCGAGAAAGATATAAGCATTTTTATCTGGTGTATGGGCTGCTCTTTGTTTTAGCACATGCACCAGGGTGGCTTGGTTCTCGATCATTGAGTTTATACTGTTCACTTGGGGCTCCTTGTATGCTCCGGATTAAGTGTCTCTAAGCGGTTAACTAAAAATCATATTGGCCATAAATTTGCACAACATCGTTATTGCGATAGGGGTATAGCGTGTCACTTTGATTAAAGTGGTAATGCACCAACAGGCCCCCGACTTTAAACGCGTCAGTCAGGGGGTACTCCAGGTTCAGGCGGAAAATTCGACCGTTGTTGTCCAGCATGGAAATGGCATTTGCTTTGACGGTGAGCTTTTCATTTGTGTCACTCCACAGCAGGCTGAACATGGCACCATATTCATTTTTGTCGATGCTAAGTGCGTCAGTGTTACCCGTGGTGTGTTGCAGATTGAGTTCCAGCGATAAGGTTGTATTGCGCCAGCCGACATAATCAAAACCCGCCATACTTAACAGCTGATCATGTTGCGGCCATCCGCCAAGATAATGGTTAAACTTGGTGGCAGCGGGCATCAGTGACTTATTGTGATGCACGCCCAGCTCGGCTTTATACACCCACAAGCCCTGACTTAAACTGCTGGTGAGCGCCAACACGCTGAAGCGATCTTGGGAAAAAGACAGCTGTTCAGCTTTGGCCTGTTGCAACGTCAAGGTGTTGTTATTGGCTTCAGCCATAATCAGGCTGACATCACCGCCATGGAAGTTATGCTTAAGCCGAACAAAGTATTCTATTTTGTTGTCGGCGTTATATTGCGCGAGTGGTTGCGGCAGGTCGCGTAGTGCAATAAAGGGGTCAAACTCGTTACCCAATGGGGCTAGCTGGTTAAATCCTGCGTCGTAGGTCAGCACCATGTCTAGCGTAAAGTCGCTAGTGCTACGAGTAAAATGCGCCGCCGGCACTTGCAAGCGTACATCTCTTAAATCGGCCTGCAGTAGGGTGTAATTGTTGTGCGGGGCAATAACATCAGCAATAACCACAGCGTCACTTTGGCCCCAGGCAATAATCTGATGACCCAGCCTAAGGTGCCATTGCTCAGTTAAACTAATGTCTAAATAAGCATCGCGCAGTTGGAAACGGGTTTCAAATTCGCTTAGCTCTTGCGCCGATGGTTGAATATCGCTATCAAGCCGATAAATTGCATCATAAAAAGCTTCAGCTTCTATCCGCCCGGAAATACGCTCAGAAAACGTATATGAGACTTCACCATGTATACTGGTTTCTATTTTATTGAAGCCCACCTCTGAGCGTGAAAAGCCTTGGCCCGGGGCTTCTACGCCATAGGACAACAGCTGCCGGACAAACCATTTATTTGGGCTGGGTAGCTGATCCAGGTTATCGACGTTAACGTCTATATCAGCAAAAAAGTCATCACTGTTTGCAGCGGCGCTATGCAGCATGCAACACGCGAACAGCGCTGAAGTTGCGTAACATCGCAGCAGGGCTGTAGCGGTTAGTTTAAAAAGCATTGGGCAAAACCTCTCTACCAGAGCCAGAAACGGGCTCAGTTGTACTTATGTGTTAAGGGTTGAAACGCTAAGTAGAGTTAGTTCATTGCAGCGGCCCGCTGCATGTTATCCGGCAGGAAAATGTCATCACCCACCCCCACGCCGTAATTAATATCCTGGATAAGGAAAATACTGGAGTGTTGGCGTTTGTCATTTTTGGTGGTGATCATTTGCATTTTTTGCGCTGTCCAGATGCCATCAATTTGCTCAACATCCGTTGCCATAAAATATTTTATTTCGCCAGCACGCGCTTTCCATATTTTGCTTTTTACCTGGAAGAAAATGTCTTTGCGCACCCAGGTTTGGGTTTTTAAATCACCGGTAGTGCGTAGCACCTTGTCGCGTAATGCGGCCTTAGGTTCATATTCAATTACCCAGCAATCATGGCCGTCTACCATCTCGCTTTCTTTGATAATGCGGTAGTCGTACCATTTCAGTTCAAAGCCACTGATGTCAGCATAGCTAAAGTCACTACCCAAAAAGGCGGCGGAGCGGTCTTCTGATGATATGCGCTTCACTTTGTTCAGCGCGGGTAAAAACAACCAGGATTCATCATCAACGTCAGCAGAGGCGTTCCAGTCATAGTTAATGTACACGGTGTCTTTAAGATCGGCAGGAGACAGAAAATGCGCCATATATTTTTGTTTGTCGCCATATTCTTTGGCGTACTGCTTTAATTGCCGCACCCGTTGCCTGTTTCGACTGTCAATTAGGATCATCGCGCTGGTCGCAACAGAATTTTCACCTTCATCGCGGGCGTCAACTTGCGCCATAATGTCGCGGGCTGACAAACTATTATTCTCAGTTGCGCTAACTAAAACCGATAGCAATAAAAGTGGCGTTAGTAGCCAGCGCGAAAGTGTGCGACCTGATACAAAGTTCGTTGTTTTCATAATGTCAGTTCCTTAACGTGATGCTTGATCACATGTGTTTATCAGGCAATGTCCGAAATATTTTTGTCATGGCTCATGGCTGTTTTGTCATTGCTAATGGCGTTGCTGTTGTGGGTGTCATCGCTGTGATTAACGGTGTTTCGCTCTGCCGCGCCCTTGTTATCGAGGGTAAAAATAATGGCAGGTAGCAGGAGTAAATCAGCCAGTAATGCCAGTAACATAATCGCGGCGCTAAACAGGCCGACATGAACGATGGGCACAAAAGACCCCAGCATTAGCACCGAAAACCCCAGTACTAACACCACTGAACTAAACACCACGGCTGTGCCAGACTCTTTCATGGTAATGCTTACCGCTGCAAAGCAATCCAACCCGGCTTGTCTGGCTTTGGCGTAGCGGCTGACTACGTGAATGCTATCGTCAACGGCTAGCCCCATGGTCATCGCGCCCACTATCATGGTGCCTAAATCCAGGGAAACTCCCAGTAAGCCGGTTATTGCCGCCACCACAATAATGGGCAACACGCTGGGAATAATGCAGTACAACCCAAGTTTAAATGAGCGGAATAAAACAAAAAAAAACAAACTGATAACCAATAAGCTCAAGCTAAAAGATTTCACCATGCCTTCAGAGGTGTACACGTCTTGTATTTGAAACAGCAGTTTCACGCCCGTCAGTGTAATGGCCAAATCAGCGAAGTCTGTTGCAATAGCCTGCTCAATTTGTGCAAGCTCTTGCTCCATGGCAGATGCCGGCATATTGATCATCGGCACTGTCAGGCGAAGATAGCGGTTATCAAAGTCACGCATGTCTGACAGGTCTTCTTCCGGGCCTGCATTTTCATACAGAAACAACAACTGGCTGGTCATATTACTGCTGGTAGGGATCGTGAAATACTCTGGGTTTTCTTCGTGCATCGATTGATTAATTTCTTTTAAATAATCAACAACCGAGAGTATTTTTCCGGTGGAATTTCGGCTTTCGAGGGCCTTCTCCAACAACGCGACACGTGTTAAAAATGCCGGTTGTTTTATACCGTTCTCAGCACCAGAGTCGATGATAACTTCCATTGTCATCGCACCGTTAAAGTGCTCATCAAAGTACAGCATATCCTGACGGGCAGGGTTGTTGTCTTTAAAATACTCAACAAAGTTGGTATCTATTTTTACTGTATTTAACGCCGCGCAAGTGGCCATAAACAACAATCCACCTAGCCACAGAATAGCTTTGCGATGTTGATTGGCAAAGCCCGGTAACACATGCATCAATGCTGCAATGGCATTAGCTATACCGCTGGGTTGCAGGTGCCGTCCGCCCGGCTTGCTGAAGCTAAGCAAGGCGGGTAGCAGGGAAAAACTTAATATGAACAGCAGTATGGGCCCCACGGTACCCAGAATAGCCATTTCTTTTACCGGCACAATATTGGTAGCAGATAGCGTAAAAAACCCAATGGCCGTGGTAATGCTGGTAAATAAACAGGGTAGCCAAAGTTTAAGCATGGTTTGCTTTACCGCTGCTGCACTATTTTGTAGCTGGGTATTGGCATTGATAAACGCCAAAATAATATGCATACACAAGCCGATGCTAATGATAATCATCGTGGGTATCAGGGCTTGATCGACGGCTGAATGTGGGTAACCAAGCACACCCTGTACACCGTTTAACATTGCTATGGCAAAAATGATCACCGTCCAGGGCATAAGCGTGACATACCAGGAACGAAAGCTAACAAACAGCACGATAATCATAATCAATGCCATCACCGGATACAGCACGGCCGAGTCGCTTTGATTGCGGGTTTCAAACTGCTCATCAAACACTGGCTGCCCGCCAAAGCGAATGCGATAACCCTGCTCGGTATACTGCTGTTGCTCGACATAGGCATACAGCGCTTTGACTAACGCCACCTTGTGTGCGGGTGAGTCTTTGACATAGCGAATACGTGCGGCAATGCGTGTTTCGGTAAGCGCAGTATTCACTAAAGTGTCTAGTGCCAACGCTTCGGATACAATACGCTGACGCGCGGCATCAAGTTGTGCGTCGGTGGCATTAGCCGCATGCTGATTTGGAAATAAATCTTCAATATTTAACGCATCAGCATCACCATGAATATATTGATACTTCGCCAGCGATCGAACCTGCGTAACCGCTTCTTGCTGTTCTAAGAATAGCGTTAACTCATTTACGATATTCATCGTTTTTGATGTAAAAACGTCTTGTTGCTCTGGGGCACTTACGCCAACAACAAGGTATTCATTATCGCCGAACAAGTGTAATAATTGATTGTATTCCAGTACTTTAGGATCATCATCAGCGAAGTTGCGTTCAATGGTGTGGTCGAACGGTATGCTGCTACCCAAGTAGCCGCCAGCTAACAGTAATAGCACTGACAGGATGATAACCAACCAACGTTGGCTGATAACCAGGTTAGCCCAGCTTGCTATAAACCGGCTCATACTTCAGTCCCCGAAGCGGCGTCTGCCTGTTCCGCTGCTCTAACTTTGTTATCCAGAATTAAGCCTATATAAAACAGCAAGCCACCAACCATCGCTAAGGCAAACAGTTGCACACCAAGTGGCAAGCTGGTTTCATAATTGCGGTAAACCGTAATGGTGATCAGCATAAAAGCAAACCACATAATGGCTTTTTGCAAACTGGCTTTACTAATTAACGGGTCAAATTTTTCACGACCGGTGCCAGCATGATCTGCTGCTGCGCCACTTTTTTTCGATAAGTAGCTTGGCGGGCCAAAAAGGGCAACTAACTTGCCTCGAAGGCTTGGTTTACTTTTCGCTTCGGCAAAAACCCGGGCCAAAGTGGTAATTTGCGCAGTAACCGGATTAAGCGTCGTTGTTTCCTGACCAATACCAATTTCTGGTGTTTCAGTGCGTTTTGCAAAAGTACCAAACATTTTGTCCCAGATAATCAGCACGCCGGCAAAGTTCTTATCGACATAACAGCGGTTACGGGCATGGTGAATTTCATGATGGTATGGGGTATTAAAAATTAAGCCAAAAGTTCTGAACTCAGGTAGGTAAGAGGTGTGGATAAGAAACTGATAAAGGTTATGTGCTGCAAACATCAGGAAAAAGGCGGCCGGTGAAAAGCCCAATACCGCAAACGGCAGGTAGACACTGATGATAGTGAATTCCTGCATTACGCTTCGACGCAGTGCAACCGTAAGGTTAAACTCTTCCACTTCATGGTGCACAACATGGCCAGCCCATAACACACTACAAACATGACTTAATCTGTGGAAGCCATAAAACACTAAATCAACCAGTAGCATCAGGCCGATAAATACCAGTAGCGAGTCTTCGATGGTGTATAAACGATGCGTGTTGTAGAGGTAGATGTAAAGCAGAGCAAACAGGCCTTTAGAGATAAACCCCGTTACCTGTTCAAAGATGCCACAGCTTATATTGCTAATAGCGGCATTAATTCGGTAGTTTTTTTTCTTTCTGCGCATGTCGTATAGAAACTCAATGACCACGCAGGCAATCATAAACGGAATGCCAATTGCAATGATATCAGGATACATAACAAGTCCTTTTGATTTACGTTAAAAAAACATTTATCACAGTAATACTCGCGATCTGTACATATATTGAACTCTATAAAAGCGATTGTCTTAACGCTTTAGCATTAGTCAAAAATATATCAGCCATATATTGCACAAATATTAACCATTTGATGTTGTTATTTTACACTTGTTATGTTTTAGTTTATTTATGGTTCTAACTTGGAAACTGTTTAATAATTTCATGGCTCCATAAGAGAAACGTGCAATACCGCTAGCAAAATGGCCAACGATATTTTCAGTAGGCAATTAGTAAAAAGCTCACACATAGCCACTAGCTTTGGCGCAGCAGCTATTACGCTGGTAAGAAACGGATAATTAATATCGCATTATCCTTCCTTGCAAGAATCTATGATGAGAGAAATCAGTCGAGAGACAAGTTTTGAGAGATATCTGTTTGAACGCAATGCGGTTTTAACGTTTAGGTAAAGTAACTTAGTCACAGGATGCAACGCGGTGCTTTACGATGAATCCTGTAACTTATTAGCTATTTCTGCTGAGCTCGCTGTTCATAGGCTAATTTAGCTTGGCCTACTTTCTCAAGTTTACGTTGTAACTCAGCGGACTCCTGGCTTAGCTTCGCAATATGCTTTTCAAACTTTAGTTTTTTATTTTGCGTTATAAAACTCACATATTCAGCATTGCTATTGTTTCTGCTGCTTGCCCCTTGCATAAAAGCCTGCGCCTGATAACCAAGCTCTCTATTAAAGTAACGTGGTAAACATTCCATTTTCTTTATGTGAGAACCTATATTTGCTCTGGGGTGACAATCAATACTAAAGTTGCTTATTGTGTTAAGTGCATTATAAGACTCGATAAAATCCATTTGCGCTAATTCAAGCTGTCGCTTGTAGTGATGCTCGCTTCTTTGGCCTGTCACAGTAATGCGTTCAATTGCATCGGAGCTTTGTTGCTGCATAGCGTTAATGTCCGCAGAAAGAAAAATACTCAGACAAAGTATTAACATCGAGTAGTAAGCTGAAGTTTTCATAAATTTCGTCTCCTAAGTAGATGTAGGCGGCAATAACACTAAAACCGCCCCTTTCGACACAACGCTATTTTCTTGGTTGCGCTATTTTTAATATTTCAGTTAAACCGGCTACCGCACCGCCAATATTTGCCAGCTCAGCAGGTACTATCATGGTGTTATTGGTTTTGGCCAGGTTTCCAAATTCTTTAACGTATTGTTCAGCAACACGCAGACTAACCGCTTCTGAACCGCCAGGATGATTTATTGCTTCAGCAATTTGACGAATACCTTCAGCAGTCGCGATGGCGATAAGCTCTATTTCACGTGCACGGCCTTCGGCTTCATTTATCTGCCGCATCTTGTCACCTTCAGACAGGTTGATCACTTCCTGCTTCTGACCTTCAGAAACGTTGATCATCGCCTGACGCTCACCTTCAGATTTCGCAATCGCGGCGCGGCGTTCGCGCTCGGCACGCATTTGTTGCTCCAGTGCGTCTTTAATACTAATGGGCAGCTCAATATCGGCAATTTCATAGCGCAGCACTTTTACGCCCCATGGCGCGGCTGCTTCGTCTAGTGCTTTGACCACCTCTTCATTTATTTTCGCGCGTTCTTCAAAGGTTTTATCTAAGTCTGTCTGGCCTATAACTGAACGCATGGTGGTTTGCGCTAACTGCGCCGATGCATAGCGGTAGTCATTAATACCGTAACTGGCTTTATGCGGGTCGATAACCTGTAAATATAAGATACCGTCGATACCAACCTGGATATTATCGCGGGTGACACAGGTTTGACGCTGCACATCGATAACTTCTTCTTTTAAGCTGTGCATGTAGGCAACTTTATCCACAAAAGGGATAAGAATATGGAAGCCTGAGTCCAACGTGCGCGAGTATTTACCTAAACGCTCGATAACAAAATTACTTTTTTGCGGTACTACACGGGCCGTTTTTATAATAGTGATAATAACTGCCAACGCAAAGCCGGCCATTAAAATGGTATTAATATCAATTTGAGCCATCAAATTTACTCCTTAAAATAGATGGTTAGTGAATAGTGTAAAAACTAATTTGGTTTAGTTGCAGATACCACCAATTTGATACCGTGATTCGCCACAACCCAGGCGATATCCCCGGCCTGTAATGCATCACTCGACTCGGCGTCCCACTGCACGCCGTTAAGCACCACTCGGCCAGCGCCTTGGGTAAAATCAGTATGTACGTTAACGCGGCTACCAATATCGTCCGCAAAACGTGAAGGTTGTTCATTGCTGTCCGCCGTATATCCAACAAACCAGCGCTTAAAATGACCGCGCGTGCTGAATAACAACACTAAAGACAACACACCAAACAACATAAATTGTATGCTGTAACTTTCTATTACCCCTATATTAAGTAGCAAGCCGACGATAATGGCTGCAATACCAAAAAATACCGCCACGATACTGGTCGCCATTAATTCAGACAAAATCAGTACAATACCAACGATAATCCACAGGGTAGCAATATTCACTTAATTTGCTCCTTAACAATTGTTATGCTGTACATTAACTTAAGGCATACAAAGTGGTCAATGCAAACTGCATTGGGCTGGCATTAGATAAGCTGTTGGTAACCGAATGAGATTTTTACTGCGGGCACTGTTTTATACGCTATTACTCTACGTAAGTTATTTACTGTTAACCGGCTTAATTCGCAAAGATGCACCTTTACCTCAGGTGTTAGAGCGCTATGCCGAGGCTACGGTAAAGCAGTATTTATGCACGTTACCCATTAGTTGGCGTATCGGTGAACTGGACCCGGCATTTGCCCTAACCCTGGAGCAGGCAGAGGATGCCGCCATGCTAGCGGCTGCGCAGTGGAATAACGCCTTTGGTATAGAGGTGTTCCGCTATGACAATATTGAAGGTTTCCCCATTAATTTTGCTTACGACGAACGCCAGCAACATCTGCTACAACAGGCGCTGTTACAACGTAATTTACAGCGTTACGACAGTAACATTAATCAGCGGTTAGAGAATTTGCAGCATCAACATGCGCGCTTGCAACAACAACAAACGCAGTTCGCCCGTGACAACCAGCAGTTTGCGGCAGATATCGCTGCCTTTGAACGCAAGGCGCAATATGCAAGCGCAGCCAACCGCAGCGCTTTGCAACGTGAGCAACAGCAGTTGAATGCACGTCAGCAACAATTACAGCAAAAAGCCGAAGAACTTAATGCAAAACAACAGCAGTTGGTACGTGAACAAGACTATGTCAACGATACTGTAGCAGATCGGAATGCCCTTTTGTCGCAACAGCCCGCAACCGACGTTGCCGCCGAAGTGGGCCTAATGGAAATACGGGGTAAACAGCGCACTATGACTATTTTTGCATATAAAACATTGGTTGATCTGCAGCTGACCATGGCACATGAATTTGGCCATGCATTAGGTGTAGGCCATACCGATAGCCCGGCATCGGTGATGCATTTTGCTTTAAACACGCAACAAAGTGAACTAACGGTAGACGACATTCAAGCTGTTAGCCATCAATGTGACTTGCAGCCACAATGATGGTAATCGCCTTAAACAGCCTTAAATAACTTCTGCTCTAATGTCTGGCCTTTCGTTAAATTACGATAGCGCCAGCCGTTAGCCGCCAGGCATTGTAAAACCGCCAAGTCAAAATCCGTGTTTTGCTGCACGCTATAACATAACACCAACTCTTTTTTCTGGCTGGCGTTAATACTTACCAAACCAGGCAGCTGGCTCAGCGCCTGGGTTACTGCTGCGGCATCATCCTGCTCTAATTGCAGCGTCAAATATTGTTGCTGAGAATCAGTTTCGCCGCTGGCTTGAGTTTGCAGTTGGCCATGTTCCAGATAAAGCACCTTATTACACAGCTGTTCAAGTTCAAAGATATTGTGCGAGCTAATCATAAAGCTGACGTCGCCACTTAAACGGCTAATAAGTTGACGAATATGTAGCGCATTTACCGGGTCTAAGCCCGCAGTGGGTTCATCCAGCAATACCAACTCTGGCTGACCAATAAACGCCTGTGCTATGGCAGCACGTTTGCGCATGCCGTGACTAAGCGCTCCGGCTTTATGTTGCACCTGCTCGCTTAGCTCAACCAGTGCCAGTACCCGCAATGTTTCGGCACGGGCAGCTTTATTGCTTAACCCTTGCAAGCGGCCAAAAAAATCGAGCTGCTCACCAATACTAAACGCAGGATCAAATTGCGCATCTTGGGGCAATGCCGAAACCTTGCCAAATAAGGCGTCGCTACCAGCGCGGTGGCCGAGCAAACTTACGCTGCCGCTATCAGGCTTTAAATAACCACATAAAATACTAAATAAGGTGGTTTTACCGGCGCCATTTGGCCCAATAAGTGCCGCAACGTCACCCTTTTCCAACTCAAAACTCAGTTGCTTTAATACCTGTTTGCTGCCGTAGCTTTTTGTCAGAGCCTGACATTGAACAATCGCATTCATAGCATTTTCCTTTTCAATATCACAGTCGCCAAACCTAACAACACTATGGTTTGCACTAGCGGCAACACAGCATGTTGCAAGGTTTGCCAACCTTGTAATGGCAACAACTGCAATACCTGCGTACCGGGCAGATAGCCCAACAAAAACAGAAAATCAGGAAAGTAAAATACAAACCAGCTTAACATGGCAAATAACAAACCCAGACTAACGATAGCAAGGCTTACGGCAAGTCGGGACGAGCGCACCAAGGCTGAAAAACAGCTCATTAACGCGGTAAACGGCAACAATACAATGAACAAATTTACAGCAATCACCAAAGCTGCACTGAGCACAGCGAGACTAATACCGCCTTCACGCCACATCGCTAACGACAGCGTTGCGGCTAAAGATAGTAAGATTAGACAACTTTGCACCAGCATTTGGCCACTAAACCGCCCTAGAACAATACTCAACCGGCTGGAGCGCAGAGCCAGAAAACGCAGTGTGCCGCGTTCTATATCGCTGCATAATTGGTTCGCAGTAAAAAACAGGCTAAATAGCGGCAGTAATAACAAACTCACCGCCCAATACACGGCAAGTTCCGGTGCCGGCCAGGCAAATAACTGCGTTAAACCAGAGTCACCAAAAATACTACGAAAAAACTGTTGAAAACCATCATTGGCAATAAGCTCGCTGGCGGGTGCTATGGCATAGCGCAATAAGAAAAACCAGATCATAGTGGTTGCAGCCAATGTCATAAGGCCACGTCGGGTAAGCCAAAGTCGGCGTAGTTCAAAGCCGGCATAAAGCTGGCTATGGTGCAGGGTAAATCCCAATGTTGTCATAGTGTAAATCCCTATAGGATAAAGTGCCGTGAGGCTCGATTTATCAAAGCCTGAGCTGAGGATGCAGAGACAATGCCAAATTTTAAGCTATTGTTTTTAATATCTTATTATCTAATTAACCATTTGCATACTACTAAAGCATCGCCAAATTAACCACTTATTAGCCGATAACCCCATACGCAGCTAAGCTGGCGTACCTTTAACCCCAAGAGTGACAAAAATTTTATATATTATCGCATGCGGTTACATAGTAAATGCCTGCAACAGCAAGTTTAATTTTGGGTGCAATAGCTCACGTTGCGTTGTGACAATATAAAAGTTTTCATACACTTGCGGCAGTGTCAGGTATTTCTGCAAGCGGCCATTTTTTAGCTCATCTTTTACCACTACTTCAGGCATTACGGTTAAGGCGCCACTGTCTCGCACCAACAACCGTAGCATGGCCATGTCGTCCGCTTCTGCTACTACCTCAGGTTGCAATTGAAATTGGGCGGCTAGTGCATCAAACGCGGTACGGATAGGGCTTTGCGAAGGTGGAAGTACCCAGCGTTGCCGCTGATATCCCTGATTTAAGCTTTGCGCAGCTTCAATACCGGCAGGTCCAATAATAGATACAGGCTGGCGTGCCAACAGCCTGCACTGCCACAACTGGTTGTCATGCCCCTGCACGATGATATTAGTTAGCGCTAAATCAAGCTGATGCTGGGCCAAGGCATTTAATAGGGCCGGCTGATCCATCGATAACAAGGTGTATCTTGCATCGGGCATGGTGAGCAATGGTGCAATAAAACTTTCAATAAAGTTACGTGACATGGTGGATAACACGCCAATTCGAATAGGGCTATGCTCCGGTTGTAGCCCTTGCATTAACAAATGCTCCAGTTCGGCCCCGCGACTAAAAATATCTTCCGCATATTTCAGCGTTTGATATCCACTATCGGTTAGTAGCAGTTTACGACCTTCACGATGAAATAGCGTCACCTCCATACTCTGTTCTAACTGCTTAATTTGCGATGACAGCGCCGACTGTGAAATGTGCAGCAATTCAGCAGTTCGGGTCAAATTACCCTGCTTTGCCACCTGCCAGAAATAATACAAATGATGGTAGTTTAATCGGCCCATTGTTCACTTTTAAAGAACGATTTCTAGTTAATAATGTATTTTACTTAATATAGGTTGCTTATCACAATGACGCCAGCAAAACTAATTGGAGATACGCAATGCAAGAATTGCTGGTTCTAACCCCGTTAAACTCCCTGTTACTCATATTGGTTATGTTATTGGCAGTGGTTATTTGGCGCTACAGTGCTACTGCATTACATGCAGAAGCAGATAAACCGCGTTTTATGCGAGCGTTAGCGACAACGTTTAGCGCTGTTATTTTTACCTTGCTCAGCAATCACTTATTACTTTTCTGGTTTGGCTGGGTACTTATAAGCTTTAGTTTGCAACAGTTACTGCTGTTTTATCCGCAACGACCGCGCGCCCAGTTAGCCGCGCACAAAAAAGCGCTTAGTGCGCGTTGCGGCGAATTATTGTTAGCGCTGGCGTTTATGCTGCTTTATGCCGAGTACGACACCGCTAACATCACTGCGTTAATTCAGCTTATTGCAACACAAACAACGCTAAGCCTAACCGGTCACATTGCCGCGATGTTGCTGGTATTAGTTGCTTTGCTTAAATGCGCCCAATTACCCTTACATGGCTGGTTGATACATGTTGTTGAAGCCCCAACGCCAGTATCGGCGCTACTGCATGCTGGCATTATTAACCTTGGTGGCATCTTATTACTTACGTTTGCACCATTATTAAGCCTTAGTATGCCCGCGGCCAGCCTGTTGTTGGTGGCGGCAACATTGAGCACAGTGTTAGCGGCGCTTATTATGACAACCCGGATCAGTATAAAAGTACGTTTGGCATGGTCTACGGTGGCACAAATGGGCTTAATGCTGGTAGAAATTGCGTTAGGTTTCTATACCTTAGCATTACTGCATTTACTGGCGCATTCTTGCTATAAAGCTTATGCCTTCTTACATAGCGGCAATGCCGTTAATCATTATCTGGCGGCGCAGCTGGCACAACCGGTTATACCGCATCTACGCCATTGGTTTGCTTCACTAAGTCTGGCAGCGGGGTTAATCGGTATCACTCATTTACTGGTCATCCCCTTTGTAAACCTGAGTAGTGCGTTGTTACTGATCTTGGCGATTAGCGTATTACTACTCCCGGCGCTTACCCGGACTGATAGCCGCCGCCCTGTACGATTGTTAATAGCTAATGGCTGCGCAATACTGCTTTTAGCCATTTACCTTGCTGGTAAAACCTTACTGCAGTATATAGCGCCAGCCGATAATGCCTTATCGATGGTAGCGGATTTGTTTGCCAGCCTGGCGTTTTTAAGTCTGTTTGCTCTGGCATTGCTCTTGCGTTATCACGCCCAGCGCAGTGCCGTGAACCGGCTTTTTATTTGGCTCAATGCCGGTGGCTATCTGGATGAGTGGGCTACGCGGGTCACGCTAAAACTTTGGCCATTTACCCCGCAACCAACAAAGAAAAACACCGAATTAACCCCAGTGGAGACAGTGAAATGAGCGCAGTATTAAGCACATCGGCCCCTGTAAACCATAGCCTGGCGCTACTAGTTGCCAACGCTGCCAGCCAAATTGCACCTGTGTGGCCGCTGGATCAAGCTATTGCAGTAAACCCCTGGTGGCCTAAGCGCGCAAACGCCTTTGCTAGTGTCTGTGCAGAGCAACAGCTATTGGCGGGAACAGATTGTTTAATGAGCGCCAACTGGTACTTGTCACAATGGCAGCAGCAAATAAGTGCAATACACTTGCAACAAGCGTTGGATGAATCCCACTCCTCATTAAGTCAGGATGAAGCTGTTGCTGCACTTCGACATCAACACACATTACCTCGCTGGAAAAGACTCTGCGAACTACTCACCGAACATAGCAAAGACAACGACACACTGCCGTGGCAACAGCTTATTTTACAACAGCTAAGCCAGTTCCTTGCGCTGTATCATCAATATCCAGAACGTTTCGCTGTTGCCACTGACAGTCCTGATCATTTGTATCAAAGCTGGTTAAGTGTCGTTCGGCAAGACAAAGGGCTTCGCGTACTTACCGGCACTAACCTGTTACCACTGTTTGATACACTGCCTGACTGCAAAAACACACTTCTTGCAGAATTAGAAAACTGGTTAACACAATGGTGCCCTAGCGAACAATCGCGACTGGCGTATTTAGAAGCGCTTCTACAAAGCATATCCGGCTGGGCAGGTTGGCAAAGCTGGCTTGACTGGCAAAAACAACTGCAAGGCGAACACGGACATAAAGCCGTATGCCAGTTGCTTTACATGCTACTTGGCTGGGATTGGGTGCTGTGGCAATTTAGCTGCCGCCAACCTAACGTCGTCAAACCTATACTGGCCGAGCTACAACAGCAAGCAGAGCAATACCATGCCATGCAGCAGCACACTAAGCAGCTACTAAGCGCTCGCCAGCTATGGCAGCGTGCGCTAGAGATCAGTGTGCAAACCCCGTTACTGCGCCAGTTACAACAAGCTCAACAACAGTTACAACCTGAATTAAGTAAAAGTAGTGGCACAGCCTCAACACCTGTATTGCAAGCGGCATTTTGCATAGATGTGCGCTCTGAGCCTATGCGTCGGGCATTGGAGAAACAGCATCCCGCCATCCAGACACTGGGCTTTGCCGGCTTTTTTGGCTTGCCCCTGGCGTATCAGGCACCTGACAGCACGCTTACCCGGCCACAGTTACCAGGCTTGTTTGCACCGGCTATCACCGTGACACAAATACGCCCTGAGCCAGCAACACTGACCCGTCAACCTCTTTTAGGTTGGAAGCAAAGTTTTGATACCGCCTCATCCAGCCTTGGCATGGTAGAAGCCGCAGGGCCAGTTAAACTTATTAGTTTGATTAAAAAAGCCTTTTTCCGTCCAGCACCACACCATGCATTAAATAAGCATCTTGATGACAGTCCGTGGCAGCTAATAAAGCAAAACCAAGCCCTAAGCATTGAAGAACAAGCAGAGCTTTGCGCTGCCATTTTATCGGCAATGGGCCTGAAGCTAAATCTGGCACCGACAGTGCTGTTGTTTGGACACGGTAGTCAAAGCTGTAACAACCCCCACGCCGCGGCATTGGATTGCGGTGCCTGCGGCGGCCAAACCGGCGAAGTTAATGTCAAGGTATTAGCACAGCTACTGAATGATAGCCAAGTGCGCACTGCGCTGGCGCAACATCACAACATCGTGATACCAGCAGAAACGCGCTTTTATGGCGCAATGCACCATACAACAACTGATGCACTGCAGGTGTTTCAAGCGCCGGAGCAGACAGAGTGGCTTAGCTGGCTTGACGCTGCCAGCAAACAAGCACGGACTCAACGTGCAACACAATTCTCTGATGCTCCACAGCAAGCGTCTGGCTTAGCCGCTTTTTTCGCTAATCGCAGCCGCGATTGGGCACAACTGCGACCAGAGTGGGGCCTGGCGAATAACGCCGCCTTTGTGGTTGCCCCCAGAGAGCTTACTCAAACATTAGATTTACAGGGCCGCTGTTTCTTGCACGATTACAATGCCGACAACGACACTGACTTTGCCTTATTAAACACCATTATGACCGCGCCAATGGTAGTCACCAACTGGATTAACCTGCAGTACTATGCCTCAGTTGTGGCGCCGGAAAAATACGGCAGCGGGAATAAATTACTGCACAATGTGGTGGGCGGGCATATTGGTGTGTTTGAAGGAAACGGCGGTGATTTACGAAATGGCCTCTCCTGGCAATCAGTACATGACGGGCAAAAGTTGCGTCATCAGCCTGTGCGACTGAGTGTCATTATTGCTGCTCCCGCCCGTGCCATTAGCGATATTATTGCTAAAGCGCCTGATGTTGCAGCACTCGTCAATAATCAGTGGTTGTGGCTATTCCAGCTTGATGCCAACGGCCAATTACAGCAATGGCAGCCACAAGGTTGGCAGCAGGTTAAACTATGACCCAGCACGTCGCCTTGTTAACACAACATCATAAAGCCGGGTTTATTGCCCCAGCTATGCAGGAACTTGATTGGCAAATAAGCACAATAGCGTGTTTTGATACTGACTTACTGGGTAGCTTTGCCGGCGAACACGCGCGCTTTATGGCGCCGCATGAATGTGCGTTTCGAAAAGCGGCGCTGGCGGCTGATTTATCAGGCTTGGCTATTGGCTTGGGCAGTGAGGGAAGTTACTCCGCAGGCCCTTATGGTCTGGGCACAGTTAATCTGGAGCTGTTATGCTGCATTAATGTAGAGCAAGGTTGGGCGGTGACCGGGCGCTATTACGCACCATCTCGCGCTCAGCAATGGCATATTGCCAGCGAAGAAGCGTTACAACAGGCCATTGCACAAGTGTGCCCTGGCCAGCATGTGTTAATACAACAGGAAGATGAGTTTGCCAAGGGCTTAACGCCTACGCAAGCGCTGCGCCTCGCGCCTGCTATGCTGAAACAAGGCCCGTTAGAACTGCGTTATGACTTGCGGGCGCATCTTAGCCCTGAGCGACAACAGCATATTCTGCTAGCAGCCGAGGATCTTGTCCGGCGAATGAATAGCACTTGCCCCAAATGCCATACGCCAGGTTTTGTGCCTGACATTACAATACCCGGTTTACCGTGCGAAGCCTGTGGTGCGGCAACCCGATTGATACTGCAACATCAGGCAGTTTGCCAACGCTGCGAATATCAACAGCTGTACCAGGCAAAACAGCCTTTTGCCAACCCTCAATATTGCCCGGAGTGTAATCCATGAATACATTACTGCTGGACGCTAATATACCTGCCGATGTGGATTTATCTGCTGACTTATTACAGGCGGGTAAACTTGTAGCCGTGCCAACTGAAACGGTTTACGGCTTGGCGGCTGACGCCACCAACCCGGATGCTGTCAGGGCAATTTTTACCGCGAAAGGTCGTCCGGAAAATCACCCGCTTATTGTGCATGTGGCAAATAAAACGGCCTTACCGCGCTGGGCAAAAAACATTGGTGTTGAGGCTTACGCCCTGGTGGAAGCTTTCTGGCCGGGTCCGCTTACCTTGTTGCTCCACAAAGCGGACCATGTTTCTAGTGTCATAAGCGGCGGTTTAAATACCATTGGATTACGCATGCCCTCACATCCGGCGTTGTTGTCGCTATTGCAAAGACATGATTTAGCTTTAGCAGCGCCGTCTGCCAATCCCTATAAAAAACTTAGCCCAACTTCAGCACAGCAAGTAATGGCGGGGATGCAGGGTAAAATAAGCGCTGTACTTGACGGTGGTGTTTGTCAGTTTGGCCTGGAATCAACCATTTTAGATATGACAGGAGTCAAACCAACAATAGTGCGGGCGGGTCCTATTTCAGCGCAGGCTATTGCCAAGGTTATTGGCCGCCCAGTTGAGCAACCACGCCATCATAATGCCGTAGTGCCAGGCAATGTTAAGGCACATTACCAGCCAGAAAAGCCGTTATTATGCTTTAGTCGGGAAGAACTGCTGTTACATTTGCCATTGCTGGATCATAACATCGCCTTACTGCATGTTTCTGCGTTGCCAGAAACGACAAAAGCCTATCGATTTGCGATGCCTGCCGAGCCCGTCGAGTATGCCCATCGATTGTATCAAACCTTGTTTACTGCCGACCAACAACATGTTGACGCCATTTGGTGCGAGCTTCCTCCAACAGGCGATGCTTGGTTAGCGGTGCATGACAGGTTGTGCCGGGCGGCTTATAGCCCATCTTAACCGGCTAGTTTTGGGCTGCCACTATCTTAATTTCAATTTTCCAGCTTGGGTCTGCCAGCGCGGCTTGCACGGTCGCGCGGGCAGGTGCACAACCGGCAGCTACCCAATTGTCCCATGCTAAATTCATCGCTGGGTAGTCTGCCATATCGGCTAGATAAATAGTGGCATCTACCAATTTAGTTTTATCGCTACCACACTGCGCCAGCAATGCATCAACTTGCGCCAATACATTTTCAGTTTGTAAGGTAGCGTCGGCACTGGTTGTTTCTGGCACCATACCGGCACAAAATATTAAGCCGTTAACAATCACGGCTTCGGAATAACGGGCTGCGGGAAGAATGCGTTGAATTGTCATGTTTTACTCCTAACTAAGATCGTCTCAGGCTAACCTGAAGTAACGTCAATAACCAGTCGGAGCAGTGTAGCTTGGTTTAAAATGAAGATGAAAAAAGACACGCTGTTGGGATGAAAACAGCGTGCCAAAAGTGGTGGAAAACCACCGGTCCTTGGAGATGAAACTCAGTTAAATAAATAATAAGCCGTTTGTTTACCCGAACTAAAATCAATTAAATCATACTGTTGCATTTGTGGAATGGCTTTGTGGATCTGGCTTTCAATGGCATCTAACTGCTCCAGGTTGGCGCACATCGCCTCACCGCGTTGCTCAAGCAGCTGGCTTTTCACTTCCATACGTTCAGATAAATCATCGCCAAAGCGTTCCATCCGCTCGCCAAAGGCTTCCATACGTTGCTCAAAGTTACCTTCACCACTGCTGATTGCTTTACCTACCAGCATCAGAATACTGCCCATTGAACTGGTTACAGCTTCTTCAATTGCCTGCTCAAACTCTTCGCCAAAGGCATTGTCGATACTGTCAAAGCGGCTACCGTAAATATCAATGGTGTCACCGTGGCGCACCACGATGCTTTCGGTACCGGTTTTAATTTTTTCCAGGGCGTTTTGCAACGCTGGATGGCTATCTAAAGAATCGCCGGTAAGTTCAGTTAGCACAGAATTTACGGCATCAGCTGCCAGCACCAAGGCATCTTCTACCAACGCCACTGTTTCCAACGTTTGATGGCGGATACCTGCCTGATAGTCACGTAACAAACGCTGAGTCGCACGGTCTGTATTAACCGCTTTACCATCCAGCCATAATTCACCGTCACTATTGATACGCCACCGTTCAGTGCCGGCATCAGTCATTTTGACCTGCTCACTGCTAATAGACATGTCTTTATCAAAGTTAACGTTGCAGCTGTGTTGTTCATGCGCCATAACAGCACCGCTGATACTGGTTAAAGCGAAACCGGTCGCAATAAGTAATGTTTTCATGTTGTCTATCCTTCAGGCTTATGGCCGTTGCTAAGTACAGCTTTGCTATTACAAACTTGATGCCAAAATTTAAGTTATTGTTATTTATCTATAAAAACAAAAACGGCTAAGGTTGGCCTTAATGCAGTTCGCAATATTCACTATTTTTTAGTCATTTACGCCTATATAAAAAGTGTTATTTATTAACGCCAACAGGGGTTTTAATTACTTATTGGAATAAAGAAGAGAGATCCATTCTTTTACTGGTATACATATAGACGGCTAAAATGTTAGCAATATTAGTGTGCAGGGTATTTTATGCTTTTATCTTCATTAGTGGCTCAGGCCAGTCCTTTGTCTGAGCAGCAGGTAAGCCAACTGCAGGGTTTGGTCAGTCAGTTGAACCCGATTCAACAAGCCTGGGTTAGTGGCTATCTGGCAGCTAGCGCTCAGCTTGCTGGTCAGGGTGCTGGCGCACCAGTGCAAGCGGCGGCCAGTGCTAACCTGACGATTTTGTTTGGTTCACAAACCGGTAATGCGCGTCATGTAGCAGAAGCTATTGCCAAACAAGCACAAGGCAAGGGCATCGTCGCTAATGTCGTTGATATGGCGGATTATAAAACCACCCAGCTAAAGAACGAACAGTATCTGGTTATCGTGACTTCAACCTATGGCGAAGGTGAACCACCGGAAAATGCCATCGGTTTGCACAATTTCTTATTTAGCAAAAAAGCGCCCAAGCTTACCGGCTTAAAATATGCCGTGCTGGGGCTGGGTGACACCAGTTATGAGTTTTTCTGTAAAACAGCACAAGATTTTGACCAACGCTTAGCTGAACTTGGCGCGACATCGGTGCATGCGCGAGCAGATTTAGATGTTGATTATCAGGCACAAGCTGATAGCTGGAGTAACGAGGTTATTGCAAAGCTGGAGCCAGAGTTAACAGCGACTACCGCACCATCTGCTCAGGTTATTGCCTGGCCGGGAAGTGATACCACCGTAGGTACTGCCAGCCAGTACAGTAAGCAAGCGCCTTTTGCTGCTGAACTGTATACCAACCAGAAAATTACCGGCCGCGATTCAGCTAAAGACGTGCGTCATATTGAAATTTCACTGGCGGGCTCAGGTTTAACTTATCAGCCGGGTGATGCCTTAGGTGTGTATTTCAGCAATGACCCGGCACTGGTCCGTGAACTGCTATTATTAACCGCTATTGCCCGCGATACGCCAGTGCAACTGGGCGGCGAAACCTTAACCGTAGAGCAGGCTTTAACAGAGCAGCTGGAGCTTACTCAGTCGTATCCGGCATTTGTCGAAAAATACGCTAGCGCAACCAACAACGCCACACTTAGCAAGCTGGCTGCTGACAAAGCTGAACTGCGCACTTATATCGGCGAACGACAAATTGTCGATATTGTCCGCGATTATCCGGGTTTACTCAGTGCACAGCAATTAGTTGATGCGCTGCGCAAACAACAGCCACGGCTATACTCTATAGCCTCGTCCCAGGCCGAAGTTGAAGATGAAGTGCATTTAACCGTTGCTGTTGTGCGCTACGATGCCTATGGCACAGGGCATTTAGGTGGTGCATCTGGCTTCTTAGCAGAACGCTTAGCCGAAGGCGACAAAGTGAAGGTGTTTGTTGAGCACAATAATAATTTCCGCCTGCCGGCAAGTAATGACACGCCAGTCATTATGATAGGCCCGGGCACAGGTATCGCCCCGTTTCGGGCATTTTTGCAACAGCGCGATGCTAGTGGTGCTCAGGGTAAAAACTGGCTGTTTTTTGGTAACCCGCACTTTACCCAGGATTTTTTGTACCAGTTAGAGCTGCAAAATTACTTAAAACGCGGTGTACTGAGCAAACTGGATGTCGCCTTTAGCCGTGATCAGGCAGCAAAGGTGTATGTACAAGACAAGTTACGTAAAAATGGTGCCGAAATATGGCAATGGCTGCAGCAAGGTGCACACCTGTATATTTGTGGTGACGCCAACAAGATGGCAAAGGATGTTCAGCAAGCACTGCTTGATATCGTGCAGCAATACGGCAACCACACAGCAGAGCAGGCGCAAAAGTATTTAGATGAGCTGCGCATTGCAAAACGTTTTCAGAAGGACGTGTATTAATGAGTCAGTATCCAATTAATCCAGATTTAGTGGCACCGGGTGCACTGTCGGATAACGAACGCTTAAAAGCCGACAGCGACCACCTGCGCGGCACCATTACCACGGATCTGCAGGATGAGATTACCGGTGGTTTTACCGGCGATAACTTTATGTTAATTCGCTTCCATGGCATGTATCAGCAAGACGACCGTGATATTCGCGCAGAGCGCACGGCACAAAAGCTAGAGCCCCTGCACAACGTGATGCTACGCGCCCGTATGCCGGGCGGCATTATTACGCCACAGCAATGGCTGGCGATAGACAAATTTGCCGCCGACAACACCATGTATGGCAGTATCCGTTTAACTACACGCCAGACTTTTCAGTTTCATGGTGTGTTAAAGCCGCATGTCAAACCCATGCATCAGTTTTTGCATAGTATCGGCATTGACTCTATCGCCACCGCTGGTGACGTAAACCGCAACGTGCTGTGTACCTCAAACCCGGTAGAGTCAGAGCTGCATCAGCAAGCCTATGAATGGGCGGCAAAAATCAGTGAGCATTTATTGCCGAAAACGCGTGCCTATGCCGAAATCTGGCTGGATGACGAAAAAATTGAAACGACCGAAGTAGAACCTATATTGGGCGATAACTACCTGCCGCGTAAGTTCAAAACTGCGGTAGTGATACCGCCGCATAACGATATTGATGTGCATGCCAACGATTTAAGCTTCGTCGCTGTGGCCGAAAACGGCAAGCTAGTTGGTTTTAACGTATTGGTTGGTGCAGGCTTAGCCATGACCTGGGGCGATACTGCTACCTACCCGCGTATGGCTGACGATTTAGGTTATGTATCACTTGAGCACACATTAAAAGTGGCTGAACATGTGGTTACCGTGCAACGTGATTATGGCAACCGCTCAAATCGCAAAAATGCAAAAACCAAATACACTATCGACCGCATTGGCATCGACGCCTTTCGTGCTGAAGTTGAAGCGCGCACTGGCGTGGCTTTTGAGCCAGTCAAACCCTATAACTTTACCAGCCGGGGCGATCGTATTGGCTGGGTAGAGGGTGTCGACGGCAAGCAACATTTAACGCTGTTTATTGAAAATGGCCGCGTGCTGGATTTCCCTAATAAACCGTTAAAAACCGGTTTAGCAAAAATTGCCGCCATCCATCAGGGTGACTTACGCATGACGGCAAACCAAAATCTGATTATCGCCGGGGTACCTGCGGCACAAAAAGCCGAAATTGATGCCATTGCCCGTGCCCACGGTTTAATTGATGACAGCCATAGCGAGCAGCGTAAAAACTCTATGGCATGTGTCTCGTTCCCAACTTGTCCATTAGCGATGGCCGAAGCCGAGCGCTATTTACCCGAGCTGGTAACCAAAACCGAAGACTTATTGGCAAAACATAACCTGGCCGATGAGCATATCGTACTGCGTGTGACCGGCTGTCCCAACGGTTGTGGCCGTGCCATGCTAGCCGAAGTAGGTTTAGTTGGCCGTGGGCCAGGTAAGTACAACCTGTATTTAGGCGGTAACCGCGAAGGTACCCGTATTCCACGTCTGTTGCTGGATAACGTCGGCGAAGCCGATATCCTTGGCACACTGGATGGCCTTATCGGCCGCTGGGCCGCTGAGCGCAGCAATAGCAGCGAGGGCTTTGGTGATTTCGTCATAAGGGCTGGCGTAATAGCGCCGGTAGTGGTGCCAAAAGATGACTTCCACAGCTAAACAGGTTAGTGCGGTGACAAGCGCAAGCAAGTTTCGTAGCATTCTTAAGCAAGATGCCGCCACGCAGCAAGCGTGGTTGGTTGAGGCCAATCAGCTGCTAGCGGGTTTCACAGCTGCAGAACGTGTACGCTGGGCACTGGACAATCTGCCAGCAAGCCCAATACTCAGCTCCAGCTTTGGCATTCAGGCCGCAGTAATGCTGCATTTGGTGACACAGCAACAGCCCGATATACCGGTGGTATTAACCGACACCGGTTATTTATTTCCGGAAACCTATCAGTTTGTAGAACAGTTAACTGAGCAGCTGTCACTAAATTTGAAAGTGTATCGCGCCACCCTAAGCCCTGCCTGGCAAGAGGCGCGGTTTGGGCAGCTTTGGCAAACACCTGAAGGCATTAAGCAATATAATCAGCTAAATAAAGTAGAGCCGATGCAGCGTGCGCTGGCAGAACTCAATGTTGGCAGCTGGTTTACCGGTTTACGTCGCAGCCAAAGCAGTACCCGGGCAGAAAAAGCAGTACTGGAGATAAGCCGCGGCGTGGTAAAAATACAGCCAATTATTGATTGGACAAACAAAGACGTTTTTTACTACTTAAAAGAGCACGGCTTAAGCTACCACCCCTTGTGGGAGCAAGGCTATGTTTCAGTGGGTGATACGCACTCTACCCGCAAGCTGGAACTCGGTATGAGTGAAGAAGACACCCGCTTTAACGGCTTTGGCCGTGAATGTGGCTTGCATATGGATGGCGATGGCATTTGAAACTGGCTTGCCCGATTAAATAGCAGGAATGCCACTGCCGTTTAACCGGAGGTTTTAGGCCGCTTCCACCATAGTACCAGGCCTGGCAACTGTCACTGATATCACTGCATGCTGCAGCATGGTGGGCACAATATACTGCAGATGCACATATTTAATTAACCTCAAATACCACCTGCCCAAAGCATTATTACATTTAACTTTGGTTGCCAGACTAACCCGAATAAAGCCATTTTTTTGGTCTTGTACTGCAACCGATGAACGAAACCGCAGATGCTTGTCATCCGCACCAAGAATAACCTCTGCCGTATTGCTTTGTTGATCACAGTGTTGCTGTAAAACAGCAAAACGTTTCGCGAAAAGCTGCGCTGGCGCATCAGACAATAGCGACGATACCGGGCAACCCAGCGGCGACGTCCTCCAACCAAAAGGCTTAACCAATATATTTCGGGTCATCATAAATGCTGTTACCCCCAAAGCGGGCTGAGTAATAAACGCGTCTAATATATGTTCCAGCAACAACGCGCTATTGGTTGACGGTGCATCACACACTTTTATATCGATGCTAAAACAGTCTTCATGCTCACATTCCTCACGGTAAAATTGTTGTAGTAAAGAATTAGCGGGAGTTGAACGCTTTACGGCTTTAAACGCTTTATTAATACTTAAAAAGCCCCGCCCGGCAAACCGAGTAAAATAACCTTTAAAACTTCCCATAAAGGCTCTGAACCTACTGCAAAAATGCTGTTGTAAAGTATTTGCGGGGGCATTAAATGACAGCGTCGTAGTAGGTACCTGTAACGTAGCTAAGTAGCTGTGTGACACAAGCGCGTTAATCGAATCAGGTAACAGCGTTGTTAAGCTTGGGATACTGGCATCATTTTCAATAATTTTGTTTTGTAGCTCAGTATTTTCGATACCACTTAATTCGTTGCTATGGCAGGAAATAGCAAACAGTGCCGGATGGGCAGTATTTGGCTGTAGCGGTACGAATTGATGCCATACCATCCCGGGGAACCTCACCACAAACAGACAGTCTGGTGGAATATTTACCACATGCATAGCACGGAAAAATGCGCTTGGATCCGCCGTAAATACGGCTTCAGACGCGGTTGAAAAACGCAGTTGTGTGCCTACACTGCCAGACATTGCCGTGAATATGCGATGACCCGCATGACAATGAAATGGGTGCCCTTTAGCACCAACAGAAAACGAATAAAATGACGTTGCATCTCCTTTGTTGAAGTCTGTACCGCCCAGCTTGGCCGAGGGCTCATCTAAGTCATCCACATATTTAGCATGTGCCGTTTGACGTTTGCTACTTAGTTGCACAAGCTGCGTGCCAGCACCAGGCGCTAATTGAGAAAGTAGCACTACCTCTATCGGTAAACGGTCACTACAAGATGTGATAGTGGCGGTTGGGAAGGTATCAGTTGCTTCAATAGTAGACACGTTTATACTCCTTAAGTCATACAATGTTACTCAGCAGCAAAAACAAACTGCTGGTATCAAACTTGGCACACTGTTAGAATATTACACAATTAACTAATTAGCTAAATATATTCATGGAAATTGATTATGTTTTTGAGGCGTTAGCCTCAACACCTCGGCGTAAAATTTTAGCGTACCTGTCTGAGGCTACCCTTACTGCAGGCGAAATCGCAGCGCGCTTTGACATGAGTAAACCGGCGCTGTCAAAACACCTGAAGATACTCGAACAGGCAAAACTGATTAGCAGTGAACGCAAAGGTCAGTTTATTGAATACCGCCTGGCCGATAAGAATATGATGGTCAGCCTGACCAATATGCTGGCAACGTTTTGCCCTGTGGGAAGTGGATTAAAAAAAGAGAGCACGGCAATAGCTCGCAATAAAGACAAGACCACTAAACAAGAGTGAAGAAGACACCCGCTTTAACGGCTTTGGCCGTGAATGCGGCCTGCGTATGGATGGCGATGGTATTTAATGCCTGTGAATGAATCAAATCGATTGCCACTTTTGCTGTATCTCTGCCATAGTCTGTATTTCGAAACTTAGTCAGAGGGACCTTGGCATTATGAGTATGCGGTTATGCAGCGCGATACTTAACATTTTGCTGTTGTCCTTTGTGGCGTGTGCCGAGCACCTTACGTTATATACCGAGCATTTTCCGCCATATAGCTATGTAAAAAGCGATACTGTTACTGGCTTAAATACCGAATTAGTCCGCCTAACTTGTGAAAAAGCGCAATTGCAATGTGACTTTGTGCTGTACCCCTGGTTACGGGCTTATGAGGCGGCGACAAAAAATCCACAAGGCGCGCTTTATTCCACCTCCCGTAATCCATTGCGAGAACCCTTATTTAAGTGGGTTGGTCCGCTAGCGCAATATGGCAAAACTGTTGATGTTGTAGAACCGATGGTTGATTTGTCGGTAGTCGGTGCAAATTATCTAGCATTAAACCTGGCGCTGCCTGATACGCTGGTGCAAAAGCTACAAACAGCATTGGATCAGCTTTATGCCAGCGGTGAGTATCAACGACTTACTGAACAATATCTTAAACCCTGAAGTGTTGTCTTATATCATGTTGTTTGCTTGAGAAATGCCAAAAAACCCCCATCTAGTGGTTGGAGTCGAATTCACTACATTACGCTTAATCATAAAAAGCGATTAATTTGATTTGTTTTATTCGTTTTGACAAAAGATGCATGCACGTTAAACTGCATAGCGTTGAAACACGAACTGTTAACTAACCTAAAGGAGCAAGACTATGTCTTCTATTATCAATACTAAAGTTAAGCCGTTTAAAGCGACTGCCTTCCATCAGGGTAAATTTGTTCCTGTTTCTGATCAGGATTTAGCCGGCAAATGGGCTGTAGTATGTTTTTACCCAGCCGACTTCACGTTCGTATGTCCAACTGAACTGGGCGATCTGGCTGATTTCTACCCTAAGTTCCAGGAAATCGGTGTTGAAGTTTACTCAGTATCAACTGACACGCATTTTACACATAAAGCGTGGCACGATGCGTCTGATACCATCAAGAAAATTAACTACCCAATGATCGGTGACCCAACAGGCACTATCACTCGCAACTTTGGCGTGATGATTGAAGAAGATGGTCTGGCACTGCGTGGTACTTTCGTGATTAACCCAGAAGGCGAAATCAAAGTTGCTGAAATTCACGACTTAGGTATTGGCCGTAGTGCTGCAGAACTTTTCCGTAAAGTACAGGCTGCACAGTATGTTGCAAACCACGACGGCGAAGTATGCCCAGCTAAATGGACTCCGGGTGAAGCGACATTAGCACCATCACTGGATCTGGTTGGTAAAATCTAACGTTGATGCAAACTGCAGGCAACTGCAGTGCCGGAAGCGGCAAACAGCTCCTCTTTTAAGAAGCTGTTTCCAGCTTCCCCACTGCTAACACCTTTGTTTGCACGGGCTGGTATTACACCAGCCCGACCTTAGCGGCTGACTTTTTTTCGCACTATCTGAATTATCTAAACCGGAGTCATTATGTTAGATACTAACCTGAAGCAACAATTAAAAACCTATCTGCAGAACCTGAAAACGCAGGTTGAACTGGTGGTATCTTTAGACGATAGCGCCAAGGCCGCAGAAGTTAACGCTCTGGCAAGCGACATTGCCGAATTGTCTGATTTAGTGTCATTGCGTCGCGATGACAATGCCCTGAGCCGTAAACCGGCAATGCTGGTGCGCTCGGTCGCTAACGACACCCACATTACCTTTGCTGGTGTTCCGCTGGGCCATGAATTCACCTCTTTAGTACTGGCACTGCTGCACTCTGGTGGCCACCCCATTAAGGTTGAGGCCGACACCATTGAGCAAATTCGTCAGTTACAAGGCAGCTTCGCCTTTGAGACCTATGTGTCATTAAGCTGCCAAACCTGCCCGGAAGTGGTGCAGGCATTAAATATTATGTCGGCAATTAACCCCGGCATTACCAACGTGATGATTGACGGCGCCATGTTTCAGCAAGAAGTCGCCGACAAAAACATTATGGCCGTGCCTTCGGTTTACTTAAATGGTGAGCTGTTCTCACAAGGCGCTATCACGCTGGAAAAAATCATTCAGAAACTGGATGTCAACGCAGAAAAACGCCAGGCCGAAGCGCTGAAAAACAAGGCTGACTTCGATGTATTAGTGGTTGGCGGTGGCCCTGCAGGTGCGGCTGCATCTATTTATGCCGCGCGTAAAGGCTTAAATACCGGCATTGTAGCTGAACGTTTTGGTGGCCAGGTAGCTGATACTGTTGGCATTGAAAACTTTATTTCGGTGCAGTACACCGAAGGGCCAAAATTAGTCAATAGTTTAGAAGCGCATGTGCGTGAGTACAACGTTGATATTATGAATAACCAGCGTGCAGTTAAGCTAAATAAAGCCGGTAAGGTTGAACTTGAACTGCAAAACGGCGCGGTACTAAAAAGTAAAACCGTGATTTTAAGCCCCGGTGCACGTTGGAGAGAAATGAACGTACCTGGCGAGCAAGAATATCGCGGCAAAGGCGTAGCTTACTGCCCACACTGTGACGGCCCGTTGTTTAAAGGTAAAAAGGTTGCCGTAATAGGTGGCGGTAATTCTGGCATTGAAGCGGCTATCGACTTAGCCGGTATTGTGGAGCACGTTACCGTCTTGGAATTTGCCGCTGAATTACGTGCCGATGCGGTACTGGTGAAAAAAGCCAATTCAATGGGCAATATTACTATTATTACCGAAGCACAAAGCACAGAAGTCACCGGCGATGGTAGCAAAGTAAATGGTATTAACTATACTGACCGTAAGACCGGTAATAAGCACCATATTGAGCTGGCCGGTATTTTTGTTCAAATTGGTTTAGTACCCAACACAGAATGGTTACGCGGTGCTGTAGAGCTATCGCCACGCGGAGAGATCATTGTGGATGAACGCGGCCAAACTTCTGTACCGGGTGTATTTGCCGCTGGTGATGCGACAACCGCACCCTTCAAGCAAATTATTATTGCCATGGGCTCGGGTGCCAATGCCGCGTTAGGCGCTTTTGATTATATGATTCGAAACTAATTACCACGTTACAACGTACAAAATTACAGCGTTTTCATTCTCCACTCTCTGAGTTTTACGGCAACTTCGGTTGCCGTTTTTTTTGCCTCGACTTCAGCATTACTTATTACAATACTGTTATTAATTCCTTTTAGTTATATCTGAGCGTAATTAACTATTTTATAAAAGCCATACGGACGGCTATTCTGCGCATCGTAAACTAACCTTTTAAACCAGCGACCTTATGGCAGGAGCTTGTGTGCAGTACTTACCCCTTTTCGTTAAGCTAACCGATAAACCTGTGCTCATAGTGGGTGGCGGCTCGGTGGCGTTGCGTAAAGCTGGTACCTTGCTTAGCGCAGGCGCCAAGTTGCATGTGGTATCACCGGAGTTTGCACCGGAGTTTATTGCCTGGCAACATGAAGGCAAAGCTGAACTGATTAACGGCTACTTTAAGCCAACAATGTTGGATGGCAAGCTGCTGGTGATTGCCGCTACAGACAATGATGCAGTAAATGCTGCCGTGTATGACGCTGCTACAGCGCGCAATATGTTGGTTAATACTGTTGACGACCAACCCAAATGTGGTTTCATCTTCCCGTCGATTATCGACCGCAGCCCCATTATTATGGCGATTTCCAGCTTTGGTACCGCCCCTGTATTGGCCAGGCGTTTGCGAGAAAAACTTGAAGTATTGCTACCGCATCATCTGGGCCCGTTGGCTCAGTTAGTTGGCCGTTTTCGTGATCAGGTAAAGGCTAAAATTAGTGGCTTTGCTGCACGCAGACAGTTTTGGGAAAAAGTATTTGATTCAGACGTCGTGCGCGATGTGCAAGCCAATCAATTACCACAGGCAGAGCAACGTTTGCTGCAATTACTGGACGAACCGCAGCAACAGGCCGGTGAAGTCTATGTCGTGGGCGCTGGCCCGGGTGATCCGGAATTGCTTACGCTAAAAGCGCTGCAGCTAATGCAGCAAGCTGATGTCGTGGTCTATGACTATCTGGTGTCGCCGCAAATTATGGAGCTAGTGCGCCGCGATGCTGAGCGTATTTGCGTCGGTAAAAAAGCCGGTGATCATTCGGTGCCGCAGCAAGATACAAATCAGTTATTAGTTGATTTAGCACTAGCCGGCAAAAAAGTCTGCCGGTTAAAAGGTGGCGACCCGTTTATTTTTGGTCGGGGTGGTGAAGAAATACAGGCGCTTATTCCGCATAATATTGCCTTTCAGGTAGTACCAGGTGTAACAGCAGCCGCAGGTTGTGCCGCCTATGCCGGTATACCGCTAACCCATCGTGACCATGCGCAAAGTGTGCAATTTATTACCGGGCATTGCCGCCCAGACGGTACTGAGCCAGACTGGTACAGTATGAGCAAAGCAAATCAAACGCTGGTTATCTATATGGGCCTGATGAAGGCAGCACACATTCAACAGCAACTGATAGATGCGGGGCGCAGCGGCAACACACCGGTGGCCATTATTGAAAATGGTACCCGGCGCGAACAACGCATTATTACCGGCACGCTACAGCAATTAGCTGAACTGGTAAGCCAGCATCAGATAAACTCACCAGCACTGTTGGTGATTGGCGAAGTGGTAAGTTTACAACACGATTTACATTGGTTTGGTCAGCGCCCGCAAGTGCCAGTGTTTGGCCAAACCCTGACCCGGATGGAGTGAGGATTAATAGATGTCTGAATTAGCCAGTGCTTTATCGCACTTACAGCAGCTGGAAGCTGAAAGTATTCATATTTTCCGCGAAGTAGCGGCAGAATTTAAAAAGCCCGTCATGCTGTACTCTATCGGCAAAGACTCGTCAGTATTGTTGCATTTGGCGCGTAAAGCCTTTGCACCGGGTAACATTCCCTTTCCGCTGTTACACGTGGATACTAATTGGAAGTTTCGTGAGATGATTGCGTTTCGCGATCGCTTAGCCAAAGAATACAACTTTGAGCTGTTGGTGCACAAAAACCCCGAAGGGTTGGCTATGAACATTAGCCCGTTCGAACATGGTAGTGCTAAACACACTGACATTATGAAAACCCAAAGCTTAAAACAGGCGTTAAATAAATACGGCTTTGACGCGGCTTTTGGCGGCGCACGACGCGACGAAGAAAAGTCCCGGGCTAAAGAGCGGGTGTACTCGTTTCGTGATAAACACCATCGCTGGGATCCGAAAAATCAACGTCCTGAGCTGTGGAACCTATATAACGGTGCCATTAACGAAGGCGAAAGTATAAGGGTGTTTCCGCTGTCTAACTGGACCGAGCTGGATATCTGGTTATACATTTTGCAAGAAAAAATCGACATAGTGCCGCTGTATTTGGCCAAACATCGCCCGGTAGTAGAACGCAACGGTAGCTTAATCATGGTAGATGACGAGCGTATGCCGCTGGAGCCCGGCGAAACACCCGAGCTTAAATCAGTACGATTTAGAACCTTAGGCTGTTACCCACTTACCGGCGCTATTGAATCTACCGCAGATACCTTAGAAGGCATCGTTGAAGAAATGCTGCGCGCCCGCACATCTGAACGTCAGGGCCGGGTAATTGACCAGGACCAATCTGGAATGGAATTGAAAAAACGCGAGGGCTATTTCTAATGTCATCAGTTAATGTAACCTCGTTAAACGAGCAATTAAACACCTTAGGTATAGTCGGTTATTTGCAGCAGCATCAGGATAAAGGCCTGCTACGGGTGCTTACCTGTGGCAGCGTGGATGACGGTAAAAGCACCTTAATAGGTCGTCTGTTGCACGACAGCCAGCAGTTGTATGATGATCAGCTGGACGCATTGAAACGCGACCACAAAGGCCGCAACAGCGAAGGCGAATTAGAACTGGCTATGTTGGTAGATGGCTTACAAGCTGAGCGCGAACAAGGTATTACCATTGATGTGGCGTACCGCTACTTCTCTACCACAGAGCGCAAGTTTATTTTGGCCGACACCCCTGGCCATGAACAATATACCCGTAATATGGCCACCGGTGCGTCAACTTCTGACGTGGCTATATTGCTGATAGATGCCCGTTATGGTGTACAAACACAAACCCGCCGTCATAGTTTTATCTGTTCACAACTGGGGATTAAACACCTTATTGTTGCAGTAAACAAAATGGATATCGTCGATTACAGCGAGCTGCGTTACAACGCGATAAAACAAGACGTGCAAGCACTAATGGCGCAGCTACAGGTACCCACCGTAGACGTGGTACCGATCAGTGCGTTAAAAGGCGAAAACATTTTAACCTTGTCCGCAAACATGCCGTGGTACACCGGTACAGCACTGTTGCCGTTACTGGAAACCTTGCCAATACCTTTGCGTGGCGGTGTGGGCACACGCTTCCCGGTGCAATATGTAAACCGGCCCGATCTGGATTTTCGTGGCTTTGCTGGCACCTTAGTCAGTGGTCGCTTAGCCGTAGGGCAAGCCGTAACCGCTTATCCGTCGGGTAAAAAAAGTACCATTAAACAAATTGTTAGCTTTGCTGGCGAACAAGCTGCCGCCATCGCCGGTCAGGCGGTTACCCTTACGCTTAATGATGAAATTGATATCAGCCGTGGCGACTGGCTGGTACCGTCTGATGAAACTGTAACGCTAACTAACCGGGCACTGGCTTATCTCGTGTGGTTTGATGAGCAACCATTGCAAACCGGACGCTTGTACGACTTAAAGCTGGCCACACGCAAAAGCAGTGTTTGCATTAACCGGTTAAATCATAAGGTAAACGTAAACACCTTGGCGCAAGAAGCGGCTGAACAGGTGACTATGAATGATATCGCTCTGGTCGAGCTGGAATTAACCGAAACCCAGCCGCTGGATACCTTTAAAAACCAGCCTGGTACCGGTAATTTTATTCTTGTTGACCGTTTAACCAATGCCACTGTGGCGGCGGGTTTAGTACAAAATGTACTGGCCGAAGAAAAAGCAGCAAGCGCGGATATCAGCGTGTTTGAGCAAGAACTTAATGCGCTGATCCGTAAGCACTTTCCGCACTGGGGTGCACGTGATGTGCGCGAGCTATTCAAGGGCGATAAGTAATGCACTATCAGCAGTATGGCGTAATCGTTCTACTTCTGGCGCTGGTAGCGGGGCTAATTTTTAGCAAACGCTCCCCGGCACTGTGGTTCGGTGGCGCCTTACTGCTGAGTTATCTGGTGGGCTGGTTGCCACTGGAAAAAGCCCTGCAAAACTTTGCCAATCCTTCGCTGGTCACACTGTTATTGCTGTTATTGGTGTCAATTGCGATTGAAAAGTCACAGCTGGTTACCTGGCTTAGCCAAGGTTTTCAGGGTAAACGACTAAGCAGCGTTATCGCGCGTTTAAGCTTGTCCAGTGCGTTGATGTCAGCCTTTATTAATAATACCGCCGTAGTGGCTACGTTAATGTCGTCGCTTCGTCATCATAACCATTTCGCCGCGTCTAAGCTGCTGTTACCGCTGTCTTACAGTGCTATTTTAGGTGGCATGCTTACACTCATTGGTACCTCAACCAACCTTATTGTTAACGGCTTTATTGAGCAAAGCGGCGAGCCGGTATTGGGCTTTTTTGACTTTACTTTATTGGGTGCTTTAGTGTTGGCAGCCGGAATAGTGGTGTTGATTATTGGCAGCCGCTGGCTACCCGATAACCGCCAACAAGACAGCGATGCCACACCATACTACCTGACAGCACACGTGCGCAGCGACAGCCAATTAATTGGTAAAAGTGTTGAGCAAAACCAGCTACGCGAACTGCAGGCGCTGTTTTTAGCTGAAATTCAACGCGGTAAAGAGCGCATTTGCCCGGTTACTCCCGAAACCGTTATTGAAGCTGGCGATGAGCTGCGCTTTGTCGGCGATATCGCTGCGGTAACCCGGCTACAACAATTCCCCGGTTTAGACTTACTACGACAAGACCAACAGCAAGGCGAACTACTTGAAGCAGTACTGAGCTACAGCTCGCGCCTGGTAGGTAAAAGCTTAAAACAACTGCGCTTTCGCCATGAATATGATGCCGTAGTCATTGCCGTCCGTCGTGGCCATGAACGGTTACAAGGGGGCTTGGGCGACTTAGTGCTGCATGCCGGTGATGTGCTGATATTGTCCGTCGGTAAACACTTCCCCGGCCAGCACCAGTTAAACCAGGAATTTGTCTATGTGAATGGTTTAAGTATTGCCCGGCCATTGTCGCAAAAACTGAGTAATTGGGTATTACTGGGCTTTTTAGCGGCGCTGAGTTTATCAATAGTCAATATTGTCCCGCTGATTAAAAGCTTGCCAGTCTTGCTATTAGCCTATGTCGCCATTGGCGCGGTCAATGTCAAAGAGTTAAAAAACCGCTTCCCACTGGAATTGTGGTTAATTGTTGGCTCTGCCATTGGTTTGGCCCAGTTAATGATACAAACCGGCGTGGCCGGCGCTATAGCAGAGGGCTTAATTACCCTGGTTGATGGCAGTGGTGCTTATGGTGCTTTAGTCGCCGTGTTTATTGCTACCTGGCTGTTTACCGAATTAGTAACCAACAATGCGGCAGCAGCGCTGACATTTCCCATAGCCTATGCCATAGCGCAAAGCCTGAGTGTGGATCCGGTACCCTTTTTTATGGCCGTCGCGTTTGGTGCCTCGGCCAGTTTTATTTCACCATTTGGCTATCAAACCAATTTAATGGTGTACTCAGCAGGCAATTATCAGTTAAAAGACTATCTTCGTTTAGGTATACCCATGGCACTAACATACAGCGCGGTAGTGCTGATTTTTTTGCCAATAATTTATCCGTTTAAGTGATACAAAGATGAAAAATAACGATATTAAGTGGCAATCACATGATGTTGACGTAGTAGCAAGAGAAGCGCTGTTCGGTCAACAAAGTGCCGTTATCTGGTTCACTGGTTTATCTGGCTCGGGTAAGTCCACTGTCGCTAATGCGCTGGAACAGGCGTTGGCTGCGCGCGGTCAATTTACCTACTTGCTAGATGGTGACAATGTGCGCCATGGTTTATGTGCTGATTTAGGTTTTAGTGCCCAGGACAGAACGGAAAACCTGCGACGGGTTGGCGCCGTTGCCGGGCTAATGGTAGACGCGGGCTTACTGGTATTAAGTGCGTTTATCTCGCCCTACCGCCATCAGCGAGAGCTGGTAAAAAGCTTTATTCCAAACGGCAAATTTATTGAAGTACATATAGCTACTCCTCTGGAAGTGTGTGAGCAACGCGATGTGAAAGGCTTATATAAAAAAGCCCGTGCTGGTGAGATCAGCCACTTCACTGGCATTTCTGACCCATACGAAGCGCCAGAGCACGCGGATTTAGTACTAGACACTTCAACGCTATCATTAGAGGACAGTGTGCAACAACTGTTGCAGCTATTAAAGGTAAAAGGGATGATAAGTTAAATGCACTATTTAAACGCCGTTATTGATATTGCCGAACAAGCCGGTAAAGCCATATTGGCGGTTTATCAGCAAGATACCGCCGCGTTTAACATTACCGGCAAAGCTGATGACTCCCCGCTGACTGCCGCCGATTTAGCCGCCCATCAGTTAATTGTAAAAGCGTTAACCGCACTGACACCACATCTGCCCATTTTGTCGGAAGAAGCGGCGGATATTAGCTGGGATATACGTAAAACCTGGCAGCGTTATTGGTTAGTCGACCCGCTGGATGGCACCAAAGAATTTATTAAACGCAATGGCGAATTTACCGTAAATATTGCCCTGATAGACAATGGCGAACCCGTACTGGGGGTTATTCATGCGCCGGTGCTGAATAAAACCTACTACGCTGCCAAAGGCGAAGGCGCTTTTGTCAAAACGCCTGCCGGTGTTAAGGCGGCAAAAGTGAGCACACCTGGTGATGTCATTCGCGTTGTAGGCAGCCGCAGCCACCCAAGCCCCGATTTAGCTGGTTATCTGGCACAATTTGCCCAACACGACATGGTGCCGGTTGGTAGCTCTCTGAAATTCTGTTTGGTAGCAGAAGGTGTTGCCGACGTATACCCACGCTTTGGGCCCACGATGCAATGGGATACCGGTGCCGGCCATATCATTGCCTTGGAAGCCGGTGCCAGCGTAAGTTTTGATGGCATAGCCAGTAAAGTGTACCAGCGCGAGCAACTGTTAAATCCACACTTTATGGTGTCGACGCTTACACCGTGAAACGCCACTGAGTTAGCGACTACGCCGGTAAAATTGGTTACACTAAACGCAATTAATACAGGTGACTTATGCGTTTAGATAAATTTATATGTGATTGCACCGGCTTAACACGTAGCCAGGCAGGCAAAGTGATCCGGCAAAAATTGGTAACCCTTAACGGCGAGCTGGTAAAACAGGCGGCACTTCAGGTAAAAGACAGCGACGTTGTATGCTTGAACGATGAACAACTGCAGCTCATCGGCTTGCGCTACTTTATGCTGCACAAGCCCGATGGCTATATCTGCTCTACGGAAGACCCGGAACACCCCACGGTATTTACCTTGATGGACGAGCCATTAATCGAACGGCTGCATACTGTCGGCCGGCTCGATTTAGACACCACGGGTTTGGTGCTGATAACCGACGATGGCCAATGGTCACATCGTATCAGCAGCCCCAAACATCACGTTGCCAAAACCTACCGGGTTTGGACCGCCGATCCTATTCCAAATAGTGCTATTGAGCAGTTTGCTGAGGGCGTAATGCTGCGCAATGAAAAGAACGCTACTTTACCAGCCCAGCTGGAAATACTCGATGAAACTGAAGCTCTGCTAACCATTCACGAAGGCCGCTATCATCAGGTAAAACGTATGTTTGCTGCCATTGGTAATAAGGTGGTTAAATTGCACAGGGAGAAGGTTGGCGGGCTGCAACTACCGGACGATTTGGCTGAAGGTGAGTACATCGCTTTAACAACAACACAATTCGCCGAAATTACAGCCTAAAAATAACGCACTCATCACTGAAATTTGCGGTTATTTAGATGTACAAACGATACGACCAGGCCGCCAAAGCTGAAACCGACTAACTGCAACTGGAAGACAAAGCGTCTGGTTTATTTGCTGTGTAGTGCCAAGCTATCAAACTTGTTGTCCTATAGTTATTAAACCCGCATAACAGCGGGTTTCTCGTTTATTAGCGTGCTTTATATTACTTTCTTTTCACAAAACGAAACTATTACTTCAGGCAATCGCATACACTTAAACATTTTTGGTCTAAACAATATTGTAACCAAGGTGGCCAAAAAGTTTCATTTAGTTATGGAAACTGTGGTTATTTGCATTTACCCTACTATTGATGATTAATTTAGGAGTTTGTGGATAATGGATATGAACCTCTCAAGCGCTTGTAAATTGCTAACACTGCTGGGCATCTTGGGTTTAAGCGCCTGCTCAAGCACTATGCCTAGTATGGGCGGAAGCTCTGGTAATACTATTACCGGTGGTGCCGGCGGTAGTAATGCAGAAGGACAAAATTCTGCTTTAGAAAAATGTGACGCCCCGCTTGGCACTTTATCTGTTTATGAAGATCAAACCGGTGACTGGTGGGATTACTACAACAGAAACTACTCAAGTCTTGGCAGTACTGTTCCCGTTATTCGTACAATGATTCAGCAATCAAACTGTTTTGTTATTGTTGAGCGTGGTGTCTCCATGTCTTCAATGAATACCGAACGTGATTTAATGAATTCTGGTGAGCTTCGCGGTGGTAGCGACTTTGGTAAAGGGCAACTTGTCGCCGCAGACTATACTGTTAGCCCGTCCGTTCAGTTTTCAGCCAAAGACACTGGCGGTGTTGGTGGCTTAATTGGCGGCTGGGTTGGTGCTGTTGCCGGTGGTTTAAAAAGCAACGAAGCCGCAACAACATTGCTGTTAATTGATAACCGCTCGGGTGTGCAAGTTTCATCTGCGGTAGGTAATGCCAAAAACTGGGATTACGGTATTTTTGGTGGACTTTTTGCCGGCGGTTTCTTTGGCGCAGGTGGCTATACCAAAACGCCTGAAGGCAAAGTTATTACAGCAGCGTTTGCTGACTCGTACAACAACATGGTGAAGGCTTTACGTAACTATAAAGCACAAAATGTTGAAGGCGGTTTAGGCAAAGGCGGTAAGCTTAAAGTTAATTGATAATACCGAACAACGGCAGTTTCTGTTTAGGCTGCTGTTGTTCTATTTTTGTAGTTTATTCTCTTCTTTACATTTTTCAGTGCCGCATAATCCGCTAGCGTTGTGACTACACAACGGTGCATTATTGCACACGATGTTTTTGCATATATATTCCCTAATAGAAAAGGCATTACAATGAAATGGTCGGTTTTACTGGTGCTACTGGTGTTGCTTGGCCCTCATTTCAGCGGTGTTGCGGCTTCTGGCTGGACGACTTATCATAAATCAGATCAACTACTTATAGAGCATCGCGAATCAGAAAATGCTTTATTACAAGTACACGCAACCACCAAGGTGCGCTCGTCTATAGGTGCCTTTTTACATTTGCTCGAAGACACTAATAATATTTCTGCCTGGGTAACCAATAGCGAGCGGGCCATTGTGCTTGCCACGCCGTCATCGAATACCCATCTGGTGCATATTTACTTTGATGCTATTTGGCCGGTGTCACCACGCGACATGATTACGCAGTCTAGCTGGACGCAAGACCCCCAAAGCAAGGTGCTAACATTGCATATTGAGGACATGGGGCAGCACTTTTCGCCAGAGCCAGGTTATGTGCGGGTAGAGCAGGTGCAAGGACATTGGGAGTTAACACCGCTAGAGGGCGGTGTATTGCTTATTGACTACACCGGTCAGGCAGATCCGGCCGGGAAATTACCACATTTTATAACTGACAAAGTCACATTACGCTCACTGTTAAGCACATTTAGCGACTTGCAGCAGATATTATCAGGCTACCAAAAACCCTACCCAGGTGTACTGGAGTATTAACAGAGTAAAAAATAAATGCATGACCTACGCATTACTTGCCATTAAACGGTTATATGCTTTGCTTAAACCACCAGCAACCAATGCTGGGCTAACAATAATTGAGGACATAAGATGAATTTTATTCTGTTTTTACTTATCGGCGCCATAGCGGGCTGGCTAGCGGGTAACATCATGAAAGGCCGTGGCTTTGGCATTCTGGGAAACATCATCGTTGGTATAGTCGGCGCGTTTATCGGCGGCTTTTTATTCGGCGCACTAGGTCTGGCGTCTTTTGGTTTGGTTGGTTCACTCATTACTGCCACGGTAGGCGCTGTGGTGCTGCTATTTATTATTGGCTTGGTTAAAAAAGGCTGATAACTCAAAACAAGTCTAAAGACTTGCCGTTAGCTGGCGAGTCATCTTCTTTCTTCGCTTTAGCGTTTAACCGCGTTCTACGCTGCGTGAGTAATTTTAGAATATGCGCACGCTCAGCAGCCGGTTTAGCATGCCAGTTGAAGCGCTCATCTCGTGAACGCAGGCAGCCCGTGCAGTAACCGCGGCTGTTGCTTTGGCACACACCGATGCAGGGGTTGGGCAGTTCAAACAGCTCTAACTGATCCACGCGGCTACCTCGCTGGTTGATGAATGACTTAAGTGTACGTCGCCTATCACTTCAGGTGCAAACTATCGAACCGGTTTACACACACCAACACGCCGTAAATACGTCCCTGTAGGCTCGATTCGGCCATCCAGGCCTGCCACGGTTGGTTTAGTGTAAGCCGATTCTCACACCAGTAACGCAGCTTCCCAACTGACTATTTTTTATCAAATCAGAAAAACCTGTTGACTTCAGACTGATAGACGGCTATTTCTATAGGCAATTAAGTCTGCATTGCAGGCTGTATAACTAAAATAGTTTTTAACCAAGTAAATAAGTAAGAATCATATTATGCGTTTAGCTACTGTTCTGAACATTATTGTCCTCGTGGTCGTGGTGATTATTAATCTCCGCGGGGGCGGTGTTTTGGAAAAAAAGTAGCTTAAGGCGAAATCCAACAAAACCCCCGCTCCGCAAGGACCGGGGGTTTTGTCGTTTCCGGGCCTTGTAAAAGTGGGTTAGCAAACAGAGGAACAACAATGAAAGGCGCAGAATTGGTACTGCAGGTGCTGCAACAACACGGGGTAGAGACCATTTTCGGTTACCCTGGCGGCGCTATTATGCCTATTTACGATGCCCTGTATCAAAGCACGGTAAAACACTATCTGTGCCGGCATGAACAGGGCGGCGCATTTTCTGCCATTGGCTTCGCCCGCGCCTCCGGCAAGGTTGGCGTGTGCATGGCAACCTCCGGGCCGGGGGCGACTAACCTTATCACTTCGCTGGCTGACGCCATGCTGGACTCGGTGCCTGTTGTCGCCATTACCGGCCAGGTGTCGCAGGCCGTAATGGGCAGTGACGCGTTTCAGGAAATTGATGTACTTGGCTTAAGCCTCGCGGTAACCAAACACAGCTTTATGGTGCGTAGCGTAGAAGAGCTGGAAGCGACACTAAACCAAGCGTTTGCCATTGCCAAAAGCGGGCGCCCAGGCCCTGTTTTAGTAGACATCCCTAAAGACGTGCAGTTAGCAGAAATTGATTACCAGCCCCTAGCTAGCAATGCGCAAAAGGCAGTGTCGGTGCCTACGTCGCTGGCAAATGCCGCAAAGGCACGGGCACTTATTGCTGCGGCGAAAAAACCGATGGCGTATATCGGCGGTGGCGTGCATATGGCCGGTGCCATGCCTCAGTTGCAGCAATTTTTGGCTGACAACCCAATGCCATCTGTTACCACATTAAAAGCTATGGGGTCGGTTGCAAAAGACAATACACATTACATGGGCATGCTGGGTATGCATGGCACTCAGGCAGGCAATTTGGCCGTGCAGCAATGCGATTTATTAATTTGCTTAGGCGCGCGCTTTGATGACCGGGTAACCGGCAACCTGCAAAAGTTTGCGCCGCACGCCAAAGTAATTCATGTCGATATCGACCCGGCTGAAATCAATAAAGTGCGCTTTGCTGATGCGGCATTGCTGGGCGATATGAAACAAATTTTACCGGCAATCTCGGCCAGCACAAACTGCGATGAGTGGTTAGCCCACTGCGCCACGTTAAAGCAGCAGCATGGCTGGCGCTATGACCATCCGGGCGAACGTATTTATGCGCCGTTGATGTTAAAGCAGCTAAGTGAGCGCATGCCGGATAACAGCGTAGTGTGTTGTGATGTTGGCCAACATCAAATGTGGGTAGCGCAACATATGCGCTTTAGCAGCCCGCGTAATCATTTATCCAGTGGTGGCTTAGGTACTATGGGCTTTGGCCTGCCTGCAGCCATTGGCGCAAAATTAGCCCGGCCACAAGATACGGTAATCACCGTATCAGGTGACGGCTCGTTTATGATGAACGTGCAAGAGCTCGCTACCATTAAACGTTTTCGCCTGCCGGTAAAAATTGTCATTGTCGATAACCAGCGTTTAGGCATGGTAAAGCAGTGGCAACAGCTGTTTTTTAATGAGCGCTACAGCGAAACCGATTTATCTGACAACCCGGATTTTGTTGCATTGGCCGCCGCCTTTGCCATACCGGGCCACTGTATAACCCGCAAAGATGAAGTAGAAGGTGCATTGGAAGCCATGTTTACCTGGCCCGGCCCTTACCTGCTGCATGTTTGTATTGATGACAAAGACAACGTCTGGCCGTTAGTACCGCCGGGAGCTGCCAATGAAGACATGATGACGGAGGCAAAAGCATGAACCACGTACTGAATATCACCGCCAATAATACCCCGGCCGTTGTTGAGCGCCTGTTACAGGTTACCCGCTATCGCGGCTATGAACTGGCCGGATTACAACTGGCACCACGGGCTGACTCACGTAGCCTTTATATTACCCTGACGGTCAGCGGTGATAAGCCGATTCATTTATTAACCAGTCAGCTGCATAAACTGTATGACATTCAGCAATTGGAGCTGGCATCAGCGGAATTAGCCGTATTAAGTGCTTAAGCCCCCTTTAACCCTATACTAATTATTTACTGAACACACGGAGTAGCACAATGCCAAAGTTAAGATCCGCCACCGTTACTGAAGGCCGCAATATGGCGGGCGCCCGCGCACTGTGGCGAGCCACCGGTGTAAAAGACACTGATTTTGGTAAGCCGATTATTGCGGTGGTGAACTCGTTTTGCGAATTTGTACCCGGCCACGTGCACCTGCGTGATTTAGGTAAACTGGTGGCAAAAAGCATTGAAGAGGCTGGTGGCATTGCTAAAGAATTCAATACCATAGCCGTAGATGATGGCATTGCTATGGGCCACGGCGGCATGTTGTACAGCCTACCGTCGCGCGAGCTGATTGCTGACTCGGTAGAGTATATGGTAAACGCACACTGTGCTGATGCTATGGTGTGTATCTCTAACTGCGACAAGATCACCCCCGGCATGTTAATGGCCGCGATGCGCTTAAACGTACCGGCTATTTTTGTCTCCGGCGGACCGATGGAAGCGGGCAAAACCAAGCTATCGGATCAAATTATCAAGCTGGATTTAGTTGATGCCATGGTGTCAGCCGCCGATCCTAAAGTCAGCGACAGCGACAGCGAGCAAATTGAGCGCAGCGCCTGCCCAACCTGTGGCAGCTGCTCGGGCATGTTTACCGCCAACTCGATGAACTGTTTAGTCGAGGCCCTGGGTTTAGGCCAGCCGGGTAATGGCTCGCTGTTGGCCACCCATGCTGATCGTAAAGAGCTGTTTGTACAGGCTGGTTTCAGAATTATGGAACTGTGCAACCGTTGGTATAAAAATGATGATGCCAGCGCCTTACCGCGTAATATCGCCAATAAAACCGCTTTTGAAAACGCCATGATGTTAGATATCGCCATGGGCGGCTCTACTAACACGGTACTGCATTTACTGGCCGCGGCTATTGAAGCCGAAGTCGATTTTGGCATGGCCGACATCGACCGTTTATCTCGCATCGTGCCGCACTTGTGTAAAGTAGCGCCGTCGACACAGAAATACCATATGGAAGATGTACACCGCGCAGGTGGTGTTATGGGTATTTTGGCGGAACTTAACCGTGCCGGTTTATTAAACCCTAACGTACCGCATGTCGCGGGCAATAGCTTGGGTGCAGTGCTGGAGCAATGGGATATTGCAACCACCAGCAACGAAGACGCCAGACAAATGTATTTAGCCGGCCCGGCAGGTATTCGCACCACGCAGGCATTTTCGCAAAACTGTCGTTACCCCACTCTGGATGACGATCGCGTAGACGGCTGTATTCGCAGTAAAGAGCATGCCTATTCGCAGGATGGCGGCTTAGCCGTATTGTTTGGCAACCTGGCGCCGCAAGGCTGTATTGTTAAAACCGCTGGGGTAGAAAAAGAGAATTTAGTGTTTACCGGCCGCGCGCGTATTTTTGAAAGCCAGGACGACGCAGTAGACGCAATTTTAAAAGGCAACGTGGTTGCAGGTGATGCTGTGATTATTCGCTACGAAGGCCCTAAAGGTGGCCCGGGCATGCAGGAAATGTTGTACCCCACCAGCTACTTAAAGTCGATGGGCTTAGGTAAAGCCTGTGCCTTAATCACTGACGGCCGTTTTTCTGGTGGTACTTCTGGTTTGTCTATTGGCCACGTATCACCAGAAGCCGCCAGTGGTGGTGCTATCGCCTTAGTAGAAGAAGGCGATCGAATTGAAATTGATATTCCGCAGCGCAAAATTGGTATTGCCGTAAGTGATGAGGTGCTCGCACAGCGCCGTGCTGCGATGGATGCCAAAGGTAAGCTGGGCTGGAAGCCAGAGAACCGCCAGCGGGTAGTCAGCACAGCGTTAAAAGCTTATGCCTTGTTGGCAAGCAGTGCGGATAAGGGCGCAGTAAGAGATTTAAGCAAGTTAGAAGAATAAGCAGCAAAACTTGAGACGAAGGGACAAGGTGTACTTTCGCAGCAGCGGCAGGGATGCCGCGCAGGCTGAAAGGGCACAGGGATGTGCTCCTTGAAGGCGGCGAAGAAAGTATTTCCTTGGCGCTGAGTTTAAACCTGAGCCTTAGGCTGCGACA